>CAZIUM010000089.1:0-11539 GCA_964542285.1 uncultured Lentisphaerales bacterium
CAAGTCGCTGGGCATCATCCGAAACCATACTGCGCGGCGGCGGGCCGCCGCCCGGACCCCTGCATCGCGCACGAGTTCCTGAGCCGTGCGTTCGGGGCGTTTATCGACGGCAAATTCCGACACCTGAAGCGGTTGTTCAACCAGCTCCCCGACCTGCGGAAGGCGGAACGCTGCCGCTACACCCCCGCCGAGTTCGTCTGGACGCTGCTGCTGATGTTCCTCGGACGCATGGGTTCGCGCAACCAGATGGACGCGCAGTGCAACTCCGGCGCACTGCCCGAGGCCGTTGCCTGGTTCGCGGGCAGAGCGCACGACGACATCCCCGCCGACGGCCAGCGGCGCATCTCCTGCAGCAACAACATCGTGAAGTTCCTCACGACGCTGTCCGCCCCAGCACCTCGAGCAGATCCAGCTCGCGCTCGTGAAAGATCTCTTCGAGAGCCGCCTCTTCGACGGCTCCCGCGTTTTCGGCACCTACCGCATCGTCATCGACGGCAGCGTGCGGGAGAAATGCCGCAAGGGCTTCGAGGAGGGAGGCAAGGCCAACGGGGGCGGGCACTACCGCTACGTGCTGCAGGCCAGCGTCCTGCTCTGTGGCCATCCGATCCCGCTCATGCAGGAACACATCGACGTGGACGACCCTGTCTCGGAGAAGGAGGACTGCGAGATCAACGCGGCGCTCCGCCTGCTGCCGAGGCTCACGAAGGCCTTTCCGCGCACGTCCTTCATCGTTTTGGGCGACTCCCTCTACGCCTGCCGTCCCGTCGCCGCCCTGTGTTCCCGCCTGGGCTGGCGGTTTTGCGTCACGTTCAAGGAGGGGCGGACTCCGGCCGTCTGGCAGGAGGCGGTGGCGCTTATGGATGTCGCCTCCGAAAACGCCCTGAGCTATAACGACAAGCCCAACACGCATCCCGACTGCCGCCGCAGTCGCCTGCGGTGGGCGCAATACATCGACTTCTCCGAGAAGGAGGACGGTTCGCTGGTGGTCATGGCCATCGAGCAGAGGGAGACCCACAAGGGAACCGAGACGCGGTACGCATGGATCAGCGACGTCCCCCGCATCAACTGCGGCAACGTGATACTGCTGGTCGACGCGACCGGCAGAAAAAGGCACCCAATCGAAGATAAGTTCAACACCCTGAAAAACAACGGGATCGGGATGGAGCAAGTCTTCTGCGCAAATGCCACGGCAAGCAAGAATCTCTACAGCCTGATGCAGATCGCGTTCATGCTGTGGACGCTTTTCCACCACGGCCTGCTCAGGCGGGTCTGCGCCTGGGCCGGAGCCTGGCCGCAGGTCGCCATCGCCAAAAGCCTGTTGGAGGGCCTGCGACTGCTCGACGGAGCCGATCCGGGCTTCCGGGTGGGTCAGTTGCGCTTCGTCACGTAGGCGCGCGCCCTGCAGAAGACGTCAATCCCGATCCCGTTGTACAAACCACGCCCCCAAAACCACTGAAGCACCGCAGGCTGAAGTATGCGGGCGGGATGCTGCGCTCCGAACTCGCAAGTCCCGAGCGAGCGGAGCGTGCGACACGGGCCGGAGGATCCAGTCGGGGGTCATTCGGAATCGCCGGAGGCCCGGGGATTTCTTGCGTTCCCCGGTTCGGTTACGATAAGATTCCTTCATAAGCATGATAACCGTAGACGCCTGACTCCCAGGCTACGGTTCGCGATGGATCGTATTGGAGAGGATGTATGGGAGAAAAAAACAAAGCAAAATCGCCTGTAGCCGGCAAAAGCAAGTCATCGGATGTGCGCGAAACCGTTGAGCGTTGCGGCCGCATGGCGGTTGAAAGCAGTCGAATCGATCCGATGCTTTACCGCAAATACGATGTTAAACGCGGATTGCGCGATCTCAACGGCAAGGGAGTCCTGGCCGGACTGACCCGCATCGGCGAAATTTCCGCGACCCGCAAAGTGGCGGGGGAAGTGGTTCACGCGAAGGGACAACTGGTTTACCGGGGTATCGATGTCGGGCGATTGGTCAAGGGGTTTGTTGATGAAAAGCGGATGGGGTTCGAAGAGACGGCCTATTTGCTGTTTTTTGGTCGGTTGCCTGACGCCGACGAGTTGCATTCCTTTGAAAAATATCTCGGAATCCAGCGTGTTTTGCCGCCACAGTTTCTGCGGGATGCCATTCTCAAGGTGCCCAGCCGCGACTTGATGAACTCCATGGCACGCAGTGTGCTGACCCTTTACGCCTACGACGAACAGGCGGACGACCTGTCGCCGACGAATATTCTGCGGCAGAGTTTGTGGCTGACGTCCCTTTTCCCGGTCTTGGCGGTCTATGGTTATCAAACGGCTCAGCGGTATTACAACGAGGGCAGCCTGATCATCCACAGTCCGCGTCCGGATTTGGGCACGGCCGAGAATTTTCTGCATATGTTGCGTCCCGATTCCCGTTATGCGGAACTCGAAGCCCGGTTGCTGGACCTGGCTCTGGTGCTGCATGCCGAGCATGGCGGCGGCAACAATTCGTCCTTTACCACCCACGTGGTGTCTTCCAGCGGCACCGATACCTACTCGGTGATTGCGGCGGCCCTGGGGGCACTGAAGGGACCCCGGCACGGCGGCGCCAACATCATGGCTCTGAGGATGTTCGAAGATCTCAAAAAAGAGGTGCGCGACTGGGAAGACAAGGATGAAATCGTCGCCTATTTAAAGCGGATTCTCAACAAGGAAGCGTTCGATCGATCCGGTTTGATTTACGGGATCGGGCATGCCGTGTATTCGCTTTCGGACCCCCGCACCGTGATTCTCAAAAAGTACGCCATCGATCTGGCGCGTGCCAAGGGCGCACAGGATGAGTATGCGCTCTATGAGCGCGTGGAAGCGCTGGCCCCCCGGGTGATTGCGTCCCACCGCAAGATGTACAAGGGCGTCAGCGCCAATGTCGACTTTTACTCGGGATTCATTTACAGTCTGCTGGAAATTCCACCCACATTGTTCACGCCCTTGTTTGCCATGGCCCGGATCGTCGGTTGGTGCGCGCATCGCATCGAGGAATTGGCCAACTCCGGAAAAATCGTCCGGCCCGCCTACAAGAGCGTCGCGCCCCGCAATAAATACGTTGCCTTGAACGATCGCTAGGCCCCGCGGGAAACCCGGGATGGCGACGATTCCAAGGTCTGACGCAGCGCCGCGATACAGTCCCGCATGTCGCGGGGCGGCGTGGATTTGAATTCCATGGGTCGCCCCTGGATCGGGTGGTTGAAGGCCAGTTCCGCGGCATGCAGCATCTGGCGGGAGGGACAGAAGGGCAATTGGCGGTCCAGCGGACGACGTCCATAGAGTGGGTCTCCCACGATGGGGTGTCCGATATACGCCAGATGCACCCGGATTTGATGGGTCCGCCCCGTGAGAATTCGAACGCGCAACAGGGTGCAGCGCCCCAGTGTTTCGGCAATTCGATAGAAGGAGACCGCGGTGCGTCCCCTGGGAGGATTGGCGGCCATGCGTTTGCGCTGAACCGGATGGCGTCCGATGGACGTTTCGATTTTGCTCTCCGCGAGGGTGGGGCAGCCATGTGCCAGGGCCAGGTAGGTTTTGCGGACTTCTCCATTCTGGAATTGCGCCACCAGTCCCCGGTGGGCGGCATCGTTTTTGGCGACCACCAGCAATCCGCTGGTATCCTTATCGAGACGGTGCACGATGCCGGGACGTTGCACGCCTCCGATTCCCGCCAGGTCGCGGCAGTGATGCAGCAAGGCATTGACCAGCGTCCCCTCGGCATGTCCCGCCGCCGGATGGACCACCAGTCCGGGCGGCTTGACCAACACCAGGATGTCCTGGTCCTCGTGCCGGATATCAAGCGGCATGGCCTCCGGCCGGGGGCGTGCGGGCATGGGAGGGGGGAGTCTTACTTCGATGCTTGCGCCGGCATGAACCGGGTCACGCGGTTTTTTTGCCAGTCCGTCAACCGTCACCTGCCCGGACTTGATCAGTGCCTGTATGCGAGAACGCGAAAGGGTGTCGAACTGTCGCGTCAACCACTGGTCCAGACGCTGGTGGCCCTCATCATCAAAAGGCACCCGGAAAAGTTGGGGCGCCTGGTTGGCGCTTCCAGCACTGTCAAAGGTGTTGTTCATGATCCGAACGGGAGAAGCGTAACGATAACAGCAGGATCGTGCCCAGGCCGAACAATCCCAGGCTGATGACCTGCCCGACCGACAACGCGCCCAGGGTCATGCGGGGATCGCCCCGGAAGATTTCCATGATGAAGCGGATGACCGGATACAGCAGCAGGTACAAACCGGTGATCGAGCCACGTCGTGGATGGCGCAACCCCACGGCAAACAGCAGGGCGAACAGGGCGAGGTTGGCGCCCATTTCCAGCAATTGGGTCGGGACGATCGGAAGGCTGTGCGTCGCTTCGGAGGCAATGATGCCTTGTCGCAAGTGGTCATGCCATGGAAACGAGCCGGCTGGAAAACGGACGGCCAGGGGACCCTGGGTGCAGCGTCCATAGCAGCAACCATTAAGGAAGCAGCCCATTCTGCCGAAGGCGTGTCCCAGCGGCAAAACGGCCGCCGCGAGGTCAAGAATCTCGAGCGGATGTTCCCGGCGTCGGTGAGCAAAGACAAAAATGGCGACGATCGCGCCGATCACTCCGCCATAAAACATCAATCCGCCTTGATCAATGCGGAAAATATCCAGGGGGCGACCGGAAAATTCGTTTCGCCAGTGTTCCAGCACATAGGCGAGGCGGGATCCGGCCAGTCCGCCAACCATCAACCAAACCAGCAGGCGAGACAGGTAATCGCTGTCGCGATGCGTGCCGCGCGCCAACCTGCGCATGGCCAGCAGGGCCGCCAGAAATCCCAGCGCCATCATCAAGCCGAAGGAATGCAGCGTGAAAGGACCGATTTTCAAAAGCTCGGGATACATGGCAAGGTACAGTGACGTAACGAAATGGAACGAAATGTTAATTGTCAATCCAAGGCTGACAAGCAACCGAATAAAAAGTATACTAATTACTTTGCTGTTGTCTTACAAGATTAGTCATGAGTGAAAATCCGACGGCCGCCGCGCAAATATTATACGATCCCGTTCCGCGGATGTTGTGCCCCTATTGTCGCACACGCATGGACGTGACGGGACTGGAGCCCTTCACCAAGGCCATCTGCCCGGGGTGTCAACGGCAAGTTCCGGTGCCTGCGCGCCTGGGGGCTTTTTTGTTGCTGGACCTGCTGGGCACGGGGGGTATGGGAGGTGTATATCGTGCTCACGACGAAACGTTGGGACGCGATGTCGCCATCAAGGTCATGCTCAAGAGTTTGGGCGACAATGTGGAATTTGTTCAGGCCTTCCGACGCGAGGCCCAGGCCGCCGCCAAGCTGAATCATCCCAACATCGCCCAGATTTATTCCTTTGGACAGGAAAAAGGGCAACCTTACATCGTGATGGAATTGGTGCCTGGACAGCATTTCGATCAGATGATCTCCAGTTCCAATCCGTTGGATCCTGCCTTTGTGATGCGGATTGGGATGGATATTGCCGAAGGGTTGCAGTTGGCGTCCCAGTCCAATCTGGTGCATGGGGACATTAAGCCCGAGAACATCCTGCTGGACGAGCGCAACCAGGCCAAGTTGGTCGATTTTGGCATCGCCTCGACCACCAGCCAGAACAAGGGGGAAATCTGGGGCACCCCCTATTACATTGCCCCGGAAAAAGTTCGTCGGCAACGAGTCGATTACCGCAGCGACATTTACTGTCTGGGAGGAACGCTCTACCATGCCTTGGCCGGGCATCCGCCGTTTGACGGCGCCGATGCCGTCGAGGTCGTCAAGGCACGTTTCAAGGGTCCTCCGGCCCCCCTGGAGAAGATTCGACCGGACGTGGATGCCGAAGTCATTGCCATCATTAATCGCATGTTGCAATTCGAACCGGCCATGCGATATCCGACCTACGAATCGCTGCTCAGTGACATTCGGCACTATCTGAACCGCGTGGCCCCGCAGGGAGTGAACGTTGCCTCTGCCGGTCGCGGCAAGCGATTCGTCATCAAGGGGAAAACGCGGACCTTGAACGCTACGAGCTCGACCACAAGCTCTGCCGTTGCGGGCATGACCGGAGGCATGTCCTCCTCCATGACAACCGGGGGGTTGCCTTCCGCAACCGGACGCAGCAAGACGATCATGGTCTCGCGCGGCATGATTCCCGAAATGCCGCCCCGAGCCGACGAGGATTCCGGCAAGTCGGGCGGTTCGAAACGTGTCAGCAAAATGATTTTAATTCCCTTGCTTGCCTTGCTGGGAATCGGCGTTTTGGCAGGGGGGACGTTTCTTTTCTTGCGATTCAAGAAGCATCGTGAAACCCTGGCGACCGAACAGGCCCATGCGGCGGCCTTGCAGTCCGCCCTCGATACGGTGGGGCGCCACTTGTCGAGATCCCTGGCCATGCGCCGGCAGCTTGGGGCGCATGTCGAGCAAGGGCTTGCAAACGCAACGCAGGCCGTGGAAAGCGTTGAATTGGAACTTGACGAGGATTGGTCCGCGCGAATTATGTCTCCGGATGCGCCGGTTGAGCCGAAAACGCCGACGTCCTCCGAGCCGGTGGCATCAGACGCGGCGACCAATGACGTTCCGACGGTGGCCGAGGCTCGGGTCCCGGTTGACGATCAGGATGCGGACGTGGACGAGGCCCTGACCCCATCCGAAGGAGAGGAGCGCGAGGAACCGCTTGATGCGGTCGCGGAGGGGGCCCCGGAAGACCGCGAAACGGAGGCGGAGCCGGATGTCGCCGTGGTTGCCGCCCCCCCGATCGCGTCGCCCGAGGACCTGCCACCCCTGGTTCGGATGGCGCATGAAGTCTGGTTGCAGGCGCGACCTTTGCGTCAGGCTGCGTTGAGGGCCGATCAGGTCGTCAAACACATCGAGCAGATCATGGCCATGGTCAAAACCGGGACCAACGAGCAGGCCGTGTTGCAACGTCAGGTTGCCTCCGCGGAGCGTCTGGAACAGGACCTGGCCGCCACCCTGGTGCGCGCTCCGGACTGGGTTGCAAACACCAGCGCAAAGCTGTTGTTGGTCGAACAGGAGATCGAACGACGCGAAGCGGATCGGGAAGCCGCGGCGGAACGACTGCGACGCGAAGAGGAAGCACGTCGCGCCGCCGCCGAGGAGGCGGCGCGCCAGGCCGCCTTGCAAGCGGCGATCGATAACGAACGCATGCGTGTGAAAGGGGCCTTCGACAGCCAGCTTGAAAATATATCGCAACATCGATACCGGGATGCGTTGCGTGAATTGCTGCCGTTGGAGATGGAAATGCAGACCGAGGAAGGACGTCAAGCCTGGCAGGTGGCGAAAGAGCGCATCGAACGCTTGCTGGAACTCAAGGATTTCCTCGTGGAACGGCTCGCCAAAGGCGATTTTCGCTCGCCCCAGGGGTGGTCTGTCACCCATGCCACGGCGCGGAATGTCACGGTGCGTTCGCTTTCCGGCAAGGAAGATGACGTTTCGTGGGAACGAATCGGAGTGGCGCAAATCGCCCCCTTTATTCAGTTCTATCTGTTGGACGAACACAAGGCGCGCGAACTACGGCTGCTCGAACGGGTCAGGCAGTCGATCAATGCGGCGCTTTACTGCGTAATTTTCGGTGAAGGCAGTGCGGCGGCGCGTGACATGGCCGAAAATCTGGTGACCAGGGCGGTTGACTTTCTCCCCGATGCACAACGGGATGTGGATCGCGTGTTGCCAGAAATTGCGGAGAACCCCTGAAATGACCGGCTGGAAGAGACAACCATCGCCGGCTCACGCGACTCCCAGGTCACGGGTACGTCAGCATGCCGTGCGGTTGCCGTCCGTTGACAGCTCCGCGGACCTGCCCGTGGATGCCGATCCTCCCGAACGGCGGCGCGACGCCCGTCCCGTTGCGGAGGCGTTGCGCCGCATCATGAAACGCTATCGGTTGCAGGATTCCAGTCTGCTCGACGAAGTTAAACGGGTCTGGCCGGAACTGGCCGGTCCGGCGTTTTCGGACAAGCTGGTGCCCGGCAAGTACGATCGCAATATTTTGTACCTCTATGCGCGAAATAGTCTCGATCTGTTCGAAATTCGTCGGTTCGGGTTGCGGCAGTTGGAACAAAGCGTCAAGCGACACAAGGGGTTTGAAGCCATCCGGCAGGTGCGGTTGCAACTGAATCCGGAGGGAGGGGGGCTTTCGGAGCGATGAAAATGCACCCTTTAACCGAATGCATTTCCGCGAAAACCGACGCCGAATGACGGCAGGACAAGACAAACCCATCGAATAATACTATCGCGAAAGGATCGTTTGACATGCAAATCAACAATCTCGACAAGTTTCTGGCTACGGTTAAACGACGCGTGGCCCTGGGCACCGTGATCACGTTTTCCGATTCCGCGGTCAGCGAACTGGCCGCGGACGCCGGCTTCGATTTTACCTGGATCGATGCGGAGCATTCGCCGCATACCATCCAGGACATCATGCTGCATGTAATGGCGGTGCGTGGTACGAATTGCGCCCCGTTTGTACGAGTGCCATGGAACGAGCACGGGATTCTCAAACCCATTCTCGATCTGGCGCCCGCCGGGGTGATCGTGCCCATGGTCAACCGTGCCGACCTGGCGCGGGAAGCCGTGGCTGCCTGCCGCTATCCTCCTGTCGGCAATCGCGGGTGCGGTGTTCGCCGCGCAACGCAATATGGCCTCAAGCCGTTCGATCGCTATCTGGATGAATCGCGCGACGAGCCCCTGGTGATCGTACAGATCGAGCATGTCGACGCCGTTCGCAACCTGGACGACATTTTGAAGGTGCCGGGGGTTGGCAGCGTGTGCATCGGGCCAACCGACCTGAGCGGTTCCCTGGGCAAATTAGGGCAGATGGACGATCCCGAAGTGCTCAAGGTGATCGATGAAATCTGTCGCAAGACGCGGGCTGCCGGCGTCTTGCTGGGCGCGTTCGGAGTTCCCTTCTCCGCGTGGCATCAACGCGGGGTTCACTGGACTGCTGTCAGCAGCGACAGTTCCGCCATGTTTTCAGCGTCGCGGACTCTTCTGTCCGCCATCGAGAAGGAGCAGTCAGCGTGAAAATCGCCATGGTCAGTGCCGCCGTCACGGAGTTGCCGGAATGGGTGCCGCCCGCAATCGCGGCGGCGGGGATCGACCTGGACTGCAAAGCCTGTGTCGATGCGGAGGACCTGGTGTCCTTTGCGGGCGATGCCGAGGTGATCTGGTTGTTTGGTCCCAATCGCTGCGTGACGTCCGAAGCGCTGGAGCGATTGCCGCGCTGCCGGGCGTTGTTCCGCAGTGGCAGCGGACTCGATTCGCTGCCGCTGGAAAAGGCCGCTGCGCTGGGCATTGGCGTGCATAATACTCCCGAGTCGATTGCCGAATCGGTGGCCGAGCACAGCGTGGCCCTGCTTTTGAGTCTGGCGCGCCAGGTTGTGCGTCTGGACGGCATGGTGCGTGGCGGTCGCTGGGAAAGCGATCCGGAACATGGCCGATGGCACCTGAGCCGACGCTGCCTGGGACTGGTGGGATACGGCCGCATTGCGCGTCATGTCGAAAACATGCTGGGTGGCTTTAAATTGAAGGTGAACCACCACGATCCCCTTTCGCCGGAATCCGTTCCCCTGGACACATTGCTGCGTGAAGCGGATTTCATCTCGCTGCATTGTCCGCTCACTCCCGAAACGCGCCACTTGATCGACCGGGCGGCCTTTGCCCGGATGAAGCCCGGCGCGTTGCTGGTAAATACCTCCCGGGGACCCGTGGTGGACGAAAAGGCCATGATCGAAGCGTTGCAATCCGGGCATCTCGGGGGGGCCGCCCTGGATGTGCTCGATCGGGAACCGCCTTCGCCCGACAATCCACTGCTTCGAATGGACAATGTGATTCTGACGCCCCATATCGCGGCATTCTCCGCCGATTTCGAACACAATTTCTGGCATTATTCGATCGACAAACTGAAGCAACTGGCCGCAACGCTTTAATTCGTGCCGGGCATTCAGTCACTCGCGTTTGCGGTCGCTAAAATCGCTTAGATGGCCCCAGAGGGACATCAGTCCCCGATAATAAAAATGCAAATCCTCCACGGGATGCCGGGTGTTCAACAGTCGGTTCCATAAGGCCCTGGGGTGAAAAAAGGCTTTGTAGATGCGGCGGATCGCCTGCTTGATGGCCACCTCCCCCGCAGGGGTGCGCATGACGCAGGAACGCATGTCAAAATCGTCCCAATCTTGGGTGGTCAGCCATCCCTCGGTTTCGCATTCCCTGAACAAGGGGGTGCCGGGATAGGGGATGACCAGCGTGACCTGCAGCGTGTAGGCCCAGCCGCGAATCAACAACTCGCGCGCCAGATTGACCGTACGGGCGATCTCCTCCCGGCCCTCCCAGGGGAACCCCAGCATCACCGTCACATGCACATCCAGTCCCGCGGCGGAAGCATCCCGGGCACCCTCGACAATGCGGGCGACCTCCAGGTTTTTGCTCAGGCGATCGAGCGTCGCTTGATTGGCGGACTCCAAGCCAAAAAGCACAAAGCGGAACCCAGCCCTTTTCATCAGGCGGTAGTCGTCGGCCGACAAAGCTCCGAAACGCATGTTGCAATCGAAATAGATTCGTTGATGGTAGCCGCGTTCGATCATCAGGTGACAAAACCGGCGCAACCATTCCCCGCGTGGGAAGCAACCGGTATCGTCCATGATTTCGCGAACGCCATGCTGTTCAATCAGATCTCCGATTTCATCGACCACGTTTTCCGGCGAACGTACCCGGAAATTGGGAAAAATTGTGGTCCAGGAGCAAAAGGTGCACTTGCCGTGCCAGCAGTCGCGCCCCGCCATGATGTAGGTGCCGGGAGTGCGGCGAAAGTTGCCGTTGTGGACACTGTAGAGACGCCACTGCGTCAATTCGCGATCGATACGCGGTAGTGCATCGAGATCGTGACGGGTTTCGAAGGTTCCGTTGTTGCGCGGCGTGTTGTCCTCATTGCGAGACCAGATGCCCGGTTCCAGGCCCCGTCCGTCCGTGAAATGCTCCAGCAGATTCTGCAACAGAAAATCGAAATCGCCCCCGGTGAGAATGAAATCGGCGGGACATTGCGTCATGCTTTCCTCGGGTCGGGCGGTGACATGATCGCCGGCCAGGACAAGACGGGTGGCCGGCAACGCCTGCTTGATCCTGCGCACCCATTGCCAGGTGGCCTTGACCACGGGGGTCTTGGTCTCCATCAGAATGACATCCGGGGAGGCCTGAATGAGGCTTTGCAGGTATTTGTCCTCGGTTTGGCGCGTGGCGATGCCATCCATCCAAAGGACCTCATGTCCCGCCTTCCGGGCCATGGTGGCGGCATAGGCCGGGATCACGGGATAAATGAACGTCGGCCGGCGAAACCACTGAAACTGCCGGTTTTGCGTCAGCAACGGTACGCCCTTGGAAGAAAAAATCGGAGGGAAGGCAATGGCAACTTTCATGATCAAGGCATCATATCACAACGTTTCCGCGGAATTGTAAAAAAAACGCTTCGCGAATCGCTCGGGATCGGAGTACTACCCCCCCGAAAGAAGGAGGCAGAC
>CAZIUM010000090.1:0-2973 GCA_964542285.1 uncultured Lentisphaerales bacterium
CCTTTAAACGCCGGGCATGGTCCGCCGCGCGCAGCAGCAATTCGTTCAGCGCCGGCGTGACGTAGATTTTGCCCATTTCCGTGTCGCCGCTGACGTGGGGCCTCCCGGCCAGTTCCTGCTCGACCCGCGCCTGCAATTCGGGCACGGACACCTCGCAGCGTTTGAGCAATTGCGGCGCAAGACCTTCCTCCTGCGTCAGCAAGGCCAGCAGCAGATGCTCCAGGTCCACCTGCTGATGCCCGAAACGCACCGCCAGCTCACGCCCGGCCTGAATAGCCAACTGCGCCCGTTGTGTCATTCGATTAAGGTCCATGAATAAATTCCTTTCGCATCCAAAACATAGCAAGTGTAATGCCAAGGGAACATAATTTTATCATGTCATTGGCTGTCAGTTATTTATAACTGATTTTTTGACACATAAACATGCTGCGCACAGGGACATTATGTCTCGGTTTCGCGCGATGACGCCCGAAATGTCCCATGAACCCGGGGATCGGCAAAGCCGGCTTTCGCGGCGATTACCAGCAATGCACGTTGCCGTGCAAATCGCGCCCCGCGGCCAGGGCTTCTTGCGTGTGAGGCGGCATGAGCCCCAGCAACTTGATGCCTTTGTCCACCGTGTGTCGATAGATTGTTTCCATGTCGTTGAGATGCGGCTGTCCCAGGTTGACGGCATGTAGTCCCCGCATGCCGCAGACGCCGGCGATGAAGTGGCTGCCGCGCCCGCAGTAGTGCACCGCGCCTCCGCCCAGCGCGTCCAGCAAGCGTTGATCGTAGGGACGAATGAACTCCCGGTACATTTCTCCCGAAAGATTCATGCCGGAGTCCGTGCGCAGCATGATCTTGCCGCCATGCATGAACCCCCAGTGCGGCGCCCAATCCTTGCCGTTGTCGCCCACCACGGCGTTCCAGGCCCGCATGAAGGCGAGATAGGTCTCCGTGATCCGATTCAAAACCCGGTGCGCCAGCTCGGGACAGTCGATCAGGTCCAGAAACATCTCGCTGCCCCAGAGCATTTCGCACACGTCCATAGGCCCCTGTAAATCGGGGTGGTAAAGGTGAACGTAGCGTCCGATTTTCGGGTAGCGCGTCGCGATCTCCACGAAGCGCCGACCCATGTCGAGCACGTCGGCGCCGAGTCCGTCGGTCGCCGCGGGCGGGTCGCGCAGGACCAGCTCCCGCATGGCCGCGGCGCCCAGGGGCTTGCAGGTTTGCAGGGTGTTGAGCGCTTCGTCCATGACAAACATCTCGACCCCGAAAAGCGACGGAAGAATCGCCGTGCCGTAATTGGCGCGCACCATCATCAAGCCGCCGTTGTCGAGGGACAGGCGCTCCGAACAGGCACCATATTGCTGCAGCAGCATGGCTTCGGGATCGGCTTGCGCGCGGTTGACGCTCACGGCGGGCCACGCGATGCGGGGAGGGATTCTACGCGCGCGCCTGGGCGAAAAGATCGCCCCGTTAAAGTGGCCCGCCGTGAAGTCTTCCCACTCGGACTCCAGACGTTCCTCGACCTCGGGGTCGATCCGGGTTTCCAGGTCTTCCAGACAACGTTCAAGCATGGGTTGCACCTTCCGCGCCTTTCGGGTTTTTGTTGACCGTCGGGAATTATAGCGATCGGTCTACGATTGCGCGAGCGGAACCGGCTCAGGAGATGGCGCGGTATTTCTGCCCCAGGTTCATGCCGTCGGCGATCAGTTGCCGCTGCAAACGTCGCCGGTCGACCCGGCGCGGCGCAATGTTCTCCCGCAGCGAAAGGGCGGTCGCGGTTCCCGCCGCCTGTCCCATGTTCAGGCACAACAGTACCAGCCGACAGCCGGACTGCGCCTCGAAGGTGGCGGAAAGACATCGTCCGGCCACGAGCAGATTGTCCACTTTTACGGGCACCAGGCTGCGGTAGGGGATGTCGTAGTAGGCCGGCTGAGGAAAAGCCATTTCGTCGCCCTGGCGGCCCTCGCTGTCGCAGAGCGACTCCATGCCCGTGGGCGGCGGCCAGCTTGTGCCGATCCCGGCCGGGGTGGAGATCACATAGCGGGTTTCACCGCGAATGACCATCTCGATCCATTTGATGTTGCCGGGCCCGTCGGGACGGTGAATGTCGTAGCCATGGCCACTGATCGCGATCACGTCGTCGAAATGCCGCCAACGGGCCAGGTCCTCGCCCGTCATGACGTATTCGCCCACGATCCGGCGGCTGTCCCGTACCCCCAGCAGCGGCGCCGTGTCGATCAGCCAGCAGTTTTCGAAACCGGGCACCCGTTTGCGGATCGATTTCCAAAGAATGTCGGCCTGTTCGCGACCCTCGATGTACATGCGCGTCAGGTCGCGGGCGTCCAACGGATGGGCGTTGCGGCTGTGCGCGAAACAGATCGAGACTTCGTCCTGGTCCGCATGCTCGGGCCGCCCGGGAACATGCGTCATCCAGTTCAGGTGGTTGTCGATCTCGTAAGGCATATCGCCGTCGCGCAGCGCCTGCCGGATCGTGCGAATCCATTTCGGGTCCTCGCGCTTGAGTTCGCTGCCGAGGTATTGGTCCCAATCGACCCCTCCCAGGCGAAATTCGAGCGAACATCCCTGGCTGAGCCCGTCACCGGGCCGCCCCACGTGGTAGTCGCAACCGGCAAAACAGGCCAGGTCGGCATCGCCGGTGCAGTCGATAACCCGCCGGGCCAGGATGGCACGCCGTCCCGACTTGTTTTCGATCACGGCCCCGCACACCGCGCCATCCTTGACGATGGCCTCGACCGCCTGGCTGTGGAGCAGCACCTCGCAGCCGCTGCCCAGTACCATGCGGTCCAGCACCAGCTTGTGTTTTTCGGGATCGGAATTGCGGTGCCACAAGCCATCCACCTGCTCGAGCTGGGCGTACATTTCCTCGCCGATGCCGCAAACGAAATCCAGCGGAATGTTCACCAGCCCCGCCGTGGCCAGTCCCCCCAGCATCGACTCGCGTTCGATCAGGAGCGTCCGGCA
>CAZIUM010000090.1:3073-11476 GCA_964542285.1 uncultured Lentisphaerales bacterium
GCGCCGGACCGGGTCATCGCGATGGCACCGACCGGGCATTCGAAAATACAGGTATTGCAAAATGTGCAACCGCGCGTAACGCGGCAAACCGTGTTCGTCATGATGGACAATCCTTCCCAAGCCCGGTCCTCCCCCGGGTCAACAAAATCCAGCATACCCGGACGGGGCGCTGGAGAAAATGATGGCCCCGGCTGAATTTTTGCACTATCCTGCTATCCATGCCCTCCAAGCCTTCCGATTGCCGTCCACCGCCCGTGTCGTCGCGCGCGGCCAGCTCCGTCGAACAGGTCCTGCGCGATGCGGACCATTGGCTGGGGCTGCATCTCACGCTGCACGACCTGACCGGCGTCTTCTCGATCCGCGGCGGGGGTTCGCGACTCGATGGCGCACGGGGTTCGCATCGCCGCTTCGCCGTTTGTCGCATCGGCTATTGCGCACGCTGCCTGCAGCATTGCGGCGAAGCGATACCGCGGCGTTGCCTGGCGGACTTCGAGCCTTTTGCCGCCACGTGCTGGAAGGGCGTCACCGAAGTCGTCGTGCCGTTGCGACGCGACGGCGTGCTGCTGGCGATCCTGTTTGTCGGCGCCTGGCGGCGGACCCCACCGCCCGTGCATGCCCTGCCGGACGGCTGGCGGAGCGCGTACCGGGCGTTGCCGTTGTTTTCCGGGACCGAGGCGGCGCGGATCGGCCGGGTTTTCCTCATGCTGGGGAACGGATTGGTCCAAAGCAGCGAACAACAGGCCCTGGCCCATCTGCCCGACAACCGACAGGCGCAGATCATGCGCTTCCTGCACTACCACGTTCATCGCGACATCGCGCTGGCCGACCTGGCCGCGGTCCTTCACCTTTCGCCCTCGCGCACCAGCCACCTGGTGACGGAACGGTTCGGAACCTCGTTCCAGGAGCTTGTGATCCACCACCGCATGCAACGCGCGATGCATTTCCTGCGCACGACGGATTTGCCGGCGGCCGACGTCGGACGGCGGGTCGGCATCGACAACGAATACCACTTTAACCGGCTTTTCAAGCGCACGCATGGCCTGCCGCCCGCACGGTATCGGCGTCGCTTCAAGTCCGGCCCGGACGAGAATGACGCGGGGGTGTGAGAGCGCCCGACGCCGGACAACCGCTCCCGGACCCCGCCGGCATGAAAGATGACATTCAAAGCCTTCGTTGGGATGCGCGCGGCGTTTGCCCAGCAGGCGTCGGGTTTGCTATCATTCCCCCATCTGACATTCCTTATTCATTGACCGCGGAAACAGCTTATGACCTCCATCCATCCCACCGCCATCGTCGAGCCGGGCGCGGAACTGGGCGACCACGTAACCATCGGCCCCTATTCAACCGTGGGAGAACATGTCCGGATCGGCGACAACACCGAGTTGCAATCGCATGTTGTCGTCGGCGGGCATACCACCCTCGGACACGGCTGCAAACTTTTCCCCTTTGCCTGCGTCGGCATGCCCACCCAGGATCTGAAATACACAGGGGGTATCACCTATGCCGAAATCGGCGATGAAACCACCCTGCGTGAATTTGCCACCGTAAACACCGGGACCCGCGACGGCGAAGTCACTCGCGTTGGACGCCGCTGCCTCGTCATGGCCTACAGCCATGTCGCCCACGGATGCACTCTCGGCAACGAAGTGATCCTGTCGAATTGCACGCAACTGGCCGGTGAAGTGCAGATCGAGGACATGGCCATCATAGCCGGCATGACGGGCGTGCATCAATTCTGCCGCATCGGCACCATGACCATGGTCGGCGGCGGCAGCCGCATCACCCAGGACGTCCCCCCCTACATGCTGGTTGCGGGCGATACTCCCGCCGTCTGCGGCACCAATGCCGTGGGCCTGCAACGCCGGAATGTAGCGCCGGAAGTACGCTCCGCCTTGAAACAGGCCTTCAAGTTGCTCTACCGCCAGGGACTGAACCGTAGCCAAGCCGTGGAACGCATCCGCGCCGAGGTGATGGATTGCCTCGAAGTCCGGCACCTCACCAATTTCATCGAACAGTCAACCCGCGGCATCATGTAACCGACCACCCCATGAAAACACCCCGTTTGAAATCTTGTTGCGGCCACGGACCCCTGACCCGCATCGCACTGGCCTGCCTAACGGCGGCCTGGATGTCGACCGCCTTCCTTTCGGCGGCGGAAGTGGAAATCGGCGCCCTGGACCGCGTCAAGGTGGAAGCCTTTGCCCAGTTGCTGAGCGACGCCACCGGACGTCCTTTCGCCGTGGCCGGCGATATCGACGCCGCCTTTACCGTCATCGTCCCCGGCAGCGAACCCCTGCGCCTGCCCGCGGAGGAGGTCTACGCCTTCGGCCTTTCGGTGCTGGCTTCGGCGGGGCTGAGCGTGGTCGAGGAAGACGGCGCCAACCGCATCGTGCGTCTGCCCGAAGGCGGAGGACTGGCCGTGGGCGCGGCCGACCGCGCGGGGCATCGTGCCGCCGGACTGGTAACCCGTGTCTTCCGCCTGGAGAATGCCGCCGCGGAAGACGTGCGACGCGTCCTCGAGGGCGGTGGCGGCGGCAAGGGCTGGATTTCCGTGCTGGAATCCAGCAATCACCTGGTTGTCACCGATACCGCCCGCACCCTCGAACGCGTGGCGCAACTGATCGCCGAACTCGACCGTCCCGGCCAATCACGCATCACCGAGGTCGTGTCCCTCCAGTTTGCCGATTCCGAAGCCCTGGCCCAGCAACTGAACGCCTCCATGGCCGACGGACTGGCACGAGCCGGCCAGGAACTGGCCGCCCGTCTGCGGCAGGGGACCGCGACCGCGGCCGGGTTCGATGGGCGCGGAGCCCTGGCCGTGCCGGCTCCGCATGCCAACAGCATTATTCTCATCGGCCCGGCCGCGCGTGTGACCGAAATCAAGCAACTGATCGCCAGGCTCGACATCGATTCGCCCAGTGGACGTGGACACCTCAACGCCATCCCCCTCAACTATCTCAAGGCGGAGGATGTCGCCAAAAGCATCTCGACCCTGCTGGAAAAAACCTCCGCGCTGGCCGCGGATTCAAAAGGCACCCGCCGCATCGCAGTGGAAGCCAGCGTCGCCAACAATGCCCTCCTGGTCGACGCCTCCCCCAACGATTTCGCCATCGTGCGGCGCCTGGTCGAGAACCTCGACCGCGTTCCCGAACAGGTGCAGATCAGCGTGCTGATCGCCGAAGTGGCCGACAGCGCCGGCTTCACCTGGGGCGTGGGGCTTACCGCCCTGACCACCCCTGGACGCAAAGGCGAAACGCGTGTCAGTGGCGGTTCCCGCCTGTCCGCTGACTCCCCCGAGCGCAACCTGATCGAAAACGCCACGGCCGGTATCCTGCCCCAGGGCCTGAACGTCGCCATCGCCCATGGCACGGGAACCGATGCGGAGGGCAACCTCATCGTCGGCTACCCCGGAATCGTCAGCATCGAGGCGCTCAAGGCCGACCGCGATGTCGAAATCCTCTCGGAAACCGCCTTGCAGGCGCAGAACAATGTCGAAGCCACCGTCAGCATCGTCGACGAAATCCCCGTGCTGAAATCCACCATCGAAGGCGGCTCCGGCACGGCACGCGACGTCATTCAGAACATCGAGCGCCAGGAAGTGGGTGTGAAGCTCAAGCTCATGCCCCATGTCATCCCCGGCGGATTGGTGCGCATGGAACTGAATCCCAGCATCGAGTCGGTCATCAGTTCCGGCAGCGGCGACAGCGCCTACACCCCGACCATCGCCAAACGCTCGGCCGATACCACCGTCACCGTTCCCAATGGCGAAACGATCGTCATCGCCGGCCTGACGCGCAAGGATCGCCAGGTAATCGACAATCGCATTCCCTTCCTGGGAGACATCCCGCTGCTGGGATGGCTCTTCCGTTACAAGAGCGATGTCGAGAAACGCACCAACTTGCTGATTTTCGTAACCCCCACCATCTTGAACAGCCCGTCCGATGCCCGGCAGACCACCGAACTCTGGCAACAAAAAACGGGCATACAGGGTGAAGTCAGTGACGATCAGCAAACACAACCCTGAACAGGATGCGCGCGCCGCCACCACCGGGCTACAGCGCCTCGAACGAGTCGATGACGACATGCTGGCGCCGGACCTCGTGGCCTCGCTGCCGCTGGCCTGGGCGCGCACTCATACCCTGCTGCCCCTGCGCATCCGGGACGAACCCTGTCTGCTGACGGCGGACGCCACCCAGGTGGAATCCCATCAGCAGGTCTCCCGCGTCGTCGGCCGTATGCTGCGCCCCGTCCTGGCCGACGAAGGGGTAGTGCGTGAAGCCATCGAACGGTGCTATACCGCCCGCTCGGAAGCCGACGCCGGACAATTCATCCGCACCTTGAAACCAGCCGGGCAAACCTCCCGCGAACAAGACGGCTCGACGGAGGGAGAAAGCGCCCATGCCCGTGTCAGCGACCTGCTGGAAGCCGCCGAAGCCGCGCCGGTTACACGACTGGTCAACCTGATCTTGCTGGATGCCGTCAAGCAGCGCGCTTCGGACATCCATTTCGAGCCTTTCGCCGACCGGCTGGCACTGCGTTTCCGCATCGACGGCGTGCTGTACCAGCAACCGGCGCCTCCCAAGCATCTCGAAGCGGCGCTGGTCTCGCGCCTCAAGGTCATGGCACGCATGGACATCGCCGAACGCCGGCTGCCGCAGGACGGCATGGCACAGGTGCGGGTTGGCGACCGCGCCCTGGATATCCGTGCCTCCACCCTGCCCGTCGCGGACGGCGAACGCGTAGTGCTGCGCCTGCTCAATCGCGCGGACGCGCTCCTGCCAATGAGCTCTCTCGGAATGGACGAGCGGATGCTGGGCACCTTTACGGCCTTGCTGCACCAACCCAACGGATTGCTGGTTGTCTCCGGGCCCACCGGATCCGGCAAGACCACCACGCTGTATTCCGCCCTCGGGGGCATCGACGCCAAGCGGCGCAACGTGCTGACCATCGAAGATCCCATCGAATACCGTCTGCCGGGCATCGGCCAGATCCAGGTGAAGCCCAAGATCGGACTGACCTTCGCCAACGGCCTGCGGCATATTCTGCGACAGGACCCGGATGTCGTGCTGGTCGGCGAAATGCGCGATGCCGAAACCGCCTCCATCGCCATTCGCGCCTCGCTGACGGGACATCTGGTGTTCACCACGCTGCATACCAACGACGCCCCCGCGGCGGTCATGCGACTGGTCGACATGGGCATCGCTCCCTACCTGCTGGCTTCCTGCCTGCGAGGCGTCCTGGGGCAGCGTCTCGTGCGCCGCCTGTGCCCCGCCTGCCGCCGCCCCGTTCCCTGGGAGGAGGCCTCGCGCGAACTGGAACCGCGTGAATTCTGGCGCCAACGGCTTGAAGACCGGAGCCTCTGGCAGGCCACCGGCTGCGATCGGTGCCTGGAGGGCTACAATGGCCGTACCGGCATCTTTGAGCTCATGCCGGGCGATCCCCAGGTCCAGAACGCTATCCGCCAGGGCGGCCTGGCCACCGTGGACCTGCAGCAGGCCGCCATCGCCGCCGGCATGCGGCCCTTGATCGATGACGCCGTGAACAAGCTGGTCCAGGGCGTCACCGACCTGCGGGAAGTGGCCGGAGCCCTGGCAACATGAGTGTCTATACCTATGTGGGACGAGACCGCGATGGACGCCGCCAACGTGGCTGGATCGAAGCCGATACCCCCAAGAATGCCCGCGTCACCCTCAGCGAACGCGGATTGCTGACCGAATCGCTGACTCCCGGGGCCGCCACCGGAAAAGTTTCCGGAGCCGCCCGGGCGCAGCTTTACCGCGAACTGGGAGTGCTCCTGCTGGCCGGGTTCAACCTCGAGCGCGCCCTCGGCCTGCTGATGGAGGAAGGCCGCTCCGACGTTGCCATGGGCTGTTTTCTGGCCGGTCTGCGCGACCGGGTCCGCGAAGGCCTGACATTGAGTGCCGCCATGGCGGAACTTGTGTCGCGTCTGCCGGTCTTTGAACGGGCCGCCCTGCAGGCGGCCGAACAGGCGGGCCTCGCGGGGCAACTGCTGGAACAACTGGCGGATTTCATCGAGGGACAGCGGACCGTCAACGAACGCCTGCGCAGCGCCCTGATCTATCCCGCGGCAGTCTTTACCATGGCCATGGGACTGCTGAGCCTGATGATGTTCGTGGTGCTGCCGCGCGCCACGCGTCTTTTTGCGCGCTTTGGTGACGACCTGCCCGCCGGCACCCGGTTCGTGGCCGCCTGGGGCCCGCGTGTGCTGCTCCTGCTGATGCTGTCGCTGCTGCTGGGCGGTTTGTGGCTTTGGCGCGCGCGGCGGCTGGCCCGGCGCAATCCCGCGCGGGCCGTGCAACTCGAACAACTGGCCTTTCAAGCCAAATTGCCGGCCCGGGTGCTGGGGCAGCTCTGGAGCATGCGCTTCGCCGCCACCATGGCCCTGCTGATCCGGTCGGGCGTCACCCCACAGGACGCCGTCGCCATGGCCGGCGCCGCCACCGGGAGCGTCTGGCTCGCCCAACTGACCGCTGCCCAGGCCGAAAAGGTGCGCCACGGACTGAGCCTCTCGTCCGCCGTGGCCGCCTTGCCCCCCCTCGCACCCCATCTCGCCGAATGGGTCCGCGTCGGCGAATCCTCCGGCAACCTGCAGGGCATGCTGACCCAGGCCGCCCAACGTTGCCGACAAGCCTATGAAACCCGCCTGACACGCCTGATGGGACTGCTGGAACCGACCCTGATCCTGGCGGTGGGGCTGGCCGTGCTGCTGGTGGCCTGGACCGTGCTCAAACCGGTGCTCGATCTCGCCCGCGCCGCCGCCAATGTCTGAGTCTCCAGCCGCCACCGGATGGTCGAGACCCGAACTTGAGAATGGGTTACGAGTATGGATTCGCGCGGGGAACCCGCGCGCGGCGGCGAAGGGCCTCGCCGCCCTGCCATTTTGACGCAAAGCGTCGAAACAATAAAACCTTGCACCGGCCCCCCCCTCAAGCCTCAAACCACAAGCCTCAAGCCTACCCCTTTCAGCCCCCCACGCCCCGAGCCGCAAAGTCGTCGATCAGCCGGCGGCTGATGCTGATGGGATGTGGAATATCAGGCAGCCGGTCGCGGGTGAACCACCCGGCCGCACCGATCTCGACGCCATCGGGACGCACATCGCCCGATTCATGTTCCGCCGTGAAGGCAATCATCAGATTGTTGGGGAAAGGCCAGGGCTGGCTGGCAAAGTAGCGAATCCGATGCACCTCAAGTCCGACTTCCTCCCGAATCTCGCGCGCCACCGCCTGCTCCAGCGTTTCCCCGGCTTCCACGAACCCGGCAATCACACTGTAAAAGTTGAAGGGGCCCGTCGCGCGACGCGCCAACAAAATTTCACGCCCGCGCGTGATGCGGACGATCACCACCGGATTGAGGCGGGGAAAGAAATCCTGCCGACAAATCGGACAATGCATCGCGCGCTCGCCGTTGTTTTTGCGTTGCAGGAGACCTCCGCAGAGACCACAAAAACGGTGCGTACGACGCCAATGCAGCAATTGTGCCCCCTGCTGCGCCATGGCGTAAACAGCCGGCTCCATCCGGTCGAATAACGCCCGCAATCCGAGCCGATGCGCCACATTTTCCGCCGGGAGCGCGGGCGCATCAATTGCCCATACGTTTTCCCCGTCGCTCGTAAGCAGGGGCTCCGCGATCGGATCGGCCCCGTCGATCTCCGCCTGCACGGGTTCGGCGCGACCGTCCGACGTCAACCGCACCCAGAGTCGCTCCCCACTGAAAATAAATCGTCTGATCCGCTTCGACATGCCTTGGAGTATAGTCCCTGCCGACGAAAGTCGAAAGGGGAATGGATAGGGACAGACACTTTGTATCGTACTATTCACTGAATTTCGAATTCTGTGTTTTGAATTCCAGGTGCGCTTCACCATTGTTTAAACGCACCTCCTCCCTGCATCCAGTATCCCTTGACACCCGCACGCGGCTTCCGCTACGGTTTTTATATGAGCAAAAGCCCGAAGCCCAGATCGCCTTCAGTGGGAACAGGAACCCGTTCCTCCCCTTCCGGAGGTTTGCCCATGATCTGGGGCTACCTGATTCACCTGGGCTACAACTTCTGGGAAGACCGCCAGGTTCCGGAGCGGCTATGGCGTTGTGCCTCCCCGCGGGTGCGATGCGATCGGTTGCTGTGGCACGAAATCACCACGGCTCTGTCTCGGGCCGGCGCGAACATGCTGGTCATCGACCTTGGCGAAGCGGTGCGTTACGCCAGTCACCCCGAGCTGGCGGCACGGGGAGCTTGGTCCCCTGTGAAACTGCGCGCGGAACTGAAACGACTGCGAACCCTGGGGATCGAACCGATCCCCAAGCTCAATTTTTCCACCACACACGATGCATGGCTCGGACCGTACGCCCGCATGGTCAGTACGCCGCCGTACTACCGCCTGTGCC
>CAZIUM010000091.1:0-11257 GCA_964542285.1 uncultured Lentisphaerales bacterium
CATATCAAACCTATTTGCCCGCTCCCGCCGGTCGAATCCAGGCTTTCTCTTCCAACCCAACCTCGAGCGTGAAGACACGCACGGGATAGCGCTCCTCTTCCCGTTCGACAATAATCTTAACGTCGTCCCCGAAAAGTGGCTGGGCACTCAGCCGGTCGCGCAACAACTCCACCGCCGTCGCCTTGCCGCCGCGTTCCAGCTCCGCGCGCTCGACCTGCCTGAGCTTATCGCTGAAACCCTTGCCGGAAACGCTCAGCCTGGCGATCTCGCCTTCGGCCGAGCGCTTCGGCTCGATGGACGTCAGCCACATGCCGTCATACAGGCTGTCGCGCAACGCCACCAGCACCTTGGCGACAATGGTGCGACTTTCAACCAGGCGTCGCAACGCCTCGAGAGTCTGGATCTCGCTGGCGCGCTCGCGGAGCGCGGCGGAAAGCGTTTCCTGCCGGGTCTGCATGTCTTCCAGGCGTTCGCTGACCCCGTTTCGCTGCCGTTCGAACATGCCCAGTTGGCGTTCCCCGTGCATGGCCCAGGTCAGCAAAGTCAGGACCACCCCGGCGGCGGCGGTGATGAAAAAAGGGATGCGGCGCCGGAAAGTCTTCTGCTTGATCAGGTTGGGCGGCATCAGGTTAATCGACACGGGGCACTGCACGCCCCGGCGCAACGCCAGTCCAACCACCTCGCCCAATTCGTAGAAATCCTCACCGACCTTTTCGGGATCGGCCCGCCCGCCGACATTGACGCGCTCGAAAGGATTCAGGAAGTCCACCTCGACCTTGAGTTTCTCGCGGAAGAAGGTGTCCATGTGTGGAATGATCGACGATCCCCCCGTGAGAAACACCCGTTTTGGAACACTGCCCCCCTGCTGGCTGCGGTAAAAGTTGATGGAACGGTTGACCTCCGCGTGCAGACGCGTGACCACGTTGCGCACCACCTTGGAAACGCGGTCGGACGTCTCGTCGTCGGTCACGGCATACACCCCGCCCAGGGCGACAAAGGCATGTTCCCGCTTCATGCGCTCGGCGGTGCGGAAGTCCAACTGAAAACTCTTGGCCAGCTCCTGCGTGATGGTGTTGCCGGCCACCGGAATGCTGCGGCTGAAGATGCGCCCTTCCTCGATGAACACCAGGTTGGTTGACCGCGCGCCGATGTCCAGCACCATCGTGCAGCCGTCGAGTTCTGGATAATTGAACCGCACGCAATTGTAGAGGGCCAACGGCGCCACATCGACGATTTCGGGTTCGAGTCCGGCCGCCTGCACGGAGTCCGTCATCTCGGTGACGCTCTCGGTCTTGACGGCCACGATCATCACGTTCTGCTCGCCCGCCTCGGCATCGCCCACCAATTGGTAGTCCCAGATGACTTCGCCAATCGGGAAGGGAACGTTTTGCTCCGTCTCGTAGGCGATCAGCTGCTGCAGTTTGTCGCGCGCCACCGGCGGCAGCTTGGCAAAGCGCATCAACACCGCCTGCCCGGAAAGCGTCATCAAAAGCGGGGCCGGATGAATCCCCTTTTCACGCATCAGATCGCGCAGGGCCGACACAATGTAGGCCGAAGGGTCCGTGGTGCTGTCCGGGTCAATCCCCAGGGCAACCACGCCGTATTGCAACATTTCGGGCGGTTGGCCGCCACGGGTCCTGAATTCGGCCAGCGCCAGTTTGCTGGCGCCGATGTTCAGGGCCAGAATTCGATCGGAAGCGAACACTATTTCACCGCCTCGTAATCGTCGATGTTTGCCATGGCAAAAGGTGTGTTGGAACGATCCTTTAAATACCCGGTGCGTCGGGCAACCGGGATGTTGGGGTTTTCCAGAACCCTGGGATCGTTCCACCAAGCCTCCGGCAAGTTGATGCTGGCGGCACTTTTCCTCGTCTGAAGTTCGGGCCCCATCGAAATCTCCACCCCAAGGGCCACGACGTCACCATGGCGCTCCACGGCCGCCGGCGGCAGCACCACCGCGGCCACGTGATCGCCACGCTCGATGTCGACGTAGGTCACCGACAACTGATGCAAACTGAACTGGCGCTCCTTGTTCTGCGTCAGGACATGATACGCAAAGGTCAGTTCATCGACCCATTCGGCCGACGTGCGATACTCGATCTCGATAAAGGCCCAGTCACGCGATTTGCGCGTCACGCCCGGACGCGCCACGTTGTTTTGATATTCGGGGGTGCGAACCAGCAGGCTGCGCCCAAGCCGCGGCATCTTGCGAATCTGCACCACGGAATCCACGCTCGGCACGACGGGATTCTGGGCCGACACATCGCGGGCAGACCCCAACAACAACAATCCGGTCATCACGAGCAAGGTATTTTTTGGAAACATGTTTCTTTTTCTCATCATCCGCCTCGCATTGTTTAACGTGCCAAGCGCAACCCATGACCGTGGGTTGCCGATACTCCGGTACCGTTCGAATGAGCAATTTACTCAAAAATGACGCGAAACGCAAAGCCAAAACTCGGGGCCCTTCTTATGAGGGTATAAGCACCCCCCGAATTCAGCCGTCTGCATATAATTCCGGATCCTTTTAATTCAATTCAACGTTGAATCCCTGCCTCCAAAACGCGTGGGGCGGGATCGTGATTGAACCCCGATGGCGATTTGCATACAATATGAGCTTTTTGACAGGGGCATGGAAGGACGATGCGTTTATCGTAACCGAGGGAACAACCATGAAATTTAAGACCGCGGCATGTCTGCTCGCGTTATCCCTGGCAAGACCCCCCGCATACGGCCAGCCACTGATGGACATTCAATATTCGAGCAGCGCGGACCGAACGCCGCAAAAGGCAATGTTTTGGGCGCCGGAAACCGAAGGCGACAAGGTCCCCCTGGTTGTAGCACTGCACACCTGGTCGGGCGACTACAAGCAGGGCTACAACTCCTGGATCGCAAAATGGTGTCAACGCGAAGGGTGGGCCTATATCCATCCCGATTTTCGCGGCCGCAACAACCGGCCCGAAGCCACCGGCTCGGACCTGGCTGTGCAGGATATCGTCGATGCCGTCGACTATGCCAAACGCCACGCCGCCGTGAACGAACAAGCGGTCTTTCTTGTGGGTGCCTCCGGCGGCGGCCATGCCGCCTTGCTGATGGCGGGGCGTCATCCGGAACTCTGGACCGGCGTCTCCGCCTGGGTTCCGATTTTCGACCTGCGCGCATGGCATGCGCAAGGACGCTATGTGGCCGACATGGAAAAATCCTGCGGGGGAGCGCCCGGCGACAACCCCGAAGTGGACAAGCAGTACCGGTTGCGATCTCCCAGCGCATGGCTCACCCCGGATCGGCACCCCCCCCTGCAGATTAATGCCGGCATTCACGACGGACATACCGGCAGCGTTCCGATCAGCCACGCCCTGCGGGCGTTCAATGCCGTCGCGGCACCCCAGGACCGGCTGACGGATGCGGAAATCGAACATTTCGTGACGCAGCAAGCCGTTCCACCCCACCTGTCGAAACCTGTAACGGATGCAGCGTACGGCAAAAAAACCCCACTGTTCCGGCGCCGTTCGAATGACGCCATGATTACCATTTTTGAAGGCGGCCATGAGATGGTGGCGGCCGCGGCGGTGGCCTGGTTTCAGTCACTGCTCCACACCAACCCCTAACGCGGAGAACCCTGCTTATGTCGGACAACGATTGCCCCTGCGCCAGCGGTCAGCCTTTTGAAGATTGTTGCGAACCCTACCTGCTGGGACGGGTGCAACCTCCCACGGCGGAAGCCCTGATGCGTGCCCGGTACACGGCCTACGCGTTAAGCAGCATCGACTACCTCTACCAGACGTCCGGGCCGCGCGTGCGCCGCGAATTCGACGCCGAGGGCAGCCGCAAATGGGCCGAATCGGCCGAATGGATGGGACTCGAGGTGATCGACACCGAAGCGGGCGGACCCGAAGACGACCAGGGCCATGTCGAATTCGTGGCCCATTACAAGATCAAGGACCAGGAGTTCGCGCACCATGAACTGGCTCAATTCGCGCGCCTCGACGGCGACTGGCGCTTCATGGACGGCAAGATCATCGGGCCCGAGCCCGCTCGTCGCGAAGCCCCCAAGGTGGGGCGCAACGATCCCTGCCCCTGCGGCAGCGGCAAGAAGTACAAGAAATGTTGCGGCAAGGCGGATTCCTGACGTGACGTTCCAGGCCTTTTTGTTCGATCTCGACGGCACGTTGCAGGACTCGGAAGTGTTGTGGGTGGCGGCCACCCGCTCCTATCTGGCGGACCATGGCGTAACCATCTCCCAGGACGAGGCCACGCGTTTGGTGTACGGACATTCCTGGCGCGATGTCTTTGCCGGAATGGCGCGCCTGGCACCCCGGTTGGGCGACGACATGGTGGCCGTATCGCATGCCATGCGACCCTATTTCGAACGGCTGCGCGCCGCCACCGACATTACCATCCCGGGCTCGGTGCGCCTGTTGCGCCGCCTGGCGCGCGACCGGGCCGTGGCGATCGTTTCCGGAGCCACCCGCCATGACGTGGCGGAAGGCATCGAACGCATGGGCATCGGCGACAGCCTGCGTTTGTATGTCGGCGCCGAGGATTACGGTCCCGGCAAACCAGACCCCTCCTGTTACCTGCTGGCGGCGCGAAAACTGGACGTCGCGCCCGAAACCTGCCTGGTGTTCGAGGACGCCTGGGCCGGAATCCGAGCCGCTAAAACAGCCGGCATGCGCTGCGTGGCACTGCGCCGCCCGGGCGCCCCCGCCCAGAACTTTTCCGAAGCGGACCGGGTTCTCGAAGACCTCGGGGACTTCGACCCGGACCTGCTGTCGGATTGACCCCGAACAAGTCCCTGTACGAAGTCAACGCAACAGCAGCAGCGTGGCCTGGGGAACGATCAATTTCACGTCCTCGGTCATGGCGTAGCCGGTGTCTCCGCTTCCCAGGCCGCCGGGACGTGGAACCGTAACGCTGAGACGATTCTCCGTGTAGGCATCCGGAACCCCGTCGCCGGCGATATCGAGCGTCAGCTTGACCGGCGGGCAGGCGGCAACCAGGTTGGTGAAAGCCAGGCCGTCAACCGTCAGTGTATCGCCGGACATAAAGTCCGAGTCGACCGTCATCACCAGGGTTCGATCGTTGTCGTCATATTGAACCTGGGCGGCGACTTTGGCGGCCGCGCTGCCCCCAAAAACAGGAGCAACCACCGAAGAGTCCCAATGGACAGGCACCGAAGAGGAAATCGACAACCGCAAGCCGCCGATTGTTCCGATCGCGGCCGGTGTGGCGTCCTGGATCGTGAGTACCGGACAGGCCACGCTTTGAAGCGTGCGTTCGATGACGATGTCGGCCGGCATCGAAACCGACAGGGCCGCCGCACCCAGGCTGACTTGCGCCGATTCAGCCGCACCGTAGCCGCCGCCGGGGCCTCCACTGTATACCACCGCATGAACCGGACGCATGGACAAGCCGCCGAAGATGACGCCGGCCACCGCGAGACGAATGACGTTCGATGAAATGGGTTGCATGTCTAGTCCTCCCACGTGGGTGCCGTGCGTGCCGCGCGCATGCCGGGCGAAGTGTAGTAATTCTGCTGGGCGCGACTGCGATCGGAAATGGCGCATTCGAGCGAGGGAGCCACGGCATCGCCGCCACGCGTGCCGACCGAGCCGCCGCCATAGCGTACAGAGGTTTGATAGGGCCAGTTCGTTACATTGGCCGTCCCGTCGGAATTGAGTTCGCCGTCGCCATGCCTCCCGCTGAAATTCAGCGCATCGACGTGGGTTGAGGTGGCCACGGTGCGTTCGCCAACGTTCCCGGCCAGTTCCATCACACCGTAGTAGCTGGCGCCGGCGTCGAACTGGTCGCTCTCGGCGTCACTCACGCCGCCATTGCGCAGGGGGCCGGCGGGCAGCAGCGATGCGTGGTTTCCCGCCGCCACCAGGTTGGCGCCGGGCGTGGCGGCGCTCTCCGCGGGAGTCTCGACGTCGTCCAGCTTGTTCACGATCAGGCGCCCCGACAGTCCCCAGGGAAAATCCCTTTCCCTGGGCAAAAGCGGCCCGCGACAGGCCTTCTCGTACTCCATTTCCGTAAAGGGCCGCAACCCCGCCCAGTCGACATAAGCAAAATATTGAATCCAGTGCGAATATCCGTAGGTGGCGTTCCCCTGTCGAAACGAAGCGGCCCGCCAGGGTTGCGCATTGGTGAGGTTCGGATGGGTCCCCGTGATGGCGCCCCCTTTCTGGGTTGTATAAAAGTTGACGATGTGGAATTGGGCCAGCATGTTCAGTGTCGCATATTGCGTTGCCGTGAGGTGATTCAGGAAATCGACATATCCTCCCTGGGTCAGCTCGTACTTCATGATGTAGAAGGCATTGTAGCCGTTGGGATAGCCCGGATCGAACGTGCCCCCGACACCGTAGGGACGCCCCATGCCCACCTCCAGGTTCATGCGGGGATCCGCGATCGTTCCGGAGCCCGTAGCCGTGGTGTTGGCCATGTCGGCGCTGTTTATATAGGTAACCTTAAAGCTGCCGGCGGATACGCCGTCGCCCACGTAGAAAGGCCCCTCGGGAATGTAGACCATCTCGATGCCGAACACGCTGATGCGCCCGACGGCGTCGCGGGGCACTCCGTCGGCCTCCAGGTCCCAAATCAAGGTGAGCTCGCTGGTGGACAGCGTTCCTCGCCCCTGGGATGTGCGCTGCACGAAGACGCCTTTGCGGTCGTCGGGCACCACGATTTCGAGGTCCGGATGGCTGCCGGGAGCGAAGCCCGCGGGATTGATTCCCGGTCCGTCCAGCGTGGCGTGGCGCCAGTTGACGCCGCCGTCCAGGGAATACTTGGCGAACAGCCAGACCGCGTCGTGATTGAACTCGTCACGCCAGGAGTTTTCCCAGGACAGGTCCATGACGATGGCCGACAAGCGGCTGTTGATGGAATCGAGTCGCACGTTGGCGATGGCCAGGTTGTTGGCCCGTGCCATGAAAGCCGCCATCGTGACGATCATGGACGCCCGTAGTAAAACGCGTTGCATGATTATTCCTCCTCCGGGAAGACGGGAGCCGAGCGCGCCGCGCGGACGCCCCCGTAGCCTCGTTGATACATGTAGGTTTGCGTGCGACGGGTACGCATTTGCAGATCGATGGTGGAACCGCCCCAACCCCCGCCCCGACCCGTGTAATGATCGCCGGAGCCCGGCCAGCCCGGAGTGTCGGCATACCCCCCGGCATTCAACTCGCCGTCGCCATGAGCGCCGTTGTACGAGGGAAATTGCGGGGTGGTTCCAAGACCCGTGCCACCGGAAGAGACGACGCGGTCGATGACGTTGCCACCGAGTTCCATCACGCCGTAGTAGCCCGCGCCGGCCTTGACGCGGTCGGCGTTGTTGGTGGCAAAGGCTCCGACCCGGATGGGACCGTCCGGACTCGCGGACGTGAAGTTGGCGTTGGCGTCCCCGTTGGCCGGGCGTTCGGTATCGGCGCCGTCGTCGGTAAGACCCGAAAAGGCCGTCGGAAAATTCGTGGCGCCCCAGGGGTAGACCTTGTTGACCGGGACTTCGGGACCGCGTCCGGCCTTTTCAAACTCCATTTCGGTGGCCGGCCTCAGCGCGGCCCAGTCCACGTAGGAAGCCGCATCGAGCCAGCAGTCGTGATAGTAGAAAAACCCGGCGGCACGATGCGGCGCCGCCGCGGCAAAAACTCCGCCGGTGGAAAAAATGCTCCCGGTGATGGTGTTGCGACTCGTGGGCGCCATGTCGGGGTAGCGATTCAACGCCTGCTCGTACGTCAGACAATTGAGCATGTCGGCATACATCCCCTGGGTCATCTCGTACTTCATGATGTAGAAGGCATTGTAGCCGTTGGGATAGCCCGGGTCGAACGTGCCGGTGATCGCTCCGGGGCGCCCGCAGCCTTCGGGACTGGTATACGGGTCCTCTACCGTGCCGGAACCGGTCGTGGCGGTCAGGGACATGTCGGGGCTGTCGATGTAGGTGCAGAGCAGACAGCTTTGGTAATTATTGATGAAATCTCCCGGCGTGTCGCCGACATAAAAGGCCCCCTCGGGAATGTAGACCATTTCGATCCCCATCACCCGCACCCGGGCCATGACATGGGGCGAAACGCCGTCCTGGGCAAAGTCCCAGAGCAGTTCCACTCCGGTGTCGGAGACGGACCCCGAGCCGGAGGCCTGGCGCTGCACGAAGACGCCTTTCTTGTCGTCCGGCACCACCAGTTCGAACAGCCCGCCGTTGCCGGGAGAAAACCCGTCGGGGTTGACTCCGGATGCAGCCAGCGTGGCATGCCGCCAGGAGGCGCCATTGTCGTCGGTGTACTTGACGAAAACCCAGGCGGCATCGAAATTCTCGGCGTCGCGCCAGGAATTGTCCCAGGCGATGTCGAAGGAAACGAGCGCCTTGCCGCTACCTGCCGCCGACAAAACGACATTGTCGATCTGAAGGTTGTTGGCCCGGGCGAAACCTGCCCCAAGCAAGAGAAGTGCGACCAGGGTCTGTTTGCCGATTTTCATTGGACGCTCCTTTCAATGAGCTTCGCGGCTCGGATATATGAAACGCACCCGAGGCCAAGGCGTGGAGCATGGCGAACGCGGAACACCACACGACGGCCGGGCAGACCTTTCCGAATAAACCACAATTATTATGGCCTAAATTCGATATTCCGTCAATCGCAGAAAATGGCCGCCGCCTCCTCAGGTCTCGGCACGTACTGCGAATCCCTCGGCTCCCGCGGTCACCACGAGGGTTGCGCCCGGCAGAAAGTCACCGGCCACCATGCGCCGCGCGATCGCGGTTTCCAATTCACGCTGGATCACGCGCTTGATGGGCCGCGCGCCGTAGACCGGATCGTAGCCCATCTCGGCAATCCGGTCGAGGGCGTCCTCTTCCACCCGCAGCCCAAGCTCCTGGCCCGCCAGCCGTTGGCGCAAGTCCTCGACCTGCAATTTGACGATTTCGGCGATCTGCTCGCGCCCCAGCGGACGGAACAGCGCCACCTCGTCCAGGCGGTTGAGAAATTCGGGTCGGAAAGCGCCTTTGAGCGCTTCCATGACCTGCGCGCGCGCCGCCTCCGATACCTCGCGGTGCCGGTCCTCCGCGCCGGCGCCGCCGGCGGCCGCCAGAAATTCGGACCCGATGTTGCTGGTCAGGATCAGGATGGCGTTGCGGAAACTCACGGTGCGCCCGTGTCCGTCGGTCAGGCGGCCGTCGTCCAGTACCTGCAGCAGCACGTTGAAAACGTCGGGGTGCGCCTTTTCGATCTCGTCGAGCAGGATCACGCTGTAAGGCTTGCGGCGCACGGCCTCGGTCAACTGGCCGCCTTCCTCGTAGCCGATGTAGCCCGGAGGCGCCCCCACCAGACGTGAAACGCTGTGCTTTTCCATGTATTCGCTCATGTCGAGGCGCACCATGTTTTCCTCGGCATCGAAAAGTTCCGCCGCCAGGCTGCGGGCCAGCTCCGTCTTGCCCACGCCCGTCGGCCCCAGGAACAGGAAGGCCCCGACCGGGCGACGCCGGTTCTGAATGCCGGCACGCGCCCGCAGCACGGCATCGGCCACCGCCGCGACGGCCTCCTCCTGGCCGACCACGCGACGCTTCAGCGCGGCGTCCAGCTCCAGCAATTTCTCGCGTTCGCCCGCCATCAGACGCCGTACGGGAACCCCGGCCCAGCGCGACACCACCTCGGCAATCTCCTCCTCGGTGACTTCCTCCCGCAGCAGCACGCCATCGTCGCTATCCTGCTTGAGACGTGCCTGGGCTTCCTTGAGTTGCTTTTCCAGCTCCGGGATGCGGCCATAGCGCAGTTCGGCGGCCCGCTCGTGGTTGTAGGCGCGTTCGGCGGCATCGTATTCGCGGCGCGCTTCGTCGAGCTGCTCGCGCAGTGCGCGCGTGGTGTCGAGCACCTGTTTCTCGTTGCGCCAGCGCGCCTGCATGGCATCGGCGCGTGCCTTGACATCGGCCAGCTCGCGCCGCAGCTCTTCGAGTCGCGCGCGGCTGCCGGCATCGCGCTCCTTCTTGAGCGCGGCCTCCTCGATTTCCAGCCGCATCACGCGACGCGTCAGTTCGTCCAGCTCGGCGGGCATCGAGTCCATCTCGGTGCGGATCGAAGCACAGGCCTCGTCCAGCAGGTCGATGGCCTTGTCCGGCAGAAAACGGTCCTGCACATAGCGGTCGGACAGGGTCGCCGCCGCCACAAGGGCCGCGTCCTGAATCTGCACGTTGTGGTGCTTCTCGAAACGCTCCTTGAGGCCGCGCAGAATCGAAACGGTGTCCTCGACGTTGGGGGCCTCCACCATCACGGGCTGGAAACGCCGCTCCAGGGCAGCATCCTTTTCGACATGCTGTCGGTATTCGTCCAGGGTGGTCGCCCCGATGCAATGCAGCTCGCCACGCGCCAGCATCGGCTTGAGCATGTTGCCGGCGTCGGTCGAGCCCTCCGTACGGCCAGCTCCCACGATCGTATGCACCTCGTCGATGAACAGAATAATGCGCCCTTCGGCGGATTTGATTTCGTTAAGCACCGCCTTGAGGCGTTCCTCGAACTCGCCCCGGTACTTGGCGCCCGCCATCAGCGCGGTCATGTCGAGCGCGAAAAGGGTCCGTCCCTTGAGTCCTTCCGGAACGTCGCCGCGCAGAATGCGTTGCGCCAAACCTTCGACAATCGCGGTCTTGCCCACGCCGGGCTCGCCGATCAATACCGGGTTGTTCTTGGTCTTGCGCGATAGAATCCGCACCACGTGACGAATTTCCGCATCGCGTCCGATCACGGGGTCCAGCTTGCCGGCGCGCGCCATCTCGACTAGGTCGTTGCCGTATTTCTTGAGGGCTTCGTACTGGCCTTCGGGATTGTCGCTGGTCACGCGCTGGTTGCCGCGCACCTCCTTGAGGGCCTCCAGCAGGCGGCGCGCATCCAAACCGGCGGCCGACAGCATTTTGCCCGCCGGAGTGCCCGCGGCGGCGTGGTCGGTCATCGCCAGCAGGAGATGCTCCACGGAGAGGTATTCGTCCTTTAAACGCTTGGCATGGTCCGCCGCGCGCAGCAGCAGCTCGTTCAGCGCCTGCGTCACGTAGATTTTGCCCATTTCCGTGTCGCCGCTGACATGAGGTCGCCCGGCCAGCTCTTGCTCAACCCGCGCCTGCAATTCGGGCACGGACACCTCGCAGCGCTTGAGCAATTGCGGCGCAAGGCCCTCTTCCTGCGTCAGCAGGGCCAGAAGCAGATGCTCCAGGTCCACCTGCTGATGTCCGAAACGCACCGCCAGCTCGCGCCCGGCCTGAATGGCCAACTGCGCCCGTTGT
>CAZIUM010000092.1:0-11187 GCA_964542285.1 uncultured Lentisphaerales bacterium
TATCCTCAATCCGCTCCCGCAAGGGGGGGACGGTGATGTTGACGACGTTGATGCGATAGAGCAAATCTTCGCGGAACTTGCCCTCCGCCACCCATTCGTTGAGATCGCGATGGGTGGCGGAAATGAAACGGACATCGACCATGAAAGCGTCCTGGCCACCGACGCGCCGGATTTCGCGTTCTTCCAGGGCGCGCAGCAACTTGACCTGCACGGAGGCCGGCGCGTCCCCGATTTCATCCAGAAACAGGGTGCCGCCATCGGCGCGTTCGAAGGCGCCCTTGCTTTGACCGGATGCGCCGGTAAAGGCGCCCTTCTCATGGCCAAAAAGTTCCGATTCGAGCAACGACTCGGTAAAGGCTCCACAGTTTACCGCGACAAAGGGTCCCGAAGCCCGGCGGCTGTCGGCATGCAGAGCCCGCGCCACGAGTTCCTTGCCTGTGCCGCTTTCCCCCTGGATCATGACCGTGGCCATGGTGTCGGCCAGGGCTTCAATTTTGGCGATGACCTTCAGGGTGGCAGGAGATTGCGCCACCATGGCGCGCGCTCCATACCGATCGCGCATGCTGCTGGTGAGGTTGTCGACACGGGCGCGCAGGCGGCTGGTTTCGGCGGCACGGCGCAGTGTCGATTCGAGGTCGTCCAGGTTGAGGGGCTTCTGAACATAGTCATAGGCGCCGGCCCGCAAGGCCTTCACGCTGGATTCCACCGTGCCGTAGGCCGTCATGACGAGCACCGGAACCTCGCGGTCAATCTGTTGCACCCGAGACAGCACCTCGAGTCCGTCAATATCCGGCAGGACCAGGTCCGTCAACACCAGTGCCGGCTTGTCCTTCCGGAACTTTTCCACCCCTTCCTGCCCCGTGGCGGCTTCGCAAACATCGAAACCGATTCCTTCGGCCGCTTCGCGTACGGAACGCGCATTATCGGGATCGTCCTCAACAATCAACAGTCTGATCGGCATGGATTCTCTCCAGTTTAAGATTGCCACGGTATGTACGGGAAATCATGTCTGGGCCTGCGCAGTCTCGTCGTCACGACTCATCGGCAGACGCATGCGTATGATGGCGCCACCGCCTTTGCGCCCCAGGGCTTCAATCGAGCCGCCACAGTTGTGGAGTGCGGCACGCGCCAGGAACAAGCCCAGTCCGGTGCCGCCGGGACGAGAACTGGCGAACATCTCGAAAACCGCCTTCCTTTCCTTGGGCGGGATGCCGGGGCCCCGGTCACAGACATCCAGAACCCAGTCCTCCTTGTCAGCCCGCAGACGCAGTTCGATGACGGAATTTTGCGGAGCGTGTTGGATGGCGTTGTAGAGCACGTTGATCAGGGCGCGACGCATGGCCGGCTCGGACGCGTCGACCTTGGCCACCGCTGGCGGCGCTTCCAGCACAACCCGTTGTTTCACCTGTTCAAAGCGCGGAGTGAGCGTTTCGATGCATTCTGCCGCACAGCGTTTCAAATCGAATCGGCCGACGGTAGCCGTGGCCGGGCGAGAAGTGAATAGAAATTCTTTGAAGACTGCGTCCATACGCTCCAGGGTGCGCCCGATGCGTTGCGCCAGGTCGACAATTCGCTTGGAATTCGGGTCGTTCCGACAGCGTTCGGCGACGCGCGCCAGCATCTGGGCATCCAGACGCACGGCCGACATCGGATTGCGGAAATCATGCACGATGCTGTTGGCGATCAACCCGGTAAAGACCAGATGTTCCTCCTGGCGCCGACGGCGCTCCAGGCGACGTTCGCGGCGAATAGCCCAAATCATGGCCGCCAGGCAAAGCGCAAAGGCCAGCAGCATGATACCCAACGACAGGTTTAGCATCTGGCGAATGGCCCGGGCTGAAACCCTCTCCTGCTCCTCAATGGCTTCACGCCGCATGCCCACCTCGACACTCAGGCGACTGCCATCCGGCTGTTCGATCTCGCGCCGGAAGACATACACGGGTATTTTTTCGCCGTATCGTTCCACCCATTGACGGGTGACCTGCACCGCGTTTTTCTTTCCATCGCTCGGTTCGGCCTGTGTCCGGTCCCCGGGTTGCATCGCCATGGCTTTCCCTGTCTGACGATGAAACAGAGTGGTGCCATCGCGGGAAATCTCGACATATTGCAACCCGGACTGGGCGCGATGCAATCCATCGACCAGGTACGGCAGACGCAGCCAGATCAAAGCGGTACGATTCGTCGAGCGCAACAGGGGCATGCCGCTCAAATAGCGGGTCAGTTCCGTTCCCTGGGCGATCAAACGATCGGTGGCCCAGAGGTACGCGCTGTCACTGGGCATGCGGCTGGCAATTCCCAGAAGCAGCGCAGCCAGAATTCCCGCCAAGACCACAAAAACTACCAGCCATGGCAAGGGAGAAATATAACGTCGGCGACTCGTACCGCGTGCAGGCGAACGTTTTGTAAAGATGCGTGACATGGGGTGACAAAAAGTCCGTCTTGTGGACTCAAGGGCGCACTATGCGACAATCTGGCGCGACATTCAAGGACAAATCGGCACGTAGGCCCCGGATATGGCCCCCTATCGAGTCGTTCTGGATCATGGCACGCCACTTGCAAGCAATCCGTCAAGGAGCAACATTGCAAGACGGGAAGCAGCCGTTTATGGCAAAGCAACCGACCACCAAATGGCTCAACTGGGTACTCATCGTTGCCACAGTGGCACTAGGCACCTTAAACATCAAGCGTTGGCGACTTGACTCTGCCGAGGTCAAGCAAGCCTCGGATTTTCCCGCGGAACGCGGTTCACTCTGGATGCAACGAACCCATGTACGACATGCCCGCCCGGCAGCCTATGGCCAGACGTCCGGGAGTTCCGCCCTCCCCTCGTCGGGATGGTCGAAACATGCCGGCTGGGATCATCTCCCCGTAAAGCAAGCTTGGGATTTGACGGAATTGGCCGATGCCTATATTGTAACGCTTTGTGCGGGTGGATTGTCACCGGACAGCATTGAGCTGGCTTTAAAAGGATCGACGTTATGTATTCAGGCCCGAAACCTGGCAAACCAGGGCGGGGCGCTGTTCAGACGCAGTTTCATGCTTCCGGCGCCACCACATCCGCATGCCACCCCCGAAGGATTCTTTTCCAACGGGGTATTGCGAGTGATGGTACGCAAGGGAGCTATGCATGAAAGAAATTAAAATCGGCTGGGCCACCCGGGATATATCCACCGATAAACCCATTAACATTCCCGGTCAGTTTCACATGCGTATTTCCAGGGGGGTCAAGGATCCTCTGACACTTACGGCATTGGTGATTGACGGCGACGAGGACCAGGTGGTGTTTCTTTCCGCCGACCTGGTCGTGGCCCGTTGGGGATTGCTCGACGAGATTCGAGCAAAAGTGGCCCGGCTTCTTCCCGGTTTCCCGGTCGAGAAGATCCTGATGAACGCCACCCATACCCACACGGGCGCCGATCATTCCCGCATGGAGGCGACCGACCGCCAGAACTCTGGAGTGACGCCGCTTTGGGCCGAAATGCCTCACGAGGGACTGGAGATCGCATCCAGCGACGAATACCGCGATTTTCTGTCCGATGCCGCGGCCGAAGCCGTCCGCGAAGCCTACCATCACCGGACTCCCGGGGGACTGGCCTATGGGTATGGCTATGCCGTCGTGGGACACAGCCGCCGAGTGGTGTATTTTGACGATGTGTCCAAGCGTCCCGGCGCGGTCAAGGATTCGCGCGCGGGGGTGAACGGGCACGCCAGAATGTATGGAGACACCAGGGATCCCAACTTCAGCCATTACGAGGCCGGCGCCGATCACTTTGTCAACCTGCTCTACACCTTCGACCCCCAAGGAAACCTGACCGGAGCGCTGATCAACGTCCCCTGCCCTTCCCAGAATTCCGAAAGCGAGCTGCAACTGTCGGCCGACTACTGGCATGACGTGCGCCTGGCCGTTCGCAAGCGTCACGGCGACATCTTCCTCCTGCCACAATCCGCGGCCGGAGGCGATCTGGCTCCCCGCCTGTTGCATTACAAAGAAGCGCAGGAACGACGGTTTCGTCTCAAATATGGCGATGTCGCCAAGGCCGATGCCGAGCGGCGCGACATCGCCGAGCGACTGGCCGTAACCTTCGACGAAGTCCTCTCCTGGGCCCGCAAGGACATCAAGACCGCATTGCCGGTGGCGCATGTGGTCAAGACGGTCGAACTGTCACGACGCATCATCACGCAGGACGAATACGAGTATGCCCGCGAGGGACTCGATGCCCTTGCCCAACAGGACTACCAGCGGAACGGCGATCCATTGGAATGCCTGCGCGCCAACTCGATCCTCAATGCCGGGCGCAATCGGTTCCAACGTATTTTGAACCGGTACCGGCAACAGCAGACCCAGCCGAAAGTGCCCATGGAACTGCATGTACTGCGCATCGGTGACATTGCATTCGCCTCGAACCGCTTCGAGCTCTACATGGACTTCCAACACCGGATTCAGGCCCGCAGCCCCTTCGAACAGACCTTCATCGTCCAGCTTGCCGCACAGCCCGGCGATGACGGAGGAACGTACCTCTGCACGGAGCGGGGGGCCTGGGGACGAGGATACAGCGCCAGCATGTTCTGCAACGTCGTATCCCCGCAAGGCGGACAGGAACTGGTGGAAGCCACCTTGGACGAGCTCGAAAAATTATCCGCCAACAAACTCCATTGAACTCCATGAATATCCTGGAAAACGTTCTCGCACAACCGGATCAATTCGACTTTAACGTGGAACGTCTGGGAACCTGCAAGATTCCTTCGCCGGTTCGAAACCCGCAATTCATCGACGACGATGCCCGCATGCTGCTGAGCAACGATCTGGCGGTGGTTCGCCGTTGCTCCGAACTGGGCTGTACGCCGCCCTCGTTCGAGGCGGCCGGACCGCATCCCAGGATCTTTCACGATCCCGCCTGGAGCCGCGCCGCCATTCTGACGGCCGGGGGGTTGTGTCCTGGACTCAACCACGTGATCAAGGGCCTGGTGGAAATTCTGTCCTTCGATTACGGCATCAAGACCATCTACGGCATTCGCTATGGGTATCGCGGTCTGGCAGCCCGCAACCGTCTGGCGCCCATGCTGTTGGACAGCGAAACGGTGGACACCATTCACACCATGGGAGGCACGATCCTGGGATCCTCGCGAGGCCAGCAGGATACGGGCGAAATCGTCAACACCCTGACCCGCATGAACATCAACCTGCTGTTCTGCATCGGGGGCGACGGCTCCCTGCGCGCCGCACGGGAAATCGCCGACGAATGCCGCGAACGCAACCTCTCGATCAGCGTGGTGGGGATTCCCAAAACGATCGACAACGATCTCAACTTTGTGGGACGCAGCTTCGGTTTCGAAACCGCCGTCATCGCGACCTCTCCGGTGATCGAGGCCGCCCACATGGAAGCCAAGGGCACGATCAACGGCGTAGGCTTGATCAAGCTGATGGGACGCGATTCAGGGTTTATCGCGGCCTATGCCACGGTGGCCCATCCGGTGGTCAATTTCTGCCTGATTCCGGAAGAGCCCTTTGCGATCGACGGCGAGAACGGACTTCTGCGGGCGATCGAACGACGCTTCTCCACCAAGAGCCACGCCGTGATCGTGGTCGCGGAAGGCGCCGGACAGGAGTTGATCAAGGGCGAGGAACAGCAACGGGATGCCTCCGGAAATCTGCGCAAGAAGGACATCGGCGAGTACCTGAGACTCCGTATCGAGGATTATTTCGAACAACGCGGTTGCGAGGTGTCCATCAAGTACTTCGACCCCAGTTACACGATTCGCAGCATTCCCGCCGTGGGCGCCGACGCCATTCGCTGCTACATGCTGGCACGCAGCGCCGTGCATGCCGCCATGGCCGGACGCACGAATTGCGTCGTCGGCAACATGCACCATGGCGGCACCTACACGCTGGTGCCGATTCCCCTGGCGGTGATCGAACGACAGAAAGTGTACCTCAAGGGCGATCTTTGGCGCGCGGTGCTGGACGCCACCCGCCAAAAGAATTACTTTGCCAAGGATTTCACTCCCCTGGAGCCGGTTTCGCGCGACCTGGCCGCCTCCCACCCCTGCAGACCCGACGCCGGCTAGTCCACCTTTACCCGATGACAACCGAAACAGGCCCTCAAACTTCGCAATCGATTCGTTGTGCCGCCGTCGGTGTGATCGGACGCACCAACAGCGGGAAGTCAACCCTGATCAATCGCCTGGTGGGCGAAAAGATAAGCATTGTCTCGCCGGTGGTGCAAACCACCCGCAATACGATTCGCGTTGTGCTGGACGAACCGCGCGGCCAACTGGTTCTCGTGGACACCCCGGGGCTGCACAAGGCCGTCTCGGAACTGGGCAAACGCATCAACAAGATGGCGCGCCACGCTGCCGCCAACGTCGACCTGCTGCTGCTGGTGCTGGATGGGGCCCAGGCGCCACGGATGGAGGACGACGGCTGGATGAGACGCTTGTTGTTCGCCCCTGCACCGGTACTGTTTCTGCTGAACAAGCGGGACCTGGAATCCGACCATACCTCCGAATACCGGGCGCTTTGGAACGCCATCCAGGTGGAAAAGGGCCTCACGCGCGAAGTACAGTTCCTGGAGGCGTCCGCGGCCACCGGCGCCGGCATCGAGCCTCTCCTGGACCGTCTTTTCGAGTTGGCGCCTCCCGGCGAACGGCTTTACGATCCCGACATGCTGTCGGATTTTCCGCGACGTCTGGCGATTGCCGATGTCATTCGAGAAAAGTTTCTGCTAAAATTATCTCAGGAATTGCCACATGAACTGGGTGTAAAAGTTGACGACCTGCGGGAGACAATCGGTGCATGGGAGGTGGACGTCACACTGCTGGTGAGACGCCCCACACAGAAACCGATCGTAATCGGAGACAAAGGACGCTTGTTGCGTTATGTGCGCCGGGCCGCGGAACGGGAACTGAGCGAGCAATACGATGTGGACGTTACCCTTTCCATGTGGGTCAAGGTCGAGAAGAACTGGATGACCAACTTCTGGACACTGAAACAGATGGGATATGCCGGAGAATACTGAAACAAAACAGGATGAGGTGCATAATGAAATATATCTGCGATGTCTGTGGTTATGTATACGATCCCGCGGTGGGCGACCCCGACAACGGCGTACCGGCCGGAACGTCATTCGAGGATCTGCCGGACGATTGGACCTGCCCGGAATGCGGCGTGGGCAAGGATCAATTCAGCCCGGAAGAGTAAGCCGGAACTCACCCGTTGAGATACCGGGGACGTTTCACAGGGTGCGGTTCGGAACCATGAATCGCACCCTTTTTTATTTTAACCGGTTAAAACCGCAACAGCTTCAAATCCGGACGCGCGATCAGGGCATCAACGGCCTGCTGGTGCGCGCGCTTGGTTCCGGCCATGTGCCAGGTGCATGAAAACACCTGTGTGTCGCGGCTGTATTCGCGATGCAGGCAGTGCAATCCCGCTTCGGCGAACAGGGATTCAACCTCGGGAATACCGCCATGGGTCACGGTAACGGCATAAGACCGTTCCTCGTGGATCACGTCAATGAAGTGGGACAGGTGGCGGAAGAGCAACAGCACCAAAAGGGTCAGCAGGGTCGTAAAGGCCACCAGCATCCGAGCCCCCGCCGCGATCGCCATTCCCAGCGCCGCGGTCAACCAGATCACGGCGGCGGTGGTTACCCCCAGAACACGCCCCCCATCACGCAGAATCACTCCGGCGCCCAAAAACCCCACTCCGGTAACAATGTTGGCGGCAATGCGCACGGGATCGTTCGGCGCCAGCCGAAACGACATCAAGGTAAACAATGTGGCGCCCATGCAAATGCAGATCATCGTGCGCAGACCGGCGGCCTTGTCGCGGAACTGGCGTTCAACCCCGATTAAGGACCCCACCAGAAGGGCCAGGCCGATGGCTATGAAATCCTCGATGTTCGCATACTCCTGCATGGCATCCGCCGATCGTCAGTCCAGCCGCCCCTCCACCAGGTCTTCGATCCGAATGAGGCCGCGTGTTTTGATGGAGCGAACCACGGCCTCTCCCAAGGCCACGGCGTTGGCGCCATCACGACTGCCGGCCACGAGACCGAGTTCAATCGATTCCCGCGAAGGTTGCAGCAGCAGGTCGTTCTGAATGGAGAAATCCGCTCCGCCGTGGCCTCCCGGCACGGGAGGAACCAAAATTTCCTCGCGTCCGCCGAACAGGGGGTAATAGAGAATTCTTCCAGTGGGATCGGCGGGGTTGGACTTGCCGGTGGGATCGGGGTCCGTGCGTTTGACGATTTCCACCCGTCCTCCCGTGCCGTTGATCGCCAGGATGTACCCTTCCCAGGGTGTGCAGAAATTGCAGGAATAGGACATGGTGGCCCCGGACGCGTACCGGACGACAGCATTGTAGGTGTCTTCGACATCGATCTCGTCGTCGTAAATATAGCGTCTTCGATCCGGCGGATACTGGGCCGACATCGGCAGATTCATCTCGTCCCAACCGGTGCTGATGGCGTTATCTTCCGGGCTGAACTTGTCGGCGTAATGCTTCTGGAAAATCGGGCACTGTCTTTTTTCTTCGACCCCGGACAACGAGTTCCCCTGGACATCGCGCGGACGCAAGGCTCCTTGGGAGCCGTAGTAGTTCAACCCTCCAAAGGCGAAGACCTCCTCCGGGGCTTCGGCCAGCAACCAATTGATGAAATCGAAATGATGGCAACACTTGTGAATGTTCAACCCCCCCGAGATCTCCCGCCGGCGATTCCAGCGGTAATAATAGCTCGATCCATGCCAGGTATCGAGATTATACGTAAACTCCACGTTGACGATCCGTCCCAGTTTGCCGTCCATGATCAATCGTTTGAGGCGCTTGTGAACCGGAGTGTAGCGACAGTTGAAAGCCACCCGGAGTTGTCCACTGCCAGCACGCTCGGCGGCGCGCAATCTCCGGGCCTGCTCGCAATTGATAACCATCGGTTTCTCGACGATCACGTCGCACCCGGCGTTCAATCCCGCAATGGCATGATCGCAATGGGTTACGTCGGGCCCGACCACAAGCAGGACATCCGGACGTGTTTCCGCAAGCATGCGCTCTACGCCATCCGCGGGATAGAACGGAACCTCCAGCCCCATTTTCCGATTGAAAACCCGCACCCGTTCCTCGTCAAGATCCAGTATGGCGACAAGTTCGAACGAAGCGCTGAAATCCGTGCCGCCTTCACGGGTCTTTCCCAGAATCGGCAAGATAAAATGATAGATTCCGCGGGTGCTCAATCCACATACGGCGATTCGCCTGCGCTGGCCGGTATTGCTCATGATGCTGTTTCCAGCGCGCCGACACGGTTGGCGTCATCGGACAAACCCGGCGAAACGCCGGCATGAGAACCACAAGACGTTGCGACCGGCAAGCGCGCAAAAAAAGAACAAAAAATGGTGGCGGCTGAGGGTCACGATCCCCCGACCTACGGATTATGATTCCGCTGCTCTACCAACTGAGCTAAGCCGCCAAAACTGTTTATTATCAATGCTTTATGCGAATTTTATTGCCTTTGCAAAAACTTTCCCTTGCGCTTGTGCCGGGTTTGTGCCATTATGCACCTGATCGAAGGGCACAAAAGGCACAAACGGCACAAATTGAAAGGGCAAGCTATGAAGACTAAAACGCATGAGCCGAAAATACGAAAAACCGCCGTCCGCGTCAAGGGCAAGATTTATCCCCGCGTAATTGTGGACTTCGGGACCGTCAATGGCCGGCGCGAACGTAAAACCTTCAAGACGAAAGACGCCGCCGAAAAAGCCGTTGCGGCCTGGCAATCCGAACAAGCGATCCTGTCGCGGCGTATCGGCGAAGCGAGCGAACGGTTTATGTCTGGAAACGTTCAAGACGCCGCCGCCGCGCTGGCCGTCCTGGGGCCGGGCGTCACCCTGTCCGAGGCCGCCACAACACACAAGGCGATAGCTTCAACCGGGTTGACCGTGGCCGGCATGCAAGACGCCGCCGCCGCGCTGGCCGTCCTGGACGGTAAAGCAAACCTGCAAACCGCCGCCGAGTTTTTTATGTCGCGGCACTTCCCCGAAGGCGGCGACCGTACAGTTGACCAACTGGTCGAAGATTATATTGAAAGCCGCCGCAAGGTTGAACGCCGTCACGGGACCATTCGCGACATTCGCGGGCGCCTGGGCTGTGGACACCCGCGAAACATCGAGCGGGCCGGAGGCGGGACCCTGCGCCTTGCGCCGCGCGGATTTGCGTTCGACTTCGCGGGCGTTCCGGCGGCACACGTTACAACCGATGACCTTGAAAAATGGATGGAACGACACGCGGGGAAAGCGAAAGCTTCGCTTCGGGGATATCGCGTCCACCTTGTTGGACTGTTCAATTTTGCAATGTCGCGGAAATACATCCGCGAAAACCCCGCCACCGCGCTTGAGACCCCGCGAACCAGCAAGGCGGCCCGCGCGCGTCCCTATGTCATGCCGGCGAGCGACGTTGAAAAGGCGCTGCGTTACGCCGCCGCAAATGCCCCGGAAATGATTCCTTACATGGCGCTGTGCCTGTTTGCCGGAGTCCGACCGACCGAATGCACCCGCTTGACCTGGGCCGATATTGATTTTGGCCGAAATGAAATTGACATCCGCGCGGAAACGAGCAAGACCGGCGAAGAGCGGTTTATCGAAATGACGCCGAACTTGGTTGCATGGTTGCGACACCACCGAAAAGCCGGAGCCGAGCCGATACCGTGGAGCCGGGCCGCCATGCGCCGCATTCGCCAAAAGTCCGGGGCAAGGTTTGAGCATGATTGCATGCGCCATTCATTCGGAAGTTATCACCTGGCGCAATTCGAGAATGCCGGAAAGACTGCGCTTCAAATGGGGCACCGTTCGCTTGGGATGCTTTTCGAGCACTACCGGCGCGCCGTTCGCAAAGAGGAGGCCGCCCGGTTTTGGGCGATCAGGCCGGATGATCGGATAAATTAAAAAATCTTTCGTCGTAAGTTCCTGTTGGCTAGGAATTTAACACGCAAAGAAAAAAAGTTTGATTTATTTAGTTGACACAAAAAGCGAATCGAGTATAGTTGACCACAAATAGGCAAATCATAGGTTCACCGCCCGACTGGAAACCGGGCGACCAGAACTGACGGTTTGTCCGGGGCCGAAACCCCGCCGGATAGAAGTCGAAGGAACGCGCGAACCCTTGGCCGGGCGACCGCAAACCCAAGGCCAAAAACCGGA
>CAZIUM010000093.1:0-11136 GCA_964542285.1 uncultured Lentisphaerales bacterium
TCGGAACGGTCATACAGCGCCAAAAAAATTCCTCTCAATGTGCTTTCGAACATGCTTTGGGCCGCCTGTGGAATCAACCGTCCCGAAGCGGGCAAACGGACTGCTCCGTCCGCCATGAACCGTCAGCAGATTGACGTTTATGTGGCGACGGCCGATGGACTTTTTCTTTACGAGGCTAAGGGACATTTGCTCAAGCCCATCCTCAACCAGGATATCCGGCCGTTGACGGATCGTTTCATAGCTCAAGCCGGGGCGACCCACCAGCGGAAAATCACCGGGGTTGATGTGAGTTTTTACGAATTGCTGGAATCGTACCCCTGGCCCGGAAACGTCCGGCAACTCCGCAACGTGGTCGAATCGGCCGTCCTGCTGTGCAACGGATCCACCTTGACGTCTGACGCGATTTCCCTGCCCGCGGATGCCGGTCGTGACATCGGACGCCGCGGCAGTTTCGAAATTCCCGACGGGCTCACCTTTGAGGCGCTTGAACGGGAAATCCTGCTGCAATCGCTGCGCCACAACCAGGGAAACCGTACCCTGACCGCCGAGAAGCTGGGACTTTCACGCCGCACGATCCAACGCAAAATCAAGGAACACGGCCTGCCGTTTTAATAAGCGATTGAATCTCTGGCACAAATTTTGCTATGTTGGACTCCATAATTTCGTCTTGCCATCCATGGCATGGATCATGGCGACCGTGATGTATGCAGGAGAACAATGAATGTTGACCGTCAGTGACCTGAAAAAAAGATTCGGTCCGCTACAAGCGGTCCGAGGGATTTCGTTCCAAGTGAAAAAGGGCGAAGTGCTCGGATTTCTTGGCCCCAACGGAGCGGGCAAGTCCACCACCATGCGCATGATTACCGGCTTTTTGCCGCCGACCAGCGGCCGGGCCGAAATTTGCGGTCATGACATCGTCGCCGCCCCCGTCGACGCCAAACGGTGTCTCGGCTACCTTCCGGAAAATGCTCCCAGCTATCCGGCCATGCGTGTGGCCGAATTTCTAGATTTTGTAGCGCGCGTGCGCGGCTATGACGGTTCCGAACGACGCCGTCGCGTCGAGGACGTGATTTGCCGCAGTCATCTAGACGAGGTGCGCAACCAAACCATCGACACCCTGTCCAAGGGCTATCGCCAGCGTACCTGTTTTGCACAGGCCATCCTGCACGATCCCCAGGTGTTGATTATGGACGAGCCCACCGATGGACTGGACCCCAACCAGAAGTTCGTCGTCCGCCAGATGATCAAGGAAATGGCGGCCGACAAGGCCATCATCATTTCAACCCACATCCTGGAGGAGGTCGATGCCGTTTGCACACGGGCCATTATTATTGCCAACGGGTCTATCGTGGCCAACGGGACCCCGGGCGAACTCAGCGCGCGCGATCCGCAAGGGAAACTCGAGAATGTCTTCCGTCGTCTGACAACCGACGATTCCAAGGAGTCCGACCATGCGTAAAAGCAGTGTTTGCACGATTTTTCGGCGGGAATTGAAATCGTATTTCGCCTCGCCGGTGGCCTATGTCTTCCTGGTAGCCTTTCTGATCCTGGTGGGCTTCCTGACCTTTTCGGTTTCGATGTTCTACGAACGCCGCGAGGCGGACCTGACCTGGTTCTTCCTTTGGCATCCCTGGGTTTACCTCTTGCTGGTGCCGGCGGCCACGATGGGCGTCTGGGCCGAGGAACGTCGCACCGGGACGATCGAACTGCTGCTGACGCTCCCGATCACCCTGGCCGAAACCCTGATCGGTAAGTTCCTGGCGGCCTGGGCTTTCATAGCCATCGCCCTGGGACTGACCTTTCCCATCGTCTTGACCACGGCCTGGCTCGGCGACCCCGACCTGGGAGCCGTGGCATGCGGGTATGTGGGGTCGCTGCTCCTTGCAGGCGCTTGCGTATCGGTGGGGACGTTGACGTCGGCCTTGTCGCGCAACCAGGTGGTCAGTTTTGTGCTGGCGTTGGGGGCCTGCCTGTTGCTGATCCTGGCAGGCTACGAACCGGTCACGAACCTGTTCGCCCGCTGGGCCCCCACGGCGCTGGTGGATGCCGTTGCGGCCTGCAGTTTCATGCAACACTTCGATGCCATCAAACGCGGGGTGTTGGACCTGTACGACATTTCATATTACCTCGGGGTCATGGTCTTCATGTTGGCTGCCGCCCATGTGGTGGTGGACAATCGCAAGGCCTCCTAAACAAGACCAGGGAGCAGGAAGTTTATGAAAACCCATCACAAAAATTCATTCGGAATCTGGTCCGGCGCGGTCGGTCTGGTGCTTTTGCTGATCATCATCGGGGCCGTGGTTGCTACGTTCGGCAATCTGCGACTGCGCCACGATTTCACGGAGGACAGGCTCTACACCCTTTCGCCGGGATCGCGTGCCATTCTGGGCAAATTGGAGAACGAGGTCACCCTTAAGTTCTACTTCAATCGTTCTTCCGCCGCGACCCCCATGTTCATCAAAAGCTACGCGCGGCAGGTTGAAGACCTGCTCAAGGAGTACCAATTGGCGGGCAAGGGGCGCCTGGCCGTGGAAATCTACGATCCCGAACCCGATTCTGACGAGGAGGAATGGGCGCAGCGTTATGGGGTTCAAGCGCAGCAGACCGGGATGTTCACGCCGCCGATGTACTTTGGCCTGGTGGCCGTTTCGGGTGATCGAGAGGAAGTACTGGCCGCGCTCGCCCCGCAGACAGAATCGACCCTGGAATACGACATCACGCGGTTAATTACGCGGGTGGCCAGCGCGGATAAGCCGATTGTCGGCGTCCTCAGTACCCTGCCGGTCATGGGCGCTCCGGAAATGCCGCCCGGCATGTCGATGCCGCGGCGTGAATCGCCACAGCCATGGTTTTTCATCCGGGAACTCAAACGCGATTTCGAGGTTCGCACGGTTGCCCCCGATGTTGCCGAGATCGATCCCGCGATCACGACCCTGCTCGTGATCCATCCCAAGGAGCTGGGACCTTCGACCCTCTATGCCATCGATCAGTTCGTTATGCGTGGTGGTCGCCTGATCGCCTGCGTGGATCCCCTGTCGCTGGCCGACATGGAAAGCCAGTCGCAAGCCCAGATGGGTATGTTCGGCATGGGAGGACAGGGCCCTTCGACCCTGGGTCCGTTGTTCAGTGCCTGGGGAATCGGCTTCGACAGCGGCAAAGTGGTAGCCGATCCCAAGTCTAGAACGCGTCTTGGAGGAGCCGAGGGAGGCATCGAGGAAAGTCCGGTGTTCCTGACGCTCAAACCCGGGAACTTGAATGCCGGCGATTTGTTGACGGCTCAGCTTGATCGGATCATGCTTCCCTTTGCGGGTGCCTTGACCGATGCGACCGATGACGACGTGACCTTCGAGCCCCTGCTGACGTCTTCAGACGTCGCCGCCCTGGTGGACTCCATGACGGCCCAATTCGGCTCCGCGGCCTTGCGTGGCCAGATGCATCCCGACGGCATGAAGCACGTGATGGCGGCTCGGCTGGGGGGATTGTTTAAGTCGGCCTATCCCGAGGGGCCGCCTAGTGCAAGTTCGGACGATTCCGATGACGAAACGCCCGATAGCCCTCCCGCCGAGAATCACCGGACGATATGCGATGCACCCAATGCCATGCTTGTGATTGCCGACGCCGACTTTCTCATGAATCGCGTCAGTGTCAGGGAAATGGAAGTGCTTCCAGGCTTCAATGCCATGCAGCCATTAAACGACAATCTGGCCTTGATCGCCAATACGGTCGAGCGGCTTTCCGGCAGTACCGACCTGATCGCCATTCGTTCGCGTGGACGCAGCACCCGCCCCTTTACCAAGGTGGACGAACTGGAGTATCGCGCCGCGGAAGCCTGGCGCGCGGAGGAGGAAAAACTCAATGCCGAGTTGCAGAACACCCGCCGTCAGTTGGCGGAACTGCAGGGCCGCAAGGACGGCTCGCAAAAGTTCATCTTGTCGCCGGAGCAGGAGGAAGCCATCGAGCGCTTCCGCCGCAGGGAAATCGAAGTCCGGTCGCAACTTAAAAATGTGCGCCGCAATCTCAGGAAGGATGTCGAAAGACTGGGCGTCCGCATCAAGGCGATCAACATTGCGGCCATGCCGCTGCTGGTGATTGTCCTGGGAATCGGTAAGTGGTTGTTGAGCCGTCGGGTTGTAAGGGTTGCATAAACGAGAGGCATCGAAATGAACTCCAAGAAAATTCTTTTGTTGTTGGTGCTGGCGGTCGTCCTGCTCGGAGTCGCCTTCTGGAGTCAATCCACGCGCAAGGCCGCTCCGCCAAGTGCGGTGGGACGCAGGGTGCTTTCCGATCTGGACCTGAATGCCGTGGCGTCCGTCGAAGTCGCGGAGGACGGAACCATTCTGCGGATGCATCGGAAAGATGACCGCTGGGTGGCAACGAATGCCTTCGATTACCCGCTGGATTTCGGCAAGCTGCGCGAACGTCTGCTGACGTTGCGGAACCTGCGAATCGGTCAGGTGCAGCGCGGCATGAAGCTGCCGCCGGAAGAGGTCACTAGAGTCTCGTTGCTGGACGGGAACGGCAATCGCCTGGCTCGGCTGCTTCTGGGAGCGCATCGCAGCCGCGAGGGCGGCGGGGGCGCGGGGGGATTCGGGTACACCACCGGACGGTATGTGGCCCTGGAAAACAAGGATTCGGTCTACCTTGTCAAGGAATCCCTTTCCGAGTGGAATCCCGATGTCGAGGATTGGTTGGACACCCGTATTTTCGAAAGCATCGCATCCTCCGACATCCGTTCGATCGAACTGCGTAATCCTTCCGGCGAACATCTGGTTCTGTCCCGTGAGGACGGCCAGCTTTCGCTTCAAGGACTGGACGAAGAGGTCGAGTCGTTCAATACCGGCAAGTCATACAGCCTCGAATCGGCCTTGAGTTACCTGCGTTTCAACAACATTGCCGACCCAGCCCTGACCCGCGAGGAAACCGGCATCGCGACCGGACACATGTATCGCGTGAACCTCAAAAATGGCGAAAGTTATATCGCCCGTGTGGGGGCAAGCCCACCGGAAAGCAGCGACCGCTATGCTACCTTCTCCGTGAATCTGGCGCCTGCCACCACCAACGACGCCGCGCGACTCGAACAGGAAACGCGTGTCGCGGACTGGGCAGCACGCGTCGAACCATGGACCTACCTGATCCCCTCCCACAATGCCGACAACATGATCCTGGAACGCAACGATCTGGTCACCGCCAAGTCGTCGGCTCCCAAGGACAGGGCTGTTGAAACGAATGCCGGTGGGACGGACGTTTCCGCGGACGAGACGGTCGCCGACGACCGGACGAAGACCGAGCCGGACGTTCCGGCCCCCGCTCCGGATGTCCCTACGCAGGACAATGATCAGGCCGCTAATGACGCCGCATAGAGAATCGTGACACCATGGACCTGAAACAAAACACGGATTCGATCGCCTCACAAGCTGCGAACATCGAAAAATTGCGGCGGGAAATCGCCAAGGTTCTGGTCGGGCAGGAAAAACTGGTCGATCGGTTGCTGATGGCCTTGATCGGCGGCGGCCATGTCTTGCTCGAAGGCGTGCCGGGATTGGCCAAGACCACGGCGGTTCGGACCCTTTCGCAGGCGCTGGGGCTGCAGTTCCAGCGCATCTCGTTTACGCCGGACCTACTGCCGGCCGACGTCATCGGCACCCTGATCTACAGTCAGAAGGACGGCACCTTCCTGCCGAAAAAAGGGCCGGTTTTTACGAACCTTTTGCTGGCCGACGAAATCAACCGCGCTCCGGCCAAAGTCCAGAGCGCCCTGTTGGAAGCCATGCAGGAGCACCAGGTGACCCTGGGAGACGTAACCTATCCGCTGCCCGAGCCCTTTCTGGTGCTGGCGACGCAAAATCCCATCGAGCAGAAGGGAACCTATCCGTTACCCGAGGCTCAGGTCGATCGCTTCATGTTGAAATGCCTGGTCGACTATCCGTCGCGCGATGACGAGCGGCGCATCATGGAACGCTTTACGCGACAACATTCGAACGAGACCGTGGAGCCGGTGATGAGCGCCGAGGATGTGCGGCAGTTGAAGGACACGTTGGACCAGATCTATTGTGACGAGAAGGTTGGAGAATACATCCTCGATCTGGTCATGGCGACACGCACGCCTTCAAAATTTGGACTGGAGGGACTGGAAAACAGCATCGAGATGGGAGCTTCGCCGCGTGCCACCCTGTACCTGAACATAGCCGCCCGCACGCATGCCATGCTGCGCGGACGGGCGTACGCCACACCACAGGACGTCAAGGAAATCGCGCGGGACGTGCTGCGTCACCGGTTGCTGCTCACCTACGAGGCCGAGGCCGAAAACCTTGGCGCCGACGACATTATTGCCCGCATTTTGGACACCCTGCCCGTGCCGTAGGTCCAGAGGAGTCCCCCATGGCGTTTTTCGCCGTCAGGAAAACCACAGATTCACGTCGCCCGGTCGACCCGTCCGAACTGATGAAACGAGTGGCCGCGATTCGGCTGCTGACCGTCCGGCTGGTCAATGAGCAGTTGGCCGGCGATTATCATTCCAGTTTCAAGGGGCAGGGGATCGAGTTCGACGAGGTGCGTCCCTATGTTCCGGGGGATGATGTGCGCTCGATCGACTGGAACGTCACCGCCCGCAGCGGTGCGCCCCACATCAAGCGTTTCGCCGAGGAACGCGAACTGACCGTGATCTTTCTCGTGGATGTGTCCGGCTCCCAGGTCTTCGGGTCCCGCCGGCGCACCAAAACGGAACTGTCGGCCCTGCTGACCTGCATGCTGGCGATGGCGGCAGTGCGCAACGAGGATACCGTGGGATTGATCGATTTCAGCGATCGCATCGTCAAAGCCATTCCGCCTCGCAAGGGGCGTACCGCCGTGATGCGCCTGGTGCGCGATGTGCTGGCTGCCGGGGCCGCCACGCACCAGGGAACAAACATTGCCGCCGCGCTGCGCTATCTCAACAATGTGCAGAAGCGCCGCGCCTTGGTTTTCTTGATTTCCGACTTCCAGGATCAAGGGTTCGAAAGCGAATTGCGCACCACCGCCCGGCGTCATGACCTGGTAACCTTGAACGTATACGATCCGGCGGAGCTGAACTTGCCGCCGGCCGGTTTACTCGAGGTACAGGATCCCGAAACCGGCGAAATGTTCCTTTTGGACAGCGACAGGCGCACGATTCGCGACGCTTTCGCCCGCGCCGCCGCCACGGAAGCCGAAGTGCTGCGCAAAACGCGGGCCCGTTACGGGATCGATGGCGAATCTTTCGCCACGGATGAAGACGACGAGCTTACGGTGCGCAAGTTGCGAACGCTTTTCACCCGGCGCGAGCGCCGGGCGGGGAGACGCCGCGGATGAGTTCGAAACGATCGTTCGAAACGAATCGAGGACGACGGCGATGGCTGATCTGCGTCCTGCTGGGCTTTTGCCTGGGTGGGGGGGCGAAACCGATCGAGGACTTGTCGCATGGAAATGTCCGTATCACGCTGCAGGCGAGCCCTCCCGCCGTGTCGCTGGACCGCGATTTTGTGGTTACGCTCACGGTGGAGACGCCGCCCGGAGTGAAAGCCGAACTGCCCGATCTTCGCGATCGATTCGATGGCTTTTCACTGGCGGAGGGATTCCGCCGCCCTTCCCGGGTTCTGCCGGACCGCCGAGTACGCCAGGAGCATGTCTGGCGTTTGGTTCCCGAACCGGAACGCGAATACCGTCTTGCGCCGTTCGCCGTGATGGTACAGAAAACAGAGAACGCAAAGGAGCGGACCGCATCCTTTGCCACGCGCGCCGTGTATTTTGAGTCCGCCCCGTTGACCTGGGAAGCCGATGGCCCGGCGGAGGTGGCGCCCCGTCCTGTTTGGATTCCTCCGACCCGCCGAAGCCTCGCCCTCTGGAGTCTGATGGTTGTCCTGGGGCTGTCGATCGCGTCGGGGGCGGTTCTTTTACTGTTCCGTCTGCGACGCCTGGCGCGACTCAAGCGCATGTCCCCGCTGCAGCGCGCCCTGTATGAACTCGAGTCCCTGTTGCATCGCGAGTTGATCGACAGGGGCCTCTACAAGGATTTCTATGTCGAGCTGACGCTGGTGGTGCGGCGTTATATCGAACGCGCCCATGGCATTCGGGCGCCCGAACAGACTACCGAGGAATTCCTGGAGGCCGCCGCGCATCACCCAAAATTCACCCCTGCGATGCTGGCGTTGTTGCGCGATTTCTTACAGTCGGCCGACCTGGTCAAGTTTGCCGGCCAGTCCGCCGATCGACAACGGGCGGACGATGCCGTACGGACCGCGCGACGCTATGTCGAGCAGGACGCCGCCTTGCAACCGAACATCGTAAAAGCCGGGCCGTGAATCATGTTTCGTTTTGCCACACCCTGGGCGTTTGTGCTTTTGATTCCCTGGACCGTCGCGGTCTGGCGGGTTTGGCGCCGTCGCCGTCATGTTGGGGTGCTGTTTGCCCCGGTACGGCGTCTGCCCGCCCGCACGGGCGGCTGGAGAGTGACCGTGGCAAGCCTGATGCCCGCGGCATTCCTGCTGGCCCTTCTGTTGCTGATTATTGCCGCGGCACGGCCTCAAACTTTCTTTGCGCGTGAACGGCGACAGGTTGACTCCCTGGCCATCATGATGGTGGTGGACGTGTCGGGATCGATGGAAGCGCTGGACCTTTCACCCGTCGACCCCGCCCGCGCCGATGCCCAGACCCGCCTGGACGTGGTCAAGGAACTTTTCGCCGAGTTCATCGGGAAACGTCCCGACGACCTCATCGGACTGGTTGCCTTTGGAGGCTATGCCTCTACCCGCAGTCCGTTGACCGCCGATCATCGCGCCTTGTTGCAGATTCTCAAGGCCACCACCATCCCCCGGCAGGAACTCGATGGGCAGGGACAACCGGTGGACCAGGAGGAGCTGCTGACGGCGGTCGGGGATGGCCTGGCGACCGCCTGTGCGCGTCTCGAGAAAGCCGAGCCCAACACCAAGATTGTCGTTCTTTTGAGCGACGGAGAGTCGAATACCGGCATCGTCACGCCGCGTCAGGCCGCGGAAATTGCTTCCAAAATGGGCATTCGCGTCTATACCATCGGTGTGGGTACGACCGGACGGGCTCCGTTCCGCACCCGTGACATTTTTGGCCGCGAAACGATCGGCCATGCGCTCGTCAGCATGAACGAGGAGGAACTGCGTGACATCGCCGACAAGACCGAAGGGCGCTATTTCAACGTGCGAGACCGGGAAGGATTCTCGGAGGCCATGGCCACAATCGACGAACTCGAGACCACTCCGGTGGAACGAAACGTATATCATCATTACAACGAGCGGTTTATCGCCTTTCTTTGGCCCGGGGCCGTCCTGCTGATGTTGTCCCTGCTGCTCAATCTGGCGCTGGTCCGGCGCATTGCCTGAAACTTAAATAAAACGGCCGGCCCTGGAAAAGGCCGGCCGTTGCATCGAAATGCGATGGGGGCGGATTATGCGTATCCCAGTTGGCGCTCCACTTCCCCGATGGATTCGTCGATGATGTCGAGCCCCTTCAAGAGCACGTCGTCCTCCATCACGATCGGGGGACTCATGCGCAGGATATGTCCCGCGGGCACCCAGGCCAGGCCCTTGCTGAAGGCGGTCTGGTAAACCAGTTTGCCGGCCTCGTCGAAGGGTTCCTTGGTGTCCTTGTCCTTAACCAGTTCAATCCCCATCAGGCACCCTTTGGTACGCACGTCGCCGACGATCTTGTGCGAAGCCTTCATGGCTTCCATGCGTTTCAAAGTCAGTTCGCCAAGATGTTGCGCGCGTTCAAGCAGATTTTCCTCTTCAATCACCTCGATGGATGCCAGCGCGGCGGCGCAGGCCATGGGGTTTCCTCCATAACTGCTGGAGGCGGAAATGGATTCGAAGGACTCCTTGTAGGGTTCGCGCACCGCGACGCAGGTTACCGGGAAGCCGTTGCCGAAGCCCTTGCCGAGCGTCACCACGTCCGGCACCACGTCCCAATGTTCGCAGCACAAGTACTTGCCCGTGCGTCCCATGCTGGTCAGGACCTCGTCGGCCATCAGCAGGATGTTGTGACGGTCGCAGAAGGCCCGCACCTTGGGGAAGAAGTCGTCCGGCGGAATGACCGATCCGCCCCAGCCCTGGATGGGTTCGAGGACGAACGCCGCAACCTGGCCGGCCGTGCCGCGCGCAAGGTATTCTTCGTAGAAGGCGATGTAGGCGTCGGTATCGATCGTGCCGTCGGCCTTGGTCCAGTGGGGACGGTAGGGATTGGGGCGCGGCAGCATGTGAAAGCCCGGCGCCCGGGTGGGACCGTAGACGGATGAACGGATCTCGCCCATGGAAACGGCGCCGAACGTTTTGCCGTGAAAATCGTAAAAGCAGGAGAGCATCTCGTGCTGCCTGGTGACAGCGCGGCACACTCGCTGTCCGGCTTCAACCGCGGTGGTTCCGGAATCGTAAAGCTGGAACCCGTTGAGGTCGCCGGGCAGGATCTCCGCCAGTTTTTCAATCAACTTCATTTTCCAGGGGGTCGTGAAATCATGGGCATTCATCAGGGATCCGGTGGCTTTCTGCACCGCTTCCACCACCTTGGGGTGACAATGCCCCAGGGTGGTCACGTAGATCCCGGACGAGAAGTCGATGTAGCGATTGCCGTCGACGTCCACCAGTTCGCAGCCTTTGCCATGGTCAAAGGCGACCGGGAACAGCTTGACCTGGCCACTGAGTCCCTTGAAATAGCGGCAGGTCCGCTCATGCATCTCCTTGGATTTTGGTCCGGGAGGAGGGGTGACAATATTTGGGACCTCGTCAAGGGCAACGTGAGCCCAATAGGATGGACCTTGCGCGAATTTAGACATCTTGATTTCCTTTGTGCTTGTGGAGCGGGATACGGTCACGCCCCGGGATGACGTTCTTTACGGCGAACGTTCGGCAAGGGTATCAGATCCGGCCCGTTTGTCAAGCTCGCCGCCAGCCGTCGCGAGTGGAGGCCAGGCGCTTCACCCCGTCGGGGCGGAGCCACGACGGGAGACAGCGGCGCAGGACAGCGGGCTGCAGTTTCGATTGACGCAACCGGTCGATCGGCAGCCATTCGAACGCGATCCAGTCCTCGATCGAAACCGGCGTCGTCCGCGGGGCCAGGCGCGGCGAATGCATCGAGAAGACCAGGTTGATTTCCGCGTGT
>CAZIUM010000094.1:0-10966 GCA_964542285.1 uncultured Lentisphaerales bacterium
TGGAAAACGAATTGCGCATCCGTTACCGCATTGACGGGTTGCTGCACAAGGTGGATGTCCCCGCACAGCTCAACCGGCTCAAGGCGGCCATCACCTCGCGTCTCAAGGTGATGGCCAATCTCGACATTGCCGAAAAACGCATGCCCATGGACGGACGCATCGGCATCCGCGTGAATGGGCAGGACGTGGACATCCGTGTTTCGACGATGCCGACGGTCTACGGCGAAAGCGTGAGTCTGCGTCTGTTGCAAAAAAGCGAGAATTTCGTGCGTCTGGGCGAGCTGGGCATGCACGAAGACGACCAGGCGCTGATCGAAAAAATCATTCACCGCCCCAACGGCATTGTGCTGGTGACCGGTCCGACGGGGTCGGGCAAGTCCACCTCGTTGTACGCCTTCTTGCACGAGATCAACCGCATGGATGTGCGCATCCTGACGGCCGAGGACCCGATCGAATACGAGATGCCGGGCGTCAACCAGGTCGCGGTCAAGAGCGACATCGGGTTGAGCTTCGCGCGGATCCTGCGCGCGTTTCTGCGCCAGGACCCCGACATTGTGATGGTGGGAGAAATTCGCGATGCCGAAACGGCGGAAATCGCCATCAATGCCTCGCTGACCGGACACCTGGTGTTGAGCACGCTGCACACCAACGACGCGGCGGGGGCGTTTGTCCGCCTGGTCGACATGGGCGTGGAGCCCTTTCTGGTGGCCTCGGCGGTGGCGGCGGTGATGGCGCAACGATTGGTACGGCGTCTCTGCGTGTCCTGTCGCAAGCCGGAACCCTTTGACGAGGAACGTTTCGGCCGCATCGACCTGCCGCCGAAGATCCGGGACATTCGCGAAGTTTTTGTCCCGGTGGGTTGTGACCAATGCAGTCAAACGGGTTATCGTGGACGCGGCGGCATTTTCGAGCTGCTGCACGTAACCGAAGAACTTGAATCGATGATCATCGCGCGGCATTCTTCTTCCGATATCCGACAGAAGGCGATCGAAGCGGGCATGCGCACCTTGCGCGACGACGGCTGGCGCAAAATTCTGGACGGCGTCACCACGGTGGAGGAAGTGTTGCGCGTGACGGAGGAAAACGACTAAGCCGCCATGGCTGATTTTACCTATCGCGCTCTGGACAAGAGCGGCAAGCGTATCGAGGGCCGGATCGAGGCGGCGGACAAGCGTGGCGCCCTGCTGGCCATCGAGCGTCTGGGTCGCATTCCGGTCCACGTCGAGGAAGCTTCCGTCCAGGCGGCTCGCGCACAGGGTCCCTGGTGGAAGTTGAGCACGGGAACCGATCGCATGAAACCGCGGGCGGTCCTGCTGTTCACGACCGAATTGAGCGATCTGCTGGCCGCCGGCATGACCCTGGGCAATGCCCTCAACTGCCTGGCGGGCCATGGCGACGGCGCCGACGCGCGCATTGCGGCCGATTTGCGGAACCGCATCGTCCAGGGCGAAGCCTTGTCCGACGCCGTCACCGCGCATCCCGACACGTTCCCGGCCCTGTACGCCAACATGCTGCGGGCGGGCGAAGCGAGCGGGGCCCTGCCGGAAGTCCTGGGACGTCTCGTGGAACATTACGAGCGCATTTTTTCGATGCGCGAGCGCATCATCCAGGCCCTGACGTATCCGGCGATCGTCCTGCTGCTGGGCATCGGCACGGTGATCTTCGCGATGGTCAAGATCGTGCCGCAGTTCCTGTCGGTCTTCGAAAGCATCAACGTGGCGCTGCCCTTGACCACACGGATATTGATCGGGACGAGCGCATTCATGCAGCGCTATGGAATTTTTCTGTTGCTGGGGCTGATCCTGGTCGGGGTCAGCCTATACCGTTTCGCAAAATCGCCCCGGGGTCGTTTGGTGTTCGACCGCATCAAGCTGCGCGCCCCGCTGATTCGCGATGTGGTGGCCAACGGAATTTACGCGAATTTTGCCCGTACGTTGCAGACCCTGCTGGCCAACGGCGTAACGGTGTTGGAGGCGCTCAGAATCACCGAAAACACGGTCGGCAACGTCGTCATCGCCAACGAATTGCGCCACGCCCGCGAACGGGTCACGGACGGCACCTCGATTTCAGGACCGCTGGCGGCGGGGGGGGTTTTCCCGCGCATGATGACGGACATGCTGGCGATCGGCGAGCAGACGGGAGACATGCCCGGCGCCCTGGATCACATCGGGCGGCGCTACGAAAGCGAACTGGACCGCTACATCAAGATTTTCACGGCGGCGCTCGAACCGCTGTTGATCGTGCTGGTGGCCGGCGTGGTGGGGTTTGTGGCCATCAGTATCCTCAGCGCCGTATTCAAGGTTACCAGTGGCCTGGGCAATATATAGCCAACCAGGCCAGAGGCGCGGGCAGCAACAGGAGCAATCCGTACTGGCGTCGGCGGCAGGCCGGCAGAAGCAAGCCAAGCGAACCCAGCGAAATCCAGGCCAACGGCGACGGGACCAGCGCCGCCAATCCTCCGGCGCCCGCCGCCAGGAGACCGGGGACGATCGACCCCAGGTCGTAACGTATCCGTTGAAGCCAATCGTTCGCCGGAGGATTGCCGGGGAGAGGGCGCGCCCAACGAAGCGGGACCAGAATCGCGGCCAGCGTCAAGGCCAACGGCACCGCGCCATGCGGTTTGCGCACTGCTCGTCCCAAAGCGTCACGCGCCATCCCGGGCCATCCGGCCTCGCGTCCCCAGGCCAGGCAGGCCCCCGAAGCCAGCAGGGTTGCCGCCAGCACAAGCGGCAGCCGCCCGAGGAGTTTTTGCCGCCGCGGTTGCGGTTCGCCGCAATAGGGGCACTCGCCCCCGGACATGCCGAGTGGTCGCTCGCAAGCTGGGCAGACCCGGTTCATGATCGCGATGGGGTTGTCGTTCGGGCGCTGGGCGGCACCCCGACGACCATGGGGCCCCGTTCGCTTTTGCGTTCGCCGGTGGCATTGGCGGGCAGGTTCCCCATCAGGAAGGCAAGAACGTTTTCGACGGTAACGATGCCGCACACCCGACCTTCCCGGGTGCGTACAAAGGCAATATGCTGCCGATGTCGTCGCAGCAACGGAAGGACATCGTCCGCGCGCAGGGTCTGGTCGATGAAAAACGGCGGCAGCATGTGTTTCGCAACCGGTTCGCGTTCCCAGTCCAAGTCCTTCGACAGCACATCCTGCATGTACAAAACACCGACACAATCCGTGTCCTCGTCGGTGAAGATCGGGATTTTCAGGTGTCCATGACCGCGAACGACCTCGATCGCATCGGCCACGCTCGCCGTGCGCCGCACACGCGCCACCTTGTCGATTGGCGTCAGGATCTCGCCGGCGGTTTTGACCTGCAGGTCCAACACGCGATGGATCATCAGGCGTTCAAAAGCCGAAATCTGTCCGTCGGCTTCACTGTCGCGCGTCAGGATTTGGAGATGTTCCCGGGTCACGAACGGGCTGCGCCCTCCCCTGTTGCCCCCGGGGACCGCCAGCTTCGTGATGGCCATCACGAAACTGGCCAATGGGTGCAGCAGCCATTCGCTGCCGCGCAGCAGTCTTGCGAACGGCAGGCAGCGTTCCAGCGGCCGGCTGGAAAACCAGTTTTTGGGAAGATATTCGCAGAACACAATAATCAATAACGCCACGACCACGGCGGCCAGCCCCTGGCCCCAGCGTCCCCAGTACGTTTCCGCCAGGCTTGCCGTGAGGGTTGAAATGGCCACGTTCACCAGGTTGTTGCCGACCAGGGTCGTGCCGAGCAGCCGGTCCGTGTGGCGCAGGTAATCGCTGACGATCCGGGCCTGGCGGGACCCGTTCCTGGCCCGGTGCAGTACCCGCAGACGGTTAATGGAGATCACGCCGGTTTCGATGCCGGAAAAAAACGCCGAGAACAGGAAGAAAACCAGGATCAACAGGATTTGGACGGAAGGATAGATCATGCGTCCTCCTCATGCGAATAATCGTCTTCGGCATCGTCGGAGGAATCTTCAAACTGATCCGGAGTCGGTCGAGACAATTTTTCCAACAGCACCTGTTCCACGCGCATTTTGCGCACTCGGCGCACCTGCACGCGGCATCCCTGGGCCTCGACACTTTCGCCGGCGCGCAAAAACCGTCCGGCCTGGGAGATCAGCCAACCCGCGATCCGGTCCACACCGTCGGCATCCAGATCCAGGTCCAGTTCATGGTTGATTTCATCGAGACTGGCACTGCCGTCGATCAACCAGCGCCGTTCGTCCAGACGTTGTATTTCGGGGACCTCGAACGAGGCTCCCAGGGGAATATCGCCGGTGACGATTTCAATGATGTCTCCCCGTGAAACCAGGCCGGCCGTGCCGCCGTACTCGTCAAGCACGCAGGCGATATGTCTCTGGTTGCGTTGCAGGGTGATCAGCAAGTCGTCCAGCGCAACCGTTTCAGGCACGAACAGCGCGGGAGAGGTGGCGCGGCGCAGGTTGTGTTCGGGATCGAGCAGATAACGCGTGACATCCAGAAACCCCTCGATGGCGTCAGGGGTTTCCCGGTACACCGGCAGGTAGTGATAGCGGGTAATCTTTGCCTGGGATAATTGATCCGCCGGTTCGTCATCGAGATCGATCCCCACCATGTCGACTCGCGGCGTCATCACATCGCTGGCCTGCATTTCCGACAACCGCAGGACACCGTCAACCATGGAGCGATCGTCTTCGTCCAGTTCTCCGGCCTCGGCCCCGAGTTCCACGGCCGTCAACAGTTCCTCGTCGGAAAGCGAACGCCGTTCCGGACGCAGCATGTTCCGTAATTTGCCGGAAAACGATTCCAGCAAGAGGCGCAACGGCGTAAACAGACGTATCCAGAACAACAGCACGAGACTATAGAAGGGCGCCAGTTTTTCGGCATGTGCGATGGCCAGGCGTTTGGGCGCCACCTCGCCGAAAATGAGCAGCAGCAGAGTCATGACCGGGATGGCAATAACCGCACTGAAATCATGCACCGGCACGATGTCATCGATCATGGCATACCCCAGGCTGGCAATGGCAACATTCACCAGGGTGTTGCCAACCAGCAAGGTCGCCAGGAGCCGTGACGGCCGGCGGAGCAGTTCCGTAACCCGTCCGCCCCCCCGGATATTTCGATTGTGCAGCCGTTGGACCTGAACGGCACTCAACGAAAACAGGGCCGTTTCCGCGCTGGCGAAGAATGCCGAAAGGGCAAACAACAACAGCAACAACCCCAATTGCGCTACGAGGACAAGGGTCTCCATCATGGGGGCCCGAACACCTCCACATGCAACTTGGTTCGATGCCCGCTGCCTCGCCGGTCGATTTCCATGTTTCGTATCATCCAGCGGTCGCCGCTTTTCCCGACGCTGCTGACCCACATCCGGCGGATCGGATCGCCATTCCGATCGAGTTGTTCGACCTGCCGGATAAATCTCAGCCGGCGATCGATCCACAGACGCATGGCGGCGCATGCGGGCATGGGTTCCGGCGGTTTGACCACGACAATGTCGCACAGGCTGCCGCGAAAGGTCTCGCTGCCGGCCAATTCGGCCTCGGGCCACCACAGGAAGTCCAGGGTCAGGTCGAGCCAGGTGACGTCGCTGCCGAAAATATAGGCATCCAGCGCCGGGGGTTGGGACAGCGTCCGCCCGGAAGCATCGCGCCATCGGGTCACCGCGGTTTGCCCGTCCGGGCGAAGCACTTCCAGCACGGGGGAAAACCGTCCGGACGGATCGCGGACTTCATAGGTGGCGCGCGGAGGATTGGCGCCCCATTCGAGCAACATGGAAAACGGCAATTCCCGCAACACGATACCACGCTGCCGCCGGACAATCAGGATCCCGGAAATCTTCAGGGGGGCGACGGGCAGACGCGCAATGGTATCGCGCAACAACGCCTCCGCGCTGGCCGGCGGAACGTTCGAAGCGTTGACGTCCTCCCACGCGGAGACCTCCTCCGCCACCATGCCGTTCGGGGACGGCGTTCTAGGCAAAGGATCGACAGACTCCTCGTCCGCGGCTTCCAGACCCGCGGCGAGCAGTATCAAAACGCAAAAACCTTTTACCGCTTTCAAAACAAGAGTTACATTGACCCGAACAACAAGAAGACAGATAGCACATGGCCGCGGAAAAGACAATAACGATCTGAAAGGGGGGCTTTCCGACTCGATTTCCGCGACCGGAAACCGCCAGCAACGCGGGAGAGGAATTGAACCCCGGATTATGCTTGCCATGGGCCTTGGTTTTTATCATAGTAGCCCGGTTTTCATGCCGCATCACACGTTTGCCCGATGGTGTAACGGTAGCACAACAGACTCTGGATCTGTTTGTCTAGGTTCAAATCCTAGTCGGGCAACCATCCCGCTTTTCCCCGCCCAACGGAGCGTGCCCGGCATTTGCGCGGGCCTCGCACAGGCAGGGTGGACGTCACTCCGTCCGCCGAAACCAACGGATTGAAAAGTGTCCGATAAGGGCTCAAGCGGTGGTTCCAGGCACGGTACCTGCCGGTCGGGCAGGGCGGCGCGGAACGTGACGACCGCGTCGCGGATGATCTCCTCGTTCCGGAAAGGTTTCGCCTTCCGCGGGGTCAGATTTTCGTGGAATCGAGCTTGTTGCGGGCGGTTTGAATATATTCCCGGATGCATTCCCTGCAGGTGCGGTCCTCGACACCATTTTCCGCGAACGCATGGAAATCCGCGAGCCAGGTGTTTCCTTTGGCGGAGCGCGTTCCAACGAAGGCCAGAAAGCAGACGAACTTCTCGAGCGCCGGGGAGGTGATCGCATGTTCCATTTCACATGCAATCTGCTTTGCCTGTTTGGGATCGATCGCGAGAATATTGCATAAAAAGTCGAGAATCACCTGGTGTCTCAGCAAGATATTCTCTGCTTGTTTTTCGCCATCTTTCGTGAGGGTTACCGGTTCATAAGGCTGGTAATGGATTAATTTTTTTGCAGCCAGGTTTTGAAGGGCGGCCGTAACGGCGGATTTTGCTACACCGAGTTCGACGGAAATGTCGCTGACTCGGGCAAAACGCTTTTTTCTTTGAAATCGTAGAACCACGCCCAGGTAATCCTCCAGCGTCGCGCTTAATTTTTTTGCCATTCCGTTGCTTCCCCGGTTGAATTGAATGTTCTGTCAAACCAACATTATTCGGTTTGAGCAACTTTTGTCAATCGGAATCGCCACGTCCGTGGATTCAATTCCCGGCTCGAGGGCTGCGTTGCAGGACCAGCCCGGTACGGGACGGCAAATAAATGTGGATGCGCGGCACGCGTTCCCGGCCTTCGATAACTTCCGTAAACGGGTAATCCTGGTTGGGTTCGATGCGTCCCTGGCCGCCGAATTCCGGTCTGTCGCTGTCGAGAATGCCGCGATAGTTGCCCGGCGGCACCAAGAGGGGATAGTTGGCCGCCGAATGGGTGGCGTGAAAGTTCAGCACCACCACCAGGCCCCCGCGTTCGAATGCCAGCAGCTTGCCGGTGTCGTCCGACAGCAACAGTTTCGGCACGGAATTTTCCAATGCGCGAACCTGCTGGAAACAGGCCAGCAAGGCAACATCAAACTCGCCCAGGCAATGGAAGAAAAGTCCCGAATCGTCGCGCAGGTGCCATTGGCGCCGGGCGTGTTGATAGGAAAAATTGTTGCCTTCGCGCGGGAAATCGATCCATTCCGGATGGCCAAACTCGTTCCCCATGAAATTGAGGTATCCGTGTCCCGCCGACCCCACGGTCGCCAGGCGGATCAACTTGTGCAGGGCCACGGCCCGGTCGGTCGCCGGATTGCTTGCGCCCCGGTGCATGGAATCGTACACCGCGGCATCCATCATTTCGAACAACAGGGTTTTGCCCCCCACCAGGGATTGGTCGTGGCTCTCGGCATAATTGATGGTGCGCTCGTCGTCGCGGCGCCTGGTCAGTTCGTGCCACAGGTAGGCAATGTCCCATTCCTCGTCGCGCACCTCCCGCACCAGCTTGAACCAGCATTCCGGCACCCCCATGGCCATGCGATAATCGAACCCCGCGCCCAAATCCTCGACCGGAGCCGCCAGGCCCGGCATGCCGCTGACATCTTCGGCGATGGTGATGGCATCGGGACGCAGGCCGTGAATCACGCGATTGGCCAGGTTGCAGTACACCCAGGCGCTTTCGTCGACCATGTCGTCGAAATACTGCGAATACTCGTTGAAATCGACTCCCAGGCCGTGATGCAGGTAGAGCATGCTGGTCACTCCGTCAAAACGGAAGCCGTCAAACCGGTACTCGTCCAGCCAGAAGCGGCAGTTGGACAGCAGAAAATGCAGCACGTCGACCTTGCCGTAATTGAAACAGCGCGAGTCCCATGCATCGTGCCAGCCGCGCGAACCGTCATGGAAATACTGGTGGGAGCTCCCGTCAAACCGCGACAGTCCATCGCGTTCGTTGCGCACGGCGTGCGAATGGATCAAGTCCATGATCACGGTCAGGCCGGCGCCGTGGGCTGCGTCAATCAGCGCTTTGAGATCTTCCGGCGTGCCGAAGCGCGAACTGGCAGCGAAAAAACTACCGACCTGGTACCCGAACGATCCGTAGTAGGGGTGCTCCATGATGGCCATGAGCTGCAGCGTGTTGTAGCCGGCCTTAACGATACGCGGCAACACCAGGCGGCGGAATTCGTCGTAGGTGCCGATCCCCGCTCGTTCCTGGGCCATGCCCACGTGGGCTTCGTAAATGTACGGCACACGCTTCGGCACACGCCACTCCGTATTTTTCCAGGCATAGGGTTCCGGGGGACGCCACACCTGCGCCGAATAAAGGTGCGTGTCGGGGTCCTGCACCACCCGGCGCGCATAGGCCGGCAGGCGTTCTCCCTCGCCCCCCGGCCATTCGACCAGCAAGTGGAACTTCTGTTCGTGGCGGAACGTATTCGCCGGCCAGACCCCCTCCCAGACATCGCCCCGCGGCAGACGATGCAGCGCGAACTCGGGGCGTTTGCGCCAGTCGCTGAACTCACCCACCAGGATAATCGCCGATGCATTGGGAGCCCATTCGCGAAACACCCAGCGGTTTCCCTGAAAATGCAACCCGTAATATTCGTGGGCACAGGCAAATTCCGTCAAGGATCCCGGTTCCCGCGACAGTTTCTCCGCGCTGGCGTCGGCTTGGTCGGTTCGCCGTTGCAACACCTCTTGGTAGGGGGCCAGGTAGGGGTCGTCCAGCAAACGCGCAAGGGGCCTGATTGAAGAGTTTGGCGTGCTCATGGTTTTCTTTCAACGTCGATGTTTCCGTTGTTCGGCAACCCGTGAATTCTTGTTGGCGTCATGATCGTTCCCGGTTGGCCTCGGCCACCAGGTCGCGGCGCAGCATGCGTTCGTAAACGTCGATGTAGTTGCCGGCACAGACGCGGTGGTTGAAGCTTGCCTGGCTTTCCCGCATGACACGCGCCACCTGCCGAACGCGAACATCCGGCGAAAGTCGCCAGAACCTCATGGCCTCGCCCAGCGCCCAGGCCAGGCCCTCGCTGTTGTAATGTTCGAAAACAAATCCGTTGCCGCGGTTTTTCCCGGTGTCCAGGTGCCGGATGGTGTCATGCAAGCCTCCGGTGTCGTGCACCACCGGCAGGGAACCATAGATCGTGCCGATCATCTGCGGCAACCCACAGGGTTCGAACCGCGAAGGCACCAATGTAAAATCCGAGGCGGCATAGCCCAGACGCGACAAGCTCTCGTCGAAATCGCAAATGGCCAGCCGCCCGTAAAGATCGTGCCAGCGTAAGATGTCATGAAAATGTCGTTGATGCGCGCCATTGGCCACCACCGCCACCTGGATGCGATCGCCACGATAGGTTTCGAGGGTGCGGTACAGAATGTCGGTCAGGAGCTGCGGGCCCTTTTGCAGCGGATCGAGCCGCGAAGGCCAGAAGAACAAGGGGGCTTCGGCATCGACGTCGAGTCCAAGCTTGCGTTGAAAAGCCAGCTTGTTCTCGCGCTTGGCCGCGGCGGCATTGGCGGCGCCGTAACGGACCTCGAGGGCATTGTCGATCGCGGGATCGTAGGAGGGATCGGGCGCGTTCAGAATGCCTTCGGCGCAGCCCGCCAGTCGCTTGCGCACCATTTCTCCGCGCAGATTGTCCGGCACGAAATCGTGACATCCGCGCACGATTTCATCCAGAAAACTCGGGCTGACGGTGTTGATGAAGTGCGCCGCGAACACGCCGCTGGTCAACAGGTCCACGGGATTGCCGCCGCGCGATTCCTCGTAGTTTTGCGGCATGCGCTTGAAGTACAACAGGGGCCAGAATTCGGCGGCATCGATTCCGATGTCTTCGATTCTCGACAGCGTGACCTCCTGCGTATGGATGTTATGAACCGTGAAAAGGCTGGGGATGCCCAACCGACGCGCGGCGGCCGGAATGAGCCCCGTCATCCAGTCGTTGCAATGCACCAGGTCGGGATTGACCGTCGGAAGGATGTTATTGACGATCTCGCGCTGAAAGGCCAGCGCAAGGCGCGGGTTTTCGTCGTCGTAGTTGCTGTACACCGCGTCGCGGTAGTAAAAGCATCGGTCTTCGGCCAGGTGAATGCGCGCTCCCGGCAAACGACTTTTGTAAACCCGCAGTTCATCGCTGATCAACCGGCCGACGTCCATGTGAAACATGCGCCGGTAATGCGGCAAGGCCACGTGCACGTCGGCCCCCAACTCGAACAACGCCGCCACCAGCGAAGCGGACACATCCGCAAGCCCGCCGGCCTTGGCGTTGGCGTTGTGCGCCAGATTGCCCATTCCGGCCGGCAAATAGGTGATCTCAGGCGTCACCACCAGGATGCGCGGATTGCTTTTGCTTTTGGGAACCAGTGCCATTTACCGTCCTTGAGACCGGCAACGTCTTTTGTTGCCCGGGTCTTGCGATGCGATCGAGAAACTCTCTCTTCGGAATGAAAATCGCTGAACGCCAATATTGAACAGGGAACAGGGAGAAAAAGCAATCAAAAAGGCGCGTCCGCCTGCGTATAACTAGGGGTGAGGGGTGAGGGGTGAGGGGTGAGGGGT
>CAZIUM010000095.1:0-10960 GCA_964542285.1 uncultured Lentisphaerales bacterium
ACCGTCGAGACCTGGACGAAATGGGACACACCACGGAATGCCTTAACATCGCTAAGCGCGTCCTCGCGGCGGAAACAAATCATATCGACGGCCGCATCGAACGACTCCTTTTGCATGGTCCTTTCGAAGCGGTCCCGTTCGAGCCGATCCCCCACAATTTCCCTGGCGCCCTCAGGCGTGCCGCCGCGCTGCCCTCTGTTGAAGCAGGTAACTTCATGTCCCAGTTCAAGGAGCAAACGGACAATGCTGCGGCTGATGTTTCCGGTCCCGCCCACAATGCATACTTTCATCGTATTTCTCTCCAATCGATCAGATTGTAGTACTGTTCGAGCGTTTCAATGGATTTCAGCGTGGCCTCCCACAAGAGCCAGCTCAGCACGAGAATTCCGAGGGTCAGCCCGATCTTCCAGGCACGTGTCGTTTGGGGCCGCCACCATATCAGTGGCAACGCCAAGGGACCCACGCAGCAAACCGCAATGACAATGAAAGAGGTCCGAAAATACCACGGCATGGTCTTCGCTGCCATGGATCGCGGAACGAACCCATCCAGAAATTCACCGCAATGTTTACACTTTATCGCTTGGTCTTGAATTTCTTCGGCACAGAATGGACAATTCTTCATGCTTAATCTTTTTAGCCAGCCCCTAATGAATCGTTACAAATAGACCCTTGCCGGGTTGATTTGCAAGCAAAAAGGATGGATTTCTCAGAACGTCTCTCCAGCGATACTGCTTGAATCCTGCGCGTCCTGTTTCTATACTCTCGTTTTTGACCGGCAATGCGCCGGGGCAGCATTAAAAGCAAGGATAGATGATGAAAATCGCTTTGGGCGCCGATCATGGCGGCTTCAAGATCAAGGAGGCCATTCTGGGCCTGTTGCGTGAACGCGGCATTGAAGTTTCCGACCTGGGCGTTTTTGACGAACATTCGGTCGATTATTCCGACTATGCCCTGGCCGTTTGCACGCGGGTGGTTACGGGACAGGCCGATCGCGGCATTCTGCTCTGCACCACCGGAACGGGCATGTCCATGGCGGCCAACCGCTTTCCGGGCATTCGCGCGGCGGTATGCGACGATCCCGACCGCGCCTCCAGGGCCCGGTCGCACAATGACATCAACGTGCTGTCGCTCTCGGGGGGCCTCATCACACCGGATCGTGCCGTCGAAGTGACCAAGGCCTGGCTGGACACGCCCTTTAATGGGGACGAACGTCATGTGCGGCGTCTGCACAAGCTTGAACGTGCCGGACGCCTGGCCGAAGTGGCCACACTGGGACGCAGCGATCCGGCGGTCTTTGCGGCCATCGCCGGCCACAGCGACCAGGAGGAGCGAACCGTCAACCTGATCGCCTCCGAAAACAACGTGTCGCGTGCCGTACGCGAAGCCCAGGGTTCGGTACTGACCAACAAGTATGCCGAAGGGTATCCCGGCAAGCGCTGGTACAGCGGCTGCCGATTTGTCGACGAAGTCGAACGCCTGGCCATCGAACGCGCCAAGGCCCTTTTCGGGGCCGATCATGCCAACGTGCAGCCTCATTGCGGCAGCGCCGCCAACATGGCGGTGTACTTTGCCGCGCTCAAGCCGGGCGACACGGTCCTGGCCATGAGTTTGGACCAGGGTGGGCACCTGACCCACGGCAGCCCGGTGAACTTTTCGGGTCAGTTGTACAACATTGTTTCATACAAGGTCTCCGAGCAGAACGAACAACTGGATTACGATGCCATCGAAGCCCAGGCGCTCGAAACTCGTCCCAAGCTGATTGTCGCCGGCGCCAGCGCCTATCCGCGCACGCTGGATTTCGAACGGTTTCGCGCCATGGCCGACCGGGTCGGCGCCAAGTTGATGGTGGACATGGCGCACATTGCGGGGCTCGTGGCCGGCGGCGTGCATGTCAACCCCGTCCCCCACGCCGATTTTGTTACCAGCACAACCCACAAGACTCTGCGTGGACCACGCAGCGGACTGGTTCTCTGCCGCGCGGAATATGCCAAGGCGATCGACAAAATGGTCTTCCCCGGACTCCAGGGCGGCCCGCAGGAACACACCACGGCCGCCAAGGCCGTTTGCTTCCACGAGGCGCTTCAGCCGGAGTTTCGCGGCTACGCATCTCAGATCGTTAAGAACGCCCGCCGTATGGCCGACCAATTGATCGGACACAACTTCAAACTGGTATCGGGCGGCACCGACAACCACCTGATCCTGGTCAACGTCGCCGCGTCCGGTCTTACCGGCAAGGAAGCGGCCGATGCCCTGGATCGCGCCGGCATTATCTGTAACAAGAACGCGATCCCTTTCGACACCAAGAGCCCGTTCGTAACCTCGGGCATCCGTCTCGGAACGGCATCCGTAACCACGCGCGGCATGCGCGAGCCCGAAATGGACCGCATTGCCGACTGGATCGCGCAGGTGCTCGGCGATGTTGCCAACGCCAAGCTGCACGAAGCCGTGCGAAGGGAAATCGAAGCCTTCGCGCTGGGTTTTGAAGTGCCATGACGCCAAGGGCGGAGCACTTCAGGCAGTGCTTGTCCTTTCTGGAAGCTTGAATTCGGACACTTGAGCAACATGATGCCGGAAACGCAACGTTCGATCCAGGCGCAACGTCAACTGGACCATGCGCGCCAGTCGCTGGTGCGCATGGAGGAGACGATCATTTTTTCGCTGATCGAACGGGCTCAGTTCCGTCACAACCCGATCATTTACCGCGTGGGCGCTTTTGAGGAGCTGGAAGCCGGCGAGAGTCTCGTCGGACACTTGCTGCACGCCACGGAACGCGCCCATGCCGCCATGCGGCGCTACACCAGTCCGGACGAGCACCCTTTTTTTCAGGATCTTCCGCCCCCGCTGCTTCCGCCGATCGCGTACCCCGACAATCCCTTGCGTCCCAACCGGGTAAACTTCAATCCTCGCCTGCGCCTTCTCTACGAACAGGAGATGGCACCGCGAATCTGCCCTCCCGGCGATGACAACCAGTACGGGTCCAGTGCCGTCTGCGACGTATCCTGCCTGCAGGCCCTGTCGCGCCGGATTCATTTCGGAAAATTCGTGGCGGAGAGCAAGCGCCAACAGGAGCCGGAACGTTTTGACACTTTGCTGGCGCATCCGGATGACGAGCCGCTGATGGCGGCCATCACGCATGCCGCGGTGGAAGATGCGGTGGTGGAACGGGTGCGCCGCAAAGCCGCGACCTACTTGCGGGAACTGCGCCAGTCGGGCGACCGCAACGCTCTCTCCGCCGAGGTCCTGGCGCAAATCTACCGCAATATCGTCATCCCCCTCAACAAACAGGTGCAGGTCGCCTACCTGCGTGCCACGCACACCGGCTAAATTCCGGATTCGAGCCGCTTCAGCAATTCCGCTTCGTCGATCATGGGAATATTGTATTGCGTGGCCCGTTTGATTTTGGACTGTCCGGGCGACTCGCCAGCGACGACAAAACGGGTTTGGCGCGATACGGCGTCCGTCACCTTGCCGCCCGCCGCCCGGATCATGGCGGCAATGTCGTCCCGTGAACGGCTCAAGGTGCCGGTGATTACGAACGTCATACCGGCGAGCGGCCCGCCGGGGGCTTCGTTTCGTGAGACGCCGCGGGGATGGATGCCGAGATCGTCCAGACGTTTCAACAGCCGGCGACCCCCATCGGAGGCCCCGAACTCGATCATGGCGCGGGCGGACTCGGGCTTGATATCACAGATGAACCTGGGGGGGCCTGCCGAACCCGTTCCCCGTTTTGCCAAGCCTTGGGCGACCAGTTTGTCACCGATGCGTTCAATTTCCCGGCACCCGTCCTCAAAGGAGGCCGGCAGATCGGGAAATTGCGCGGAGGCCTGGGACGCGGACCAGGGTTCTCTTGCCCGGGGATTCAGCCGGGCGACATGCTCGGCCAGTTCCTGCAGGCGAACGATGTCACGCAGCAGGGGCGAATCGAAGGCCGCGCGCAAGTCCTCGTGACGAGCGGCGATTTGCGTGGCAACGGTTACCCCAACGCCGGGAATGCCGAGCGCCGCCAGCCAGCGCGCCAGGGGCAGCCTTCGCGCCCGATCCAGCGCCGCCACGATCTTGGCGGCCTGCTTGTCTCCCAGCAGACGGCGTCCTCCATCCGCCGCCAGGTTGAGCAGGGCCAACCGCGCAACGGAAAGATCGTACAGATCGAGCGGATCCTCGATCGTGCCCTGGGATACGAGCGCTTCGGCCACCTTGCCTCCCAAGCCTTCGATGTCGAGGGCGTGGCGCGCCGCAAAATGCTCCAGGCGCGCCACCAGCCTGGCGGGGCAAACGGGGTTAAGGCAGCGATGGGCCACTTCCTCTCCGTTCCGCGTCACCGGACCGCCACAGGCGGGACATTCCATGGGCATCGCAAACTCCCGGACCGTTGCATCGCGCTGTTCCCGGATGACACTTTCGATCCTTGGGATGACGTCACCGGCCTTGACGATCCATACGGCATCTCCAATCCGGATGTCCTTGCGGGCGATCTCGTCGGCATTGTGAAGGGTGGCCCGGGCAATGGTCGATCCCGCCAGGACAACCGGATGAAGTTCCGCTACGGGCGTGAGCACGCCGGTGCGGCCGACCTGCACGGTGATGTCACGAATCCGGGTGATGGCGCGTTCGGGTTCGAATTTGAAGGCTCTGGCCCAACGCGGACTTCTGGCGGTGCGCCCCAGCGGTTCGTACAGTCCGCGTTCGTTGATCTTGATAACCGCCCCATCGATTTCGAAGGCGAAGTCATGCCGCAGGCGTTCCAGTTCGTCCAGGGCCGCCATGACCTCCGGCAGGTCGCGGCAGGTCCAGAAACGCGGCGCCACCGGCAAACCCCATTCACGGATCTGTTCCAACCACTGGAGATGCTGGTCGAAATCCAGTCCATCGAGCCTGCCGACAGCATAGAGGAGCGCCTGGAGGGGACGTTTGGCTACTTCGCGCGGGTCGAGCATCTTGATGGACCCCGCGGCCGCGTTGCGAGGATTCATGAAGGGCGCCAGTCCCTCGGACTCCTGGCGCCGGGTCATGGCTGCAAAGTCCTCCTTGGCAAGATACACTTCGCCGCGCAGTTCCACCACCGGGGCGTCGCAGGCGATTCGCAAGGGAATGGAGCGAATGGTCTTGATGTTGGCGGTGATGTCGTCCCCCACGACGCCGTTCCCGCGAGTGGCGGCGCGTGCCAGCAGACCATGCTCGTAGCGCAGACTGAAAGCCACACCGTCAATCTTGGGTTCGACAACATACGTCCATTGCCGTTCCGGCATATGGCGCCGCAGAAACTGGTCGAAGTCCAGCAGGCCTTTCCTTTCGTGCACCTTGTCGAGACTCATCATGGGCGGATCGTGCCGCACGGGTTCGAGCGTCCCGGTGGGGGCGTCGCCAATGCGCCGGGTAGGCGAGTCGGAGGTTGCCAGGTCAGGATATTGTCGCTCCAGCCGCTCCAGTTCACGAAACAAACCGTCATAATCCGCATCCCCGATTTCAGGGCGGGCTTCGACATAATAAAGCCGGTCATGCCTGGCAATTTCACTACGCAACCATTGAATCCGCTCAACAACCTCAGGACTAGCTTTCATGCCGCCATTCTAGCCAAAATCCACCCAGCGGGAAAGATTGATGGCTTGGCAAGAGGATGCAACGCGGATATGCTTTCGTCGATGGCTTCAAGATTGGAAAATCTAACCGGATCGCTATGGCGTGCCGTGCGCCTGGTGTGGCATTCCAGCCGACGACTGGTGGGGGTGCACCTGCTCCTGACGCCCTTGATTGCTGGCCTTCCCCCCTTATCCATTTATCTTTTGCGCCGCGTGGTGGACACCACCGAACAAATCTGGGTGCAGGGGGCCCGCACCCAGATGGAAGATTGGCGGCCGCTTTTCGGCTTGCTGGCGGCGGCCGGAGCGGTCACGCTCACTGGAATGCTGATCCGTCCGGCCTTGTCATGGTTCGGGCAGGCGCTGCAATTCAAGACCGACGATCATGTGCGTTCCGTCCTGCATTCCAGACTGTTGGAATTCGATATCGCCTTTTTTGAAAACCCCGAACGGTTAAACCACCTGTACCTGGCGCGCGACCAGGCCTTGCGGCGTCCCATGCATACCGTCAACGGGCTGCTGCAGCTTTTGCGCGGCGGGGCCACGGCTGGAGGCATCATGCTGCTGCTGGCTGCCTTCCGCTGGTGGCTGCCTCCGCTGCTGCTGGCCGGAGCGCTGCCGGGTGTGTGGCTGCGGGTGCGACGGGCGCGAAAGCTGTACCATTTGCGACAACAATTGATTCCGGTGGAGCGCGAAGTTTCCTACTTCGACCAGGTATTGTCGGGCGGAATTCAGGCCAAGGAAATGCGCATTTACGGACATGGAAAATATTTTAAGCGCCGCTTTCATGAACTGCGCCAGGAGGTACGGGAAGCCCAATTAAAATGGCGGATGGTGGTTTTGGGGGGTGAACTGGCGGCCCAGTGCGTGGCCTTGGGCGTGGTTGTGATCACGCTGGCGCTTCTGGGACGCGAATTGCTGGCCGGCGCCACCACGCTGGGCGCCATCGCCATGTGCGTGCGCGGCATCCAGAACGGCAACGGCGCGCTCGGTCGGATGGTGACCGGGGTCACGGGTCTGTATGAGGACGCGCTGTTTCTGAAGGGCTTCGAGGATTTGATGAACGAGCCGGTGACTCTCCGCGCGCCCACCCCCCCCCGTTCCGTCCCGCGACGCATTGTGAAAGGTCTGGAGATCGAGGGGGTCAGCTTCACGTATCCCGGCGCCGACGCGCCGGTTTTGCGCGATCTTTCGCTGACTCTGCGTCCCGGTGAGTGTACCCTGCTGGCGGGGGGCAACGGATCGGGCAAAAGCACGCTGGTCAAGCTGCTTTGCCGCTTTTACGATCCCGACCAGGGCACGATCCGGCTGGATGGCATGGATTTACGTGAAATGGACCCCCTGGAATGGCGGCGACGTCTCGGCATCCTGTTCCAGGATTTCGGGGCCTACCCGCTGAGCCTGCGCGAAAATGTATGGTTTGGAGACGCGCAGCGTCCCCCGAACGATGCCGATATCGAAAAGGTGTTGGAACGGGTCGATGCCCTCGAACTTGCGCGACGGCTGCCCCACGGACTGGACACGCGTCTTGGACGCATGTTCAAGGACGGGGAGGAAATCAGCATCGGCCAGTGGCAACGCCTGGCGCTGGCCCGGGCGCTGCTGCGCGACAGCGTTCTGTTGATGCTGGACGAACCGGCCAGCGCGCTCGACACCGAAGCCCAGGAGAACCTGGCCCGCCAAATTCAGTCCATCAAGCGGGATCGAGTGGTCCTGTTGATTTCCCACGGTCCGGCCATGATGCGGGCGGTGGACCGCGTGGCGACCCTGGAGCACGGATGCCTCAAGGAACTCGACACGCCCCTTGTTCTGTTGCGACGCGACAGCATCTTCTCCCGCCTGCTGGCGGCCGGTCAGCGCGGCGCGGATTGGCAAAGGTCCTCTCCGTGAACCCTCCCGCGCCAAAATTCGGTTTTTCCTCCCGTTTGCCGCGCGCGGTCCTATGGGGAATCTTGACGGCCGGCATTCTCCTGGCCGTCATGGCACGCGCCAACTGGTTGCGCAGCGACTGGTTGATGGAGGCCTTCCGGCGGCAGCGCGGATCGATCTCGCTCATGGTTCTGCTGCAATTGGCGCAGGCCGCTGTCAGCGTCATCCGATACCACGCCATCCTGGCGACCTGCGGGGTGCGTTCACGACGCCGTGACGCCACGGCGGCCACGCTGGTCAGCGCCGGCGTCTCCCTGTGGCTGCCGGCTTCGACGGGAGTCTCGGAAATCTTGCGCATCGGACTGATGTGCGGATCGCAAATCGACGAACGCCGCGGACTGGCGGCGCGAGTGGCGCTGGCCTCCCTGCTGGATCGCATCATCGGCTTCGTTATGGTCTTTGCCATGGGGGCCGCAGGGGCGCTGGTTCTCCAAAACAAGGCCGGACAGGGAGATTTCGCGGCCGTTTCACTGGCGGCACTGTACCTGTCGATGTCGGGACTGCTGGTGCTGGGAATGTGGGGCCTGGCACGCCTGGCGCGCCGTTGGAATACCCGGCGTCCGCTGCGATTGGAACAGGGCCCGAACGTTCCGCGACAGGTGCGGCACTTGGCGTCGAGACTGCGCGGCGCCATCGCCACCCTGCAGACCCAGCCGGTCACGATTCGCTCCCTGTTCTGGCCCACGGCCATGGCCCTGCTGATCTTTCTGTTCCTGGCCATGATTTACCTGCTGGCCATCCGCGCCCTGGGTGGCGTCACTTCACTGGCGGCCGTGACCGCGATGCTGCCCCTGTTCACCTTGGCCGGGCTTCTGCCCGTCAGCATTGCCGGGCTGGGCGGACAGCAACTTGCCGCGATCGCACTCTTGAAACTGCTCGAGAATCTGGACCCCGCCGTGGTGGCCTCCGCGGGATTGTTAAATGCCGCCGTGGTGTTGTTGGTGCAATCCCTGCTGGCCATCCTCTTTGCCGGCATATCGTTTTGCCAGATCCGCCGCCTGGTGGCGCTGCGGAAACACAAGGAGCCGCTCCATGAATGAACCCGCCATCGCACTGAGTGTCGTTCTCCCCTGCCTCAACGAGGAAAAAACCCTCGCGGCCGCCATGCAAATGGCGCGCGAATTGATTGACACCAGCGGGTTGCACGGCGAAATCGTCGTGGCGGACAACGGGTCCACGGACCGCTCCGTGGAACGAGCGCAAAAAGCCGGCGCGCGCGTGGTTCCGGTTGCACGCAAGGGATACGGGTTTGCCCTCATGACCGGCATCCGGGCAGCGTTCGGCAAATACATCGTAATGGGGGATGCCGACGCCACCTACGATTTTCGCGAAGCCCTGCCCATGCTGCGCGCGCTGCGGGAAGGACACGATCTTGTCATCGGCAGCCGGTTGCGCGGTCGGATCGAACCCGGCGCCATGCCCCCGTTGCATCGATACCTGGGAACGCCCGTGCTGACCTGGCTGCAGCGTTTGTTCTTCGGGTTGCGCATCAGCGATTGCAATTGCGGCCTGCGCGCCTTCACCCGCGAAGCCTTCGACCGCATGGAACTTGTCTCTGGCGGCATGGAGTTCGCCTCGGAAATGCTGATCAAGTCCGCCAAGTTGAAACTGAAGGTCGGCGAAGTTCCCTGTTCTTTGAAGCGCGACACGCGCAATCGTCCGCCGCATCTCAAAACGTGGCGTGACGGCTGGAGACACCTGCGTTTCATCCTGCTTTTCGCTCCTCACGTGGTGTTTCGCGTTCCGGGCTGGGTTCTGACCATTTTCTGCGGCCTCGCGGTTCTGCGGTTGGCGTACGGGCCCGTGACGCTGGCCGGGCGCTATTTCGATTATCACCACCTCTTTTACTGCGTGCCGTTGTTGTGTGTCGGCTACCAAATGTTGTGGTTCGCATCCTTCGAAGAATGGTTTGTGCGTTTTGCCGGGCTGACGAAGCAGCGCAAGGGTGAACCTTCCGAGCCACGGTTTGCCTTGGAGAAGTGGCTTTTCGCCGGGGGGGCGATGATCCTGGCGGGGCTGGCGATGTTCCTGTCCATCCTCGCGCAGTGGTGGCAATCGGGGCGTGGCGAACTGCTGGCGGTGCGGCCCGGAACCCTCGGCCTCACGGCCCTGCTGATCGGAGGACTGACGATTCTCAACGCCCTCATGCTCAGCATGCTGGGGTTGCGTCTGGAACAGCGCCAGACCTGTCACGACGTCAAGGCAGAAAAGGCGACCTGATGCTCTCACGCCACGCACCTGCCCCCTTCGTTTCCGTGGCGATGCCCACCTTCAACGGCGCGCGGTACATCGAGGAAGCGTTGAATTCCCTGGCCGGACAGGATCCCACCCGACCGATCGAAATCCTGGCGGTGGACGATGGTTCCACGGATGCCACGCCCGACCTGTTGCGACAGGCCGCCTCGCGGTTGCCGTTGCGCCTGCTCGACGGTCCCCGCGTCGGCAACTGGGTGCTCGCCACCCAATGCGCCCTGCGTGAGGCGCGTGCGCCCTGGATCGCCATATTGCACCAGGACGACCGCTGGGAGCCCACCCGGTTGGCGCGGTTGGGACCCTTGATCGACCGTCATCCGGAGGTCGACGTCTGGCTGCACGCCTCGCGGTTGATCGGGCCGGACGGCCGCAGACTCGGACGCTGGCGAGCGCCCTTGCCCATCGACCGTCCCCTGCCCCCTGCAGACTGGTTTCCACCCCTTCTGGTGCAAAACAACCTGGCGGTGCCGGCCGTGCTTTTCCGGCGCTCGCTGCTGGAACGTCTGGGATGGCCGGACGAATCGTTGCGCTACACCGCCGACTGGGACTACTGGCTGCGCCTGGCGAGCCATTGCACCGCATGGGCGTTGCCGGACGAACTGACCTCCTTTCGCGTGCATGCGGAATCGCAAACCATGGCGCAAATTCAACGGCACGACGAGTATGTCGACCAGATGAACAGGGTATTGCAATGCCATCAGTCCGCCCTGGCGTCGCTGGGGGCCCCCCAACGTTTCGCGCGCATGGGAAAACTGGCTGTCGCGGTCAATGCCTGGCTGGCGGCCCGGGCGGCGGGCATTCCATTCAGCCCCTGCCATCTGCTGCGTTGCATGGCACATGCGGGTCCGACTGGATGGGCCGGGTTCTGCTACTATTCCCGCCTTCCGTCACGCCTTTCGGCGCGGGCACGCATGCTGTGGAGCGCCAAACGAAATCCACCACGAACGTAGGAGCCGACAAGGAAATTTCCATGACAACGCGTCGCACAAGCTTACTGCCCGGACTGCTGCTGATCTTTGTGGTGCCTGCCGTCTGGGCGTTGATCCATCCGCCCGTATTCTCCTTCGGCCTGGCGCATGGAGAGCGTCTTCTGATGTGGGCCTCCCCGGCCCTGCGACGGGCAACTCCGTGGCTTGCGACCCTTTTGATGGGCTTCTCCGTGGTAGGGTGGACCTCGACACGCCGCATGATGGCGCGGGTCT
>CAZIUM010000096.1:0-10871 GCA_964542285.1 uncultured Lentisphaerales bacterium
AAAGAAATGCGCATTGTCATCAGGCGCGGAGAACACAAGGTCATGGAAACGCTGGCGACCATCAAAACGGGACAGCCGCTCCTGCTGGGGGGCTTTTGCGGCGGGGGCGGAGGCGGTCAAGTGGTTTTCATTTTCACGATCCATTGATACTATCGTCACGTCTTGAAAACACTGCTGCATCCCGAGAATTTTCACAAGCTGCCGGGCCCCGTCGTGCTGGCGGCCGGATTTTTTGACGGCGTGCATCAGGGGCACCGCCGGGTGCTGGAAAGCGCCGTGACGCGCGCGGGGGAACTCGAGGGCACGGCCTGGGCACTGACATTCGACCAGCATCCGCTGGCCGTGCTGGCGCCGGCGCGCCGCCCTCCGCTTTTGACCCCCTTGCCGCTGCGTCTCGAGAGGATCGCGAGCACCGGATTGAACGGTTGCCTGATGCTCTCCTTCACGCCCTCCCTGGCCGCGCTGGAACCCGTCGATTTCGTGTCCATGCTGACGGGAGGCCGCAAGGACTTAATCGCCGAAATTCGCTGCGGCGACAATTGGCGTTTCGGCGCCAAGGCGACCGGCACACCCGAGATGCTGGCGCGGCTCGGGCGCCCCTTCAACCTCAAGGTGGTCACGGTGCCGGCGGCACTTTACCGGGAAGAACCCATTTCCAGCACCCGCATCCGCAAGGCAATCCGGGCGGGCAAGGTCGCGGAAGCGCGCGCCATGCTGGGACGCGAATACATCATCCGCGAAACGGTCGTACGCGGCCGCGGCGTCGGCCGCACCATCGGAATGGCCACCGCCAATCTGCACCCGCGCGCCGAAGTGTTGCCATCGGTGGGCGTCTACGCCGTCAAGACCTGGATCGGCGATCGCGAAATTCGAGGCGTGGCGGATATCGGTTGGCGTCCGACCTTCCGCGATGCCCGCCCCGACGCGCCGGTACTCGAAATCCACCTGCTGGATTTCAACGGCGATCTCTATGGCGCCACCCTGGACATCGCCTTCGTGGAGCGAATCCGCAACGAACGCAAGTTCCAAAGTATCGAAGCGCTATTGGAGCGCGTACGCAAAGACATTGCCTGCGCCCGAACAATCTTTGCCGGCAACCCCCGTTCCTGACCCGACCCCCGGCGGTCTCCGTCACAGGGAATGTGGGTGCAGACTCCATCTCGGGGGACCCGCGCAAAAAAAGGTAGGGCGTGTGAGGCCCTTCACCGCCGCTCATAAGCAACCGCTGCCTTATCGAAGCGAGCGGGAACCCCACGCGCGGAAGTCAGGAGACAGAAGTCCGAATTCAGAATGGGAGCGGACTCCAGCGCGGGGGCAGGAGGGGGGGGAACTCAATGTCCAATGTCCAAGGATCGCGCGGGGAACCCGCGCAAAAAACGGTAGGGCGGCGCTCAACCCTCAACCCTCAACCCTCAAACCTCAACCCTCAACCCTCAACCCTCAACCCTGCCAGGCCTCGCCGCCCTACCCTTTTGACGCAAAGCGTCGAAATAATAAACCCCTGCGCGGCCCCCCTCCAGCCGCCAGCCTCCAGCCGCCAGCCGCCAGCCTACCATAGCCCTTCACCGCCAGTCCGCGGGCAGGCGCGACAGAATCTCGCGCAAGACCTCCTCGATGGACAGGCGCGTGCTGTCGATGACCACCGCCCCGTCGGCCACGCGCAGCGGCGCGGTGGCGCGGCTGCTGTCGATGCGGTCACGGGACAGCAACGATTCCAGCACCCGCTCGCGCCCCTGGTCCAGCCCCTTGCCGACTTCCTCGAGATGGCGCCGCCGGGCCCGTTCTCCCGGATCGGCGTCCAGGTAAAATCTTGCCGGACTTTCGGGAAAGACCACGGACCCGATGTCGCGTCCCTCAACCACCAGGTCGCCCAGGGCTTGCATGTCGCGCAACCAGGCGGTGACAAGCGCGCGCACCGCGGGTTCGCGTGACACGGGACTGACGTTGGCATTGATTTGCGGAGTGCGCAAGGCTTCGCCCGGCTCCGTTCCCCCAACACGATACCCCACGGCGCCATCCCGGGCGAACAGGTCGATCGACAAGCCCCGCGCCAGGTCGGTCAGCGCAGCCGAATCCTCGCAATCCACCCCCGTTCGCAAGGCCTGCCAGGTGACGAGGCGATACAGGGCGCCGGAATCGACATGCAGAAAATTCAACGCCCGGCCCAGTGCCCGCGCCACGGTCGACTTGCCGGCACCGGAAGGTCCGTCGATCGCGATTACATGTGAACCTCGGGGTTTCGTCATGTTCGAGAAACTTTCCTTGGGGTTCTTCGACGAGCGCCACGCGCCCCCAGGGCCTGCAACAAGCGGGTTTCCGCCAGCCACTCGGGAGGCAGTCCCGTGGAAACCAATTCCTCGCGCAAGCGCAGAATCCAGTGTCGTGCCAGGCGCAGTTCGCGCAAGGTCCAGCAATTTGCCTGCTCGATCAGGCGACTCGCCTGGTAAGACCCCATCTTGCGGATATCCTTGTCGGCGGCATCCTGCCAGGCGGCGATCGTGTCGGGCAGGGTGCGCCACGTGAGATTGCGCCCCTCGGCCACGGCCCAATTGCGGTCCAGCGCCTCGCGCAACAACAGCAGCTTGTTGACGTAGGATTCCAACATGGCGGCAATGCCGATGGGACTTTGCGAAACGGCGAACTGTCGGCGCAATTGCGCGATCATGGTGGCCGCGTCCCGGGCGCCGAAGGCATTTTGAACGTTCCAGATGTCGATATCGCGCCCCGCCGCCACAATGGACTCGACATCCGCCAGTGTGACAGACTCCGACCGGCCGCAATAACAGCGCAACTTCTCGAGCTCGCTAACCATGCGCCGCGTATCCATCCCGACCCGCTGAAGAAAGGCGTTTGCGGCGTCCGGTTCGAATCGGAGACCGTACTTCGGAGCCCAGAACGTTAACTTTTCCCGGGCCGCCCGCTCCTGGTGGAAGAAATTGACCCCCTCGTCGCAATCCTGGATATCCCCCGCCTTTTTCAAGGCCTTGAAGAGACGGCTGGCGCGGTTGATGCGCGTCGTGGTGATCAACAGGCTTTGACCTTCGGGCAGCCCGTCGCGAATCCGACGGGTCAACTCTTCGACCAGGTCCTTGATGCGTTCGCTTTTGCCGACGCGGTCGTGGTTGAGAAAGGCGGGTTCGCGCAACCAGGTCAGCTTGGCGCCGCCCCCAAACAAGCCGTCCATGGACAGGGCCTCGAAGCAGCGCCCCAGGACCTCGGCACAGGCATCGACGGTTTCGACCCGGCCATCGATCGTCTCGAGGCCGTAGGCGCGTTTTTCCGCGGGCACAAGACGATCGAGCAGCTCGCGCGTTTTAAACTCGACCTGGTAATCGTCCTGGCCACAGATTAGATAACAACTTTTCTCCATGGTTTCGCTTCCGGCCGCCGCGGGATCGACCTCCCGAGCAATACCGTTTGGTTAGCTTATCCCACCCCCCCCGGCGTTGTAAATCGAAGAATGCGGACGCGCCAGGGCAAACCGTCAGCGCCAGCAGGTGACGGCTTCCACGAGCAGCGCGCCGTCCGAAGCGCGGGTCAGGCGATGCGCCACGGTGTCGTCATCCAACGGTGCGGCGGTGCTGACGACCCCATCGCCCTGTTCCGCCGCCAGCCGGTAAACGATCTCGAGGTGACTTGGCACGCGCCGGTTCCTGTCCTCCGGCAACGGTTCGAAGAGCCATTCCACGTAATGAAGGTTGTTGACATGCCGGTTGATATCCATGTCGGCCCGGCGTACCGGAATTTCGGTTTGCCAAGCGCCTTTCCAATCGGCGTCCGGCATCTCGAGAAACGGAACATCGACCCGCACGACATTTTCCGACGCAAGCGCCATGATTTCCGGCGGCAGTCTGGCAATACGATTGCCGGCGACCTTTACCATCAGCCATTCGCTGGTGGCCCGCATGATTAAAGGCGACCCCTCGGCGCCGACACAAACGAAATCGCGATACGCCAGCGTGCGTCCCCTTGCTCCGGCCGGCCAGGTGGTGACGATCACCCGGTCGCCGGGACTGGGCCAGGCGAGGAACGAAACCCGCATGCGCGCCAGCATCCAGGTGCGTCCCGCCGCAAGCAATTGCCGCAGTCCGACTCCCAGGCGGTCGGCATGGTTCTCGGCCGCTTCCTGGAGCAGCCCCAAAAGGCTGGCGGGCGCGAGACGGCCGTTGACGTCGAGGTCCCTGGCCCGCACGCGAAACTCTCCCGTCCATCGGGGGTTGACCGGGTTTTTGGGCGGCATGAGGTCAGCCCGCGCTTTCTTCCAGCAGGCGCGCCTGCGCGTTCCATTGGGGATCGATCCAGGTGATTCGTCCGGCCTGCACGGTAAGTAGCGCGCGCCCATGCAGCCACATGCCGGCAAAAGGACAGTTGCGCGAACGACTGAGGAATTGCTCGGGATCGACTTTCCAAGGAGTTTCGAAGTCCATCAAGGTAAAATCGGCCGGAGCCCCCCGCCGTACCAGCGAAGCCGGCGGCAACCCCAGCAGTCGCGCCGGAGCGGAGGTCCAGCAGGCCATAAAATCCAGCAACTTCTGGCCGGCCTCGCGTCCCAGCGCCTGCCAGGATGCGCCCACGGCGGTTTCGAGTCCGATGACCCCGGCCGTCGCGCGGGCAAATCCCCGCGCCTTGGTGGAAGGCGCATGGGGGGCATGATCGGTAGCTAGGATGCCGACGACGCCCGCACATACCGCTTCGCGCAAGGCGGCAAGGTCCTCGCGATTGCCCAGGGGTGGATTCATGCGCAGGTTGCCGTCGTCGTTGACGATGTCCTCCGCGGCCAACATCAAGTGATGCGGCGTCACTTCGGCCGTCACCACCTGACCCTCGTCGCGCGCCTGGCGGATCCGTTCGATGGATTCCCGGCAAGAAACGTGTTGGATGTGAACGGCGCACCCCGCCGCGCGCGCCAAGCGAATGTCGCGGCGCACCGCGGCAACCTCGGCCTCGGGTGACATCACCGGCAACCCCAGCGCCGTCGCCAGCGGCGAACGACGAATCATGCCCTCCCCGGCCCGGTCGGGATCGATGGCGTGGTCCAGGATGGGACGTCCCAGCCGGGCCGCCAGTCGCATGCCGGCAGCCATGACCTCGTCGTCGGCTACCGTGCTGCCGTCGTCGGTAAAAGCTACCGCACCGGCAGCCGCCAGGGCTTCCAGGTCCGCCACCTGCCGTCCCTGGCGTCCGACACTGATGCAGGCGGCAGGCAAGATCGACACCGGCAACGAGGAATCGATCTGACGTTGCACCCGTTCCGGCTGGTCGCAGGGCGGAAGAGTGTTGGGCATCGTAACCACCCGCGTGAAGCCGCCACGGGCGGCGGCCCGCGCGCCGGAATGCAAGTCCTCCGCCACCGTCCCCCCGGGGTCGCGAAAATGTACATGCACATCGATCAACCCGGGCGTCAACACAAGCCCGCGGCAATCGATCCGCCGCGCACCGGAAAAATGTTCATCAACGTGGCCGCTCGACACGCCCAGATCGCCAACGGCATCATGTCCGGTGGAGGGGTCCACAATCCGCGCCCCTTGAAAAATCACATGTTTCGGCAAAGGCACGGGCTTCAGCGTTTCAATCGCATCCATGGTGTCACGCGGAATTCGCCGCGTCCTCCCTGCGCTGGTTCTTCTTTGACGTCCGGAGGCTCCGGCAGCGGCAACTTGTTCTCGCGCGCCTCCAGTTCTTCGATGCGCCGCAGCAGCCCTTCCTGGGCGCGCGCCTGCTGCTCCTGCATCTGGGCCAGGCGCTGACGCTCTTCCGCCAGCGACTGATCGCGGTCGCGCACCGTGGTCGTCAAGTCCTGCACACGTTGATGCAGACTCTCCGATTCGCGCACCTTCAGTTTAAGTCGATCCTCCTCGGCCTCCAGCAACCGGACGCGCGCAATCAACTCGCGCTCGCGCTCCTCGGCCTGGCGCGCCTGGCGCGCATGTTGCTGGCGCAGGGTTTCGAGCGATTCCTTGAGCCGCCCCGCCTCGGCTTTGTCGGCGCGCGATTTTGCCTGGCGTTCGAGCAAATCGCCGGTGCCCCCCCCTTGCAGTTTGCGCAGGGCAGCCAACCTTGCCTGCAAGCGCTCCTGTCGTTCCAGACTTTTTTGGCGCCCATCAGTGAAGGCCTCGCGTTCGGCGGCCAGCGCCCCCTCCCAGGCGGCGACTTCCTCCTCCAGCAATCCGTCAAGCAGGGTTTCCTTCTCACGCAAACGGCGATCGGCTTCGCGCATCATGCCCGAAGTCGTCGCGGGTCCCTCGCCTTTCGCCGCGGCCACATCCTGCTTCCGCAACTCTTGCCGCAAGCCCTTGATTTCTTCGATGAACGCCACATCGCGCGTGTTCGAGAATGAAAGCAGCTCGGCATAGGCCGTCCGTGCCTCGGCCAGGGCCGCGTTCAGGACCACCGTCTTCCGATCGAACTCCGCCTTGTTATCCTCGGCCTCAGCGCCGGTACGCAATTTTTCGAGTTCCTTGACGCGTTGACGCAGTTCGTCCGCCTCAGCGTTCTGCGCCTCGAGTTCCTTGACGCGTTGACGCAGTTCGTCCGCCTCAGCGTTCTGCGCCTCGAGTTCCTTGACGCGTTGACCCAGTTCGTCCGCCAGAGACGAAGTTCGTTCCGTTTCCTGGAGGGTCTGCTTATGTTCATCCAACTGCCGCTGCAATTGCTCCTCTCGGCGAACATGGTCGCGGCGCTCTTTTTCGGCGGAACGCAAAACCTGTTTGATTTGCGCTTCGAGCTCGGCGATTCGCAGACGCAATTCCTCCCGTTCCTTCCGCCAGGTTTGCTCCGAAAGGGGCGTCGCCTGGGGGGAAGACTTGTCGACGTCCAGCGCCAATTCAGGATGTTCGGGAGCCCGAGGCTGCTGCCTGGCCTCCGCCAGTCGCTGCCGCCGCGCAGGATCGATCTCTTCGGACGGAACCAGCCGGGCTCCTTTGACGACGCGTCCTTCATTGAGAAGTTTTTCGCCCGCCTCCTTGTTAAACGGCCCCAGCAGTTTGCCGCCCGGGTCCTCCAGGTACCAGTTCATGGCAAGTTCCGGCAACTGTTCCGCCGGAAGCCAATGTTCACGATCCTGCGAAATTTCGTTGCCCGGAGCCACACGTCCCTGCCGCGCCCACAGCGCCAACCCCCTGGTGGTGACCGGGCCAAAGATCGTTCCCCCGGCGATTCGCAGGAACCATGAACGTTTGTCGGGAGTATCCTGGGCCATGTCCCGCTACCTCCGCCTGAAGGGGTGTCGCCCGTTCTGTCCCAGACGCCGTATTTCATGTTGTGCCTGGGCTTCCAGGGCCTGCAGCGACATCTCACGGCGTGGCGGCGGCACCTGATGGGCGGCGGAAGCGTCCCCCTCGTCGATGACCACGTCGGTAACGGAGGAAGCGCTCCCCCCCGGCTCGCCAAGGGTGTCGATAGCCTGACGCAGCAGCTTGCGCAGCGAAGTCAAACGCAATTCCAGCGCGCGGCACTTCTCCTGCATGCTTGTGAACTGCTCGTTCCTCCGTCGTTGAATCGCGCGCGCCTCCAACAGGGCCTTTTCGGCATCGTGCCGCGCCTGCCGTTCTTGCCCAATCTGAGTATCGTACTGCTCGCGTTGACCGGCAAGGCGGGCCTCCGTCTCGGCCAGCCGTTGTTCCAGTTCCTCGGCGCGCGCGACGCGTTCCGTCAGCTCCTGCTCGCGGGAATCCACGCGTTCGAGCTGCTTGCGCAACGAGGCGCACAACGATTCCAGCTTGGCCAATTCGGCCTTGTGCCTTGCGGCGGCCGCTTGAAATTCCTGGCGTTCGGCATCGAATTCCAGGTCGCGCGTCTCCACTTGGCCGCGCAACTGCCCGGCTTCGGTTCGGGCCTCACGCAGTTGCCGCTCCAGTTCCGTGTTGTGTGCGGCAAACTCTTTTTTCTGCTCACGCAACCGTTCCGTCAGCGCCTGTTGGACGGCGGAAGAGTCCTGGAATGTTTCGGCAAGCGTAAAACGCGGCAGGTCCGGCGCCAGCGCTCCCTCCCGCACCAATTCTTCGAGCGCCTCGGCGTGGAGGGGCCCATAAAACGTGCCGGGAGATACTTCCACCACCCACCGCATCTCCAGTACCGGCATGCTGGCGACAGGTTTCCATTCGCACCCATCGCGCGAAATCATGTGGCCGGGGGCTAGACGCCCCTCGCGCGCCCACGCCTGCAGCGACGCCAGGCTTGTCGGTCCGAAGATCGTGCCGTCGTCAGCGCGAATGCGCCACATCGGCTCGGCAGCGTCTTTCTTGTCACTCTGTTTCTGTGGTGTCACAAGGGGTTAATTTACACCATGTGTTCGTTGGAAGCAATTCGGGAGGAGAGAGAAACGGACCAGCAGGCCATGCAACCGCTCGGAACGGGGCGTGTTCCCGCGGCCCCTTTCAAAAGCATCTCCGCGGCATGAATTCCGCCCCCCGGCAACGTTGCTGAAAAGTCGTCCAGCAGGTTGGACAGCACGGTGGGTGTCACCCCCGGCGTGTGCGCGCTCAGGAGAAGAAACAACGGACGATCGGACAGCAAGGCGGCACAAAGCTTCAGCGTGCGGGGGAGATCGCGTTCCAGCTTGTAAACCTCGCCCCGGGCACCTCGCCCGAAACTGGGAGGATCGAGAATAATGGCATCGTACCGGCGTCCCCGCCGTGCCTCGCGATTCATGAACTTGTGCGCATCGTCCACGATCCAGCGCACCGGCGCATCCGACAGACCGTTAAGGGCCGCATTGCGCCGCGCCCAGTCCACCATTCCCGCCGAAGCGTCCAGATGGCAGACCTCGGCCCCGGCGCGCGTCGCGATCAGGGTCGCCCCCCCTGAATAGGCGAACAGGTTGAGCACCCTCGGTCTTGCGCCGCCGCGATCGACAACACCCCGCACCAAGCGGTCGATCCACCGCCAGCAATCGCGCTGTTCGGGAAAAACCCCCAAATGCCCGAAGTCCGTGCCGGAAAGCCGCAGTCGCAGTTCGTCGATCGTGATCTCCCATTCCGGCGGCAAACAGTCGCGTCGATGCCAGCGTAACTGCCCTCCCTCGCGATCGAACGACGCGTCCGTCATGTGGTCCCATTCGGCCTGGGGCCGTCCCGGCCGCCAGATCGCCTGCGCGCAGGGACGCGCCAGCACCACTCCGCCAAAGCGCTCCAGCTTGCGTCCGTCGCCGCTGTCCAGCAATTCATATCCTTGATCCCGTTGCATGCCGATTATCATGACACATTGTCGCGCGGTCGGACAACGATGTTCCGTCCAACAGCGGCCGCGTGAAGGCCTGGGTTGTTCATGTTCGCCCAAAGGGTCCCCATCAACGATTTCGATGCGTCAGGAAAGCGCGGCGCCAAAAACCACGCAGGTGGGCTTGTGCATGCGGTAGCCCACCGATTGGAACGACAAATGCCCCTTGTCGGGATCGAACGCGTAGATTCCGATTTCGTTCGACAACTTGTGTCCCGCCAACAGCAAGCGTCCATCGGGAGCCAGACGGAAATCGCGTGGGAAACGACCGCGCAGCGGCGCAATTTCCACCAGGGTCAAGCGGCCGGAGGAGGAATCCACCGCAAAAACCGCAATGCTGTCGTGTCCGCGATTGGAAGTCAGCAGGAAACGACCGTCGGTCGACAAATGGATGGCGGCTGCCTTGCTGTCGCCCCTGTATTCCCGCGGCAGCGTGCTCAAGGTCTGCCGCGCCTGCAGGGTTTCGCCCTCCCGGGCCAGCACCACCACGGTATTGTCCAGTTCATTGAGCAGGTAACCCCAGGGCTTCGCGGGCGGAAAGCACAAGTGTCGCGGTCCGGCCCCCGGAGCGGAACGAAACTCCATGGGCGCATGCCGGCGCAAACCCGTGCGCCAATCGCGAAAATCGTACGCCACAACCCGATCGAGCCCGAGGTCCGCGACACAAAGCCAGCGGCCGTCGGGAGTCACCATGGCGCAATGGGCGTGGGCGCTGGTCTGCCGCTCGGGATCGGGGCCGTGCCCGTGATGCCCGACAACCACGGGCTCGGGATCGGCAAAGGCGCCGTCCGCGCGCAACCCGATCGCGCCGACACGAGCCCCGCCGTATTCCGCAAACACCAGCGCCGTTTCATCCGGCGACAAGGAAATGTGACAGGGAACCCCGGTAAGAGTGCGCCGCCGATCCAGCAACCGCAAGGCGGTTCCGCGAACTTCATAGACCACCAATTCCCCAGCATCGTCGATTTCTTCCTCCGCGCATTTTTGCAGGGCATACAGTCGGTCGGCGCCGCGGTTGAGCGTCAGGTAGGTCGAATTGACAACCGTCTCCAGACTGCCGAGCGGTTGCAATTCCCCGCGTTCGGTGTCGGTGGCCAGGACATGAATCCCGCGTTCGGAAGCATCGGTGTACGAGCCGACATAAGTGAGATAGCGCATATCGTCAACGTACCCATGCCATGCCGCGCTGTCAAGGGCGTTGCGGCGCGGAGCGCCGAACGCAGAATTCAGAATGGAAACGGACTCCATCGCGGATATATTCTCTCGCGGAGGCACGGGGGCAGAAGGGCGAAAGAAACTCAATGTCCAATAACCGACAGACCGACACCCAATGTCCAAGGACCCGTGCGGGTGGAGATCGCGCGGAAAATCCGCGCGCGGCGGCGAAGGGCCTCGCCGCCCTACCCTTTTGACGCAAAGCGTCGAAACAATGAAACCCCGCGCGAAACCTCAAGTCTCAAGCCTCAAGCCTCAAGCCTCAAGCCTCAAGCCTCGAGCCTATCGCGACCCGCGCGCGGCGCCAGCCCCCCGAATCCGGGACCCGGCATTCAGTTTGGGGTTGCCCTGCCACGGAGTTCCCTGTTTAATGCCTCCCGTGAGGTCATGGTTTTCGATCCCCGCCAGGCCACACGACCGCCATGGGGAAGAAACTGACA
>CAZIUM010000097.1:0-10856 GCA_964542285.1 uncultured Lentisphaerales bacterium
GGAGTGCCGCTTTGTTTTGACCAATCCCGATACCAAACGCCCGTGGCAGGCCTATCTGCTCAACGAGCGCCAGATGTCCCAGATCGATCAATTCGGACATGGGTATGCCCGTTATTGGAACGAAAAGGGGGAGGATGTGGGGATTTTCGCGGAAGGCGGACCGCCGGCTTCGCGCATGATTGCCATTCGGGATGCCGGCGGTGAGAAAACCCCGACGGTCTGGTCGCCCGCCGTCTATCCCGGTACGGAAGCGCCAGAAGACTACGCGGTGGTGTTTCATCCGGCCTACTGGGAAGCACGGGGCCGCCGCGACGGGCTCAGAGCAAGCTGGCGGGTCTTCGTGCCGGCGGAGGAACCGTTGGAACTTTGGACCGTGCGACTGGTTAACGAGACGGACTCGCCGCTGGAACGCGACGTATTCGCCTACGCGGCGACCGTACTCAACGGCTATTCTCTGGCGCTTTACCGATTTTACGCCTCCAACACGATGTACATCCAGGGCCACGATCTGCCCGAACTGAATGCGGTTTGGGTGCATAACGCCACGCCGATGTTGCCGCATGACCGCTACAGTGCCGTCATGGCTTGCAGTGAACCCTATTGCGGCTTCGATACAGCCCCTTCTTCGTTCCTGGGGATGGCGGGCTCCATCTTTGCCGCGCGTGCGCTGCGCGAGGGAAGTTGCGGTAATGTGCACGCCTATGAGGGCCAGACATGCCTGGCGCTGCAAACGCGCGTGACGCTTTCGCCGCGGGAGACTCGCGAACTGCAGTTCATCGTATCAACGACTCACGGCCCCGACCATATTCGGGCGATGACGTCGCGCTGGTTTTCCCCGGGAGCCATTGATCGGGAGCTGGAACGCGTGCGCGCAGCCCGGCGTCGCGAGCGCGACGCGATCACGCTTGCCAGCGACACGCCGTCGCTGGATTCCCTCGTCAATGTCTGGGCCAAGGTTCAGAATCGGCTTGCCGTGCTTTATCGCAAGGGATTCCGCGACGTGTTGCAGGATGCGGCGGGGATGTGCCTCTACGATCCGGTACGGGCGCGCGAGGCGCTGGCCGAGGTCTTCTCCGTCCAGCGACGGGATGGTGCCGGCATTCGCGCCTGGAAGCCGTTCTGGGACAAAATGGAATACAGCGACGGTCCCTACTGGTTGACCTTGATGACGGCGGGGTACCTGCGCGAAACGGGCGACTTTGCCTTCCTTCAGGAATCTCTCCCCTTCATGGATGGGCCACCGGCCACGGTGTGGGAACACATGAATCGAGGCCTCGATTACCTTTACAACGACCGCAATGCGCGCGGATTGGTACGCTTGCGCTTCGCCGATTGGAATGACGGGCTGGACGGTCCCGGAAAGGAAGGCAAGGGCGACAGCGTGATGGTTACGATGAGCCTGGTCGGTGCGCTGCGCGAGTTGAAAGCCGTGGCCGCGGCAGGCGGTCTTGCGCCTGCATTTGACTGCGATGCGCGGATTGCGGAGTTGTGCCGTGTCGTCGAGGAACAGGCCTGGACCGGCACGTATTACATTGGAGGCTACGGCGATGACGGGCAGCCATACTTTGCGCCCTCGGAGCCTTACGGCAAAATCTACATCAATCCTCAGGCCTGGGCCATTCTTTGCGATGTGGCGCCGCGGGAACGGTGGGAATCCCTGATAGACGTCACGACGCGGCACCTGGACCATCCCTATGGCTTCCGGTTGTTTTATCCTTCCTTTCCCCAATACGATCCCCGTATCGGACGTTGCAGCGGAGAATTGCCGGGCATTTTCGAGAATGGCGCCGTCTATAACCATGGGTTCGCCTTTTTTCTGCATGCCATGTGGAAAGCAGGCCGGTACGAGACGGTATGGCGGCATTTGATTAAGCTGCTCCCCGACAGCGAGGCCAATCCGAGCGACCGAACCACGGCCGAACCGTTTGTTCTCAACAACTGCATCTTCACCGAGGAAGCGCGCCATCGCGACGGCACCTGTCGCGGCGGCTGGTGGACCGGAACGGCCGGATGGGTGTTGCGTCTGGTCTTCAATGGTCTGACCGGACTGCGTCCCGAATTCGACGGGTTGTACGTGAATCCCGCCCAGGTAGTTCCAGCGGTGGGGCTGCGGCAATTGACACGGACCTTTCGCGGAACCCGCTACAGCGTGGATTATGTAAAGGGGGGCAAGCCGGAGGACGTTACGGTGAACGATCAACCGCATGACATCCGATCCCCGTTACCGACGGCGCCGGGAGAGGTTGTCCGGGTCAGAATCCATTATTGAAGCGTGCGGTCGTCCCGAAGCGCAGGTCGGGCCTCCGCCGCCCGGCGATGGATCGGGGTGACGGGTTCTGTCAAAAAATTCATGACGGAACGGGTTACCGCGAATGTAGCGGAAATATGGACTCGATCCGTTCCGCCATCTGACGCGCGAAGAGGGCCTGTCCCTCCCGGTTGAGGTGAATGCCGTCCTGGGGAAGAACATAGCGCCTGGGATTGGCCGACATCGCTTTGTAAAGGTCGAGGCAAGGCCATCCCTGCCGGGCATAGAAGGCACGGGCAAGGTCACGTTCCGGTTGCAGACTGGCATCAAGACTGCCGTGAAATTGTGCCAGGTAGTCGCGAAACGCCGGATGTCGTGTGGCGAAATGCCACTCGTCGACCACCGGATTGAGCACCACGCCGATCGTTTTTGTCTTGTCGGGCAGGCGGGTGGCATAGTCATTCAGCAACGACGGCAATTCGTCCGGGGCAAGGATGCGCCCGGGGCGCTGGCAGTCGTGATTGTTGCCCCCGACCATGAACAAGCACAGGTCGGGATGGTAGGCCAGGACGTCGCGATCGAAGCGTTGCATGATCTCGCGCGTGGATTCGCCGCCGACCGCGCTGTTGACAATGGGAAAACAGGTATCGGGGTGGGCGCGATTCAAGTGCTGTTGCAGAAGGTTGTACCACCGCTCCTGGGGGTCCTCGATGCCGATGCGCCCTTCCATGATGGAGGAGCCAAAGAGACAAATCACAATGTTTTTCATGCCCCAGGCCATATCGTTAGGAAATCGGGTTTTCACGGCGAGAAGGAACCCAGAAGGCAAAAAGGTCTCCTCGTTGTAAATAAAATCGCAGTCGTTTCGGTTGGTTGTCCGGAGCGGGAAGGTGCGGACGGTGGCGCCAGCGCAGCACGAGATCGTTCCCATCGCAGTGCGCCAGGGGAACGCAGTCCTTGCGGGCATAGCCCGGCAACGGGCGTCCTTCGCGATCGCAAACGGCGGCTTCCAGGTGTCCCCGGGACAAGTCCGCGTTGACATGCAGGTCGCCATTGGGGAAGTGGATGGGGCGGGTCAACAGGCTGCCGCCGGATTGTCCGGCCCGCAGCGAGGCGAATCCATCCCGACGCAGCGTGGCCATCCCGATCTTGCCGCCACGGTACATGCCGGGGGTTTCTCCGTCGGGGTCGCAGCCCGAAAATCCCGCATAGGGAAAATACAACCGGTCTTCATGCAGCACATAGATTTGCGGGGTGCCGTGCAGGTAGGCGCGGTCCCAATCGCCGGCTTGCCGCGTGCCGGAAATGAATCCGCTGCGGTCCGGTCGATCCCAGTGGAAGCCGTCCCGGCTGAACCCCAGTTCCAGGTCGGTCAGCTTGGGAAAGTTCCCCGCCTGGCAAATGGGATTTTCGGGACCGCGGTGGATTTCATGAAGCCCCAGCATGAGACTCTCATAGGCGGCTCCGTGCAACACGTAAAGCTGGCAGGTGTCGCCCTGTGCCGGGTAGGCCGGATACCGCCCCGGCGGTTCGGAGCGGTCGAGCGCGTCGGCACAGGTCCAATAGACGGCCTGGCTCCAATCCCATCCATCGAGAAAGTTCGAACTTTCCAGGTAAAATCGCGCCCGCAGGCTCTGCTCCCGGCGGCGAATGTAATGCTTGACGCTGTAAACCCATTTCTTTCGGAATGGGTTGTAAAAGAAGGATTGCGCATCGCCCGCCGGACCGGCCAACACGGAATTCGACCAGTGAATGCCGTCGGACGAAACATGCAGCGAATGGGTCATGCCGCCGGGGGGCTTGGCGTCCTTGTAATGGCCCCAGTGGCAGATCATCTTGTAGCGTTCGTCCGGGGTTGCGGATTCGACATCCAGCCAGACGGCGAAGGCCGTGCCGGCGGTGCGCAATTTTCCGTCCGGACTCCATGCGCCGGGGGGCAGGAAACGGTTTCCGGCGCCAAGCCCCAGGTTCGGTTTTTCCCAATGAATCAGGTTCTGGCTGTAGGCCAGGTGCAGTGCGCGCCGGTTCAACGGACCGGCATGGTAAAACATTTCATAGCGCCGTTCCCATGGATTCCAGAAAACGCCCCCCTGCAGGAAGCCGACCGATGGAAATTCGCGTTCCGCCGGAGTATCCGCTTTGAGCACCGGATTGGCCGGGTGGCGTTTCGGCTTGTGAAAAACCCGTTCGAGGTCGGTCTCCTCCACCAGGAAATCGTCGACAAACAATTGATGCGAGGCGCCCACGGGAATTACGGATGGCGGAGGCTCCAGGTAAGGCAACGGCATCGGCGCCGCGGAAGCGGGGTCCATGTGTTGTGGCGGCCATGTTGCCGCTGGTTCGATTCCGTTGTACAGGGGAGATGTGTTCATGGGCCGGTTATTCTTTGACGTTGGAATCGTTCCATAGGGTTTCCAGACCGTCGATCATATAGGCCTGCAATTGTCCGGTGGCGTTGGAGTTGAAAAAGGCGCGGCGTCCATCCGGAGAAATAAACGGATGCGAATCGACGGTGGCGCGCATACTTTGACGCATGTCGGTTTTGGCGATAACTGTGAACGCTTCGATGGGGGTTTCCCCAGGGGCGGACAAGCGGGCGAAAACCACCGTGTCGCCGTCGCGGTTTTCGCACACGATGTGTCGTCCCCGGCGATCGATACCGAAATGATTGTATCCGGCGCTGTCGCCATACGGCGTCAGATCATTGCGTTGTGCCCACCACGACTGGGATCCGCGGTGTCCCTGGTGTGGCACGGGCAGGGCTTCCACCAGACGGAAGTCCTGCCCTTCGATCAAACCACGCCCGTAAATGCCGATCATGCTGGAAACCACCCAGGGGCTGTCGCCGCGCCAGCATTGATGCCCCGAGCATAATTCGCGTTCATCCCTGCCCAGCGGGATATCGCGCAGGTTGGTTCCGTCGTCACGCAGGACATGCAGATCCACCATGCCGGGTTTCTTGTTGTAGAAAAGCGCGCCATTCGCGTTGGTTACAGACTCGTGATTTTCCTGGATCAGAAGATCGTAGACCCGTTCGGTGTCGGTTGTGCGGGCATATTGGGCGTGGCAATTGAGCAAGGTCGGACCCCAGATGGGGAGGCTGACTCCACCGTCTTCAAGATCGAACACCAGGAGCCCGAAGGGGCTGTTGCGGGAGTATCCGTCGCCCAGAAACACTTGCAGGGCCAGGTGGCGTCCATCGGCGGAAATCGTTGCCAGCGGATAGGGTTTGCAGGCGCGAAAGCGGGTGCCGCTCACCGGGTTGTCGATCACCGTGAGAATTTCGGGAGCTGTGCCGTTCATCCTGACGCGTTTGAGCGTCAAGCGTCCGCCGCCAATCCTGGTTTCGTCGACGAAATAGTAGAACCATTTACCGTCGGGGGCGACGGCCGGCGACGTGCAGCGAAAATCCTCCGGCGGCGTCAAGGGGCGCAGCGATCCTCCCTCCGCCAGGTTGCATGAGAGGTAGGCATGCCGTGGATTGTCCTTGTCCGGACCGTGCGGATGCGCGCACTGGTGGAGGACCATGCCCTGTCCGTCGGGCGTAAAAACCGGCGCTTCCATGTAGACGTGGCAGCTCGGAATGGTCGGATCGTCTGTCAGTTGATAAATACGGAGACCTTTTGCGGCCTCCGCGGGAAGAAGATCTTTACGCTCAATCATCATAAATCCTCGGGTGTGTTGACAACGGCATGAACTTGCGGCGGCGAAATGTCCAGACCGCCGGCATTGCGAAGATTGACGTACCCCCCTCCCAGGGGGATCGGTAGATGGGCAACCAACATCTCATTGTCGGCATGACTTGGTCGTAGCCAGACGAAAAGGCGCTGGTCGACGTTTCGGATTCGCAAGCCGTGCCATTGCCTCGGGGCAAGCGGAGCCCCTTCAAGACGGATCGATCCATTCGCGACAGGGTGGGGTTTGCCGCTTCGGTCCCGAACGGCAACCGTGATTCGGTTTGGACCGATCGTAACGTAGATCGTTCGAAAATCGTCGTTGAAACGAATCCCCCCGGTCCGGGTCAGCAGTGTAAAATGTTTCGTCCCTTGGTCGGGTTGAGTAAAGCGGAACTTGAATGAAGTTTCGTAGTTGATCCAGTTGGCGGGGTTTTCGAAAAAACGAGGGTGGTTGCCGAAGATCAGCCTGTCGCCCGGCATGTCTCCGATGCGCACAAAGCGATCCCCTTCCGTGTTGGCCAGCACCTCGCAGCCGTCGCTGAAGCCCGGAGGGGTATCGCCAAGGCGGACGGTGTCGAAATCCGCGCGGTAAAGAAGTTCATCAATCGGCGCGGTTTGCAGTTTCGGAACGCGCTCGGGTGTGCCGTTCGTGGCGATGCTCATCCAACCGAAGCGTTCAACCGCCAAATCTCGCCAGGTCATGTAAACCTCCCGTGCCAGGGCCAGATTCCGCCGGTGGCGTTCGGCCATCGGATGGGGTGGGGCGGCTTCGAGCGCTTGTGCGGCGGTCTTCAGGAGTTCATCCGCTTTCCGGATGATGTCATGCGTAAGAAATTGATCCGCGATGCGTGCGGGATTGCTGAAGTATCCCGATAGATGTCCTTCGCCCATCCAGGCCCGCCACATCAGTCTTTCATAATCGGCCATGGGGTGACCCGCAGCGCCATAGGCCGTCTTACAGACATCCAGCAGTACCCGGGCGACATCCGCTTGGGGGTTCCACAGCAGACGGCTGGTCAGGTAGACTCCGATTTGGTTTGCTGCCCAGATGTTGCTGGGCGAAAATTCATAAATGCCGGGGCGGCCCGCCATTTCCGAGGCAAACCCGGAAAATCCCTGGTCGTCGAGGTACTGCAGCTCGTCTTGCAATACCGGAACCAAGGGCATCAGAAAACCGGAATGAGTTCCCCGGACGGCGTCGTAATGATAGCCGTACATCGTCATCCGTTCGATTCCGAGATCGAGCCATGGTTGCAGACGGGCCACCGCCGTGTGGTTTCTTTCACAATCCGGATCGTCCAGCAAGTGCTTGTAGCAGCGGTCATGCATGCAGTACTCGATCGTCAATGCGGGATGCACCGGGGTTTTGGGGGCATTCTTGTAGACGGAATAGGCGAAGACGCGGTATTTCTTGCCGGGAAAATCCTTTTCCACCTCGTCAATGACGATCTTGAGAAATTTATGCAAACGGGTGCTGACATCCTTTCCAAACCGGGTACAACGTTCACATTCGCAAAACCCGCTGTTGTCCATGGGGGAAAGGGACAGGACTTCGACATCGGGGTTGTCGCGCCAGAAGCGTTTGATCCAGTCGATAAACACCGACTGCACTTCGGGATTGGCATAGCAATGCTGACGCAATACTCGTGCTCCCTTGATCAAACTGAAATGTTCGGGATACTTTTCGAAATAAACTTGGCGAGCGAGTTTGCTTTCGACGCCCTTGGCACGATCCCGCTTGACCGGCGAACAGTCCTCGGGTGCAATCCAGCCGAACGAGTGCCCCCCCCAATGCCTGGGGAAGCCGATCGTGTAGGCAAGGTCTTCGTAGCGCCAGAGATCGCGATCCCCGTAGTTGAGCCGGTTGCGCGCCATCCAGATACCTCCTTCGCGCCGGTAACGGCCGCGAAAGCCGCGCAAGGCAAACGCGGGGGATTCCGTAACGTCCAGCTCCGGCAGTTCGATTCTATCCGTGGCGGGCAGGAATTCCCCCGTTTCTCCCGGCCAGAGCCACCGCGCGCCAAGACGTTCCAGCAGGTCGTAGGTGGCGTACAAGGCGCCGGCCGGGCCGCCTCCCGCCAGGAAAAGCCGCCCGTCCCGGGTCAGCATGACGTAGGACTGTCCGCCATGTTGCGCCTGGCGCAGCCTTTCGAGGATTACGGGTTGTCCAGCGATGGCCTTGCTGCTTACGGGGGTTCCGATGACAATGACAGGCCGGTCTGCCGGAACCGGGGCGGGTTCATGAATCAACGACGGCTCGCCACCGGTCATCCGCCGCAGGACACGGAGCAGTTCGCCGGCGGCGTAGAACTCGGTCGCGGAAGGCTCGGCGCCCAAAACGACACACAAGGTTCCGGCTTCCGCGACGGTTGACGGCAAGGCGGCAAACGTCTTGACCTGCAGGGCCAAGACCAGCATCCAACACAGCATCCATTTCATCACGGTCAACTACCTCGTGTACAGCGCCACCGGCCGCCAGATGCCACCGGCGCCTTCGGCATCGTAGCCATGCACGGCCAGCAGGTTGTCCTCACCGGCGCGCAGCATGCCGGTGACCTCGACCTCGAAGGGCTCGTTCCACCGATGCCCGTCAACCATGCGCCTGTCGACGATTTCGCGGCCGTTTAGATACACGGTTCCCTCGTCGTCCAGCGCTCCAAACCGCAAAAATATCCTGCGCTCGGGCGGCCATGCCGGAGCCGTAAACTTAAGGCGGTACCAGAAATCGCCGTCAATGAGACGATTGTCGCCATACCCCTGGCGTTCAATGAAATTCCAGGTTGAAACCGGCTGCCAGCCGTCTTCGACCGCGTCGGGAAGCTCCGGCGCCTGCCAGTTTTCCTCCGCGCCAACCCCCCGCGGATCGAGCTTCAAGCGCCAGACCTCCGGCAGCACGAAAAGGTTCTCCAGGTTTTCGGGAACAACCTCGCCTTCAAAAATCGTCTTGAGCAGGATGTCGCGATCGTTGTAGTCGTCCCGGGCGGGGGTGGGACGGATATCGGCAAAATTCCTTTTCAAAATCCGTTCCGGCATGTCCAGAATCCGGCAGGAAAATATTCGGTCGACCCGGTTTTCGTTCCAGAAACGCATGAAATCGGCAGCCTGGTCGCGTATCGCGCCGATGGCCTCGGGAGTGCGGTAGTTGAGCGCATCGGCATAGGCCCTGAACATTTCAGCCATTCTGAAGTGCACTTCGATGGAGTCGCTAAATCGCCGCATGCGTTCGGCGGGTTTGCCGGGAAGGGCCGTGCGAATGGCGTTGCGCAGGCGGGCGCGCGCCGAAGACACCAGCGATTCCGGCAGCATGACGGCGCTGTTCATGGCGCTGCCATAGCAAATCCGGCGTATTTTGCGGCTATTGGCGGTAATGGTCTCCAAAAGCTCCCGCACCAGCTCGCCATTGGCATCGCCGTAGTATTCCCGGCAAAATTCTTCAAAAAGCTCGCGCGGGCCGCGCTCGTTGCCCCAACTGGACTGAGCCAGCGCCCACAGAATCGGCCAGGTCTGCTCGCTGCGCTGCATGACCTCCGGCTGGTAGTACCGGTAGCCCAGCGCCCGGTATTCGTCAAAGGCGTCAAGAATGTCGAGCGGTTGCGGTGCGGCGGTCATCAGAACGTAGTCGTATACCGCCTGTTCGGCGCCGGCCGCCGCCGTGCGTTCGACCCATTGGCGATAGCGTGGCGGAAAGGGGTCGTCCACAGCCTGCCCCGAAGCCTTGTCCCACGAATATGAACGGCAGGATACGGCAATGATGTTCGGCTCGATTTGCACGTCCGGGGGCGGTTGCGTGAGTTCGTAATAAGGAGCGTAAAGCAGGATTTTCCGTCCCGGCAAGCGTTCGTCCAGGCCGCGAGCCACGCGGTTCATGAACCACCATACCAATCGGTCCTGGCTATTGGGATCGCTTCCCGCGACCTTCAGGCATGAATCGCATTCGCAGATACCGCTGCAGTCCGCCAAGGACAGTGAGACCGCCGCCACCTCGTGCAGATCGTTGTCCTGGGCCTCGATTTCCTGGTGTCGCCTGACGCTGTTGGCAATGGCGTCGCGGATATTGTCTTCGTTGGTGAAGCAGATCTGGTGCGCCCCCTTGTTGGTGCGTTGCTTCTCGAAATTGCGCATCAGCATCGGCCAGCGTTCGGGATTGTTTTCGAAACTGGCCGGTTCCTGATCGCGGAAAAGGCGATCCAGACCGGCGATGCGCCGCAAGGCATGCCCCCCGCCGTAGGGTGGACGGTTGAAGCGGAAACGATTGTGCCGTTCGGCATGGATGGGTCGACGGAAATGCAACCGGTTGCGCAGGGTCCATAGCGCGTAGTCGTGCAGCAACCGATCGCGACGGTCGTCATTGACCGGCCCGAAATGCGTGTTGACCGTTCCGGAAACATCCAGGGAACGCAAAATGCACACCGGCTCGGAGAAAGACTCGCCGGGAGTGACCTCCAGAACGTCCAATCGCGGCAGACTGGTGCCGATGTCGCCGGGCGTATACCAACGGGCCCCGAGCGAGTCGAGGTACGCGTACACCCCGTACAGGACGGCCAGGTGGGTATTGCCGGCAATGCTGACCACCGGGGGCGAGTCGGACTGACGGATGAAAAACCCCTGGGCAGACTGTTGGCCCTGCCATTCCTCGGAAGGACGAATCAGCAATTCGAACCCCGCTTCGTTCCGAAGCCGCTCCCGCCAAGTAATTTCAAGGGATGCGCCGGTCATCTGCTCGATATGGTGTTGCAGTTCCTGGACGGCAAAAACGGTGGCGGGACGCAGGTCTCCCGGCAGGTATATCCGTCCCAGCGCTTTTCCGTCACGCACCAGGCAGTCCGGCTCAACGGCGTGAAGCCCCGTGAGTAGGACCAGCGACAACAACAGCGGGGCAATCTTCTCGGGAAAATTCATCGCATCCGTTCTTTCTCATGATTCATCCCGTA
>CAZIUM010000098.1:0-10694 GCA_964542285.1 uncultured Lentisphaerales bacterium
TTCGAGGAGGAGGCCCGCAAGCTCGGCGAGCTCGATTATTTCGTGCAGGGCACGATCTATCCAGACATCATCGAGAGTGGATGGGAGGGCGGCAAGCCCGTCAAGGCGCATCACAACGTCGGCGGACTGCCCGAACGAATCGACTTCAAGGGCATCGTCGAACCGGTCAAATACCTTTTCAAGGACGAGGTCCGGAAAGTGGGCGAATTCCTCGGGCTTCCGGAAACGATCACCCAGCGCCAACCGTTTCCCGGTCCCGGGCTGGGCGTCCGCTGCCTGGGCGAGCTGACCCGGGAGAAGCTCGACATCCTGCGCGAGGCCGATGCCATCTTCCGTCGGGCCATGATCGAAAAGGGTTTTGCCGGGAATTCGAGCCAGTTCTTTGCCGTGCTGACCAACGTTCGAAGCGTCGGGGTGGCGGACGACGAACGCACCTACGGGTATGTTGTCGGATTGCGCGCCATTCATACGCCCGATTTCATGACGGCGCGGGTCGTGCCGCTGCCCGCCGAGTTTCTGATCGAGGTGGCCGGGGAGATTGCGACGAAGGTCAAGGGGGTCAACCGCGTGGTGTACGACATCACCAACAAGCCCCCCTCCACGATCGAGTGGGAATGAAATTGCGTGCCGAGCCACGGGTTCCACGCGGCCGGTTCGGATTTTTTTCGACGATGGAAACGAACCCAAGGTGCCATGATGACAAACCACGCCTCCATTTCGCTGCCTGCCTGCGGGACATTCTTCGGAACGCCCGTTTACCTGCACCGCGGCGACACGGTGTTTCAAACCTCGGGACTTTATTATACCAGCTGGGTTTCCGAAGACCACCCCGCCGCCTGGTATATCGATCGCACGATTAAGGACAACCAGGGAAACCTTGTGGCCATCTGGGACGGGGGCGCCACCCGGCAGAGCCTGTTGGCCATGGCCGACTACATGGCACTGGATGAACTGGGACTGGAAGTTCCCCAACCCGATTGGAACCAGGGGCGAAACCTCGCGCCGGAGGATTGGGAAGAAATCGCCAGGCATCCGGAACGCCTGGGCGCCGGGCTGATCCGCATGCTCGAGCAGGCTAAGGCCCACGGGTTGTACCTGATGACGATTTACACCGATGCGCATCCCAGCCAGCTCGCCCGCATGCGTCCCTACCTGGACCGCTTCCTGGGGTGCAACGTCGGGGAGGTCTTCACCTTCCGCTTGAACGAAGCGGACGACCCCGAACTGGCGCCCGCGCGTCGGTCCACGAACGATCTCCGACAGCTTGCGGACAATTTTTTGCAAAGCGTTAAATCCTGCGTGAAACGACGCAAGTCGGAGGGCTGGACGCGATTGATGGTCACCGGCGGCATCGCCACGCTCGACTATGAAATCCTCGGTGGTATCGACATCCCCGTCGTGGAGGATTTTGCCGTTCCGCATATCCATCTCGCTTCCGCGATTTCCCGCGGTCTCTACCGGCAGTTCGATCTGCCGCTCTGGGGTACGGACCTGGCCCATGAGCACTATTCCTTTTTGCCTTATTCCAGTCCCTACAAGATGCCGATGCTGACCGCTTCGCTTTACCTGAAGTACATGGCCGGGTGCAAGCTTGTGCTGGTTGAAAGCGGCAACTGGTGGCAGCAAAGCGATCATGTCGAGGACACGCCCATGCATCGGGTGCCCAAACTCGACCTCGGTTCCATCCATGTCAACGATCCGCACCGGACGGCCCCCTGGGTCGAGGCGGCGCGCAAGCATTATCCCGATATCGACTACCATTCGCCCGTATGCCGGGAATACCGCCGCCGCATCGCGGAGTTTTACGATTTTCTCAAAATGCATGGCACGCCGGAGGGGCAGCCCGAGACGCGTCTCGCGGCCATCAAGGGAAACCTTGACCTGGCCGGTCCCGGCGCATTCAATCCCAACGCGGTCATCGCCGGACAGTACGCCCAGGCGGACAAGGATGCGCGCTGGTTTCAGTCCACTCCCGAGCGCGGCTGGGAAATCTTTGCCAAAACCTTTCATCCGCGTCCCCCCGTGCTGGGAGAATACAACAATCCCTTTTTCTCCGGCACGCCCTACGGCATTACGGACATCACAAGTTTCGCGACCGGTCCCGACGCGGATTTTCTGGCGCGCCACTATGCCGCCCTGCTGTTTACCGGATGGAACACCTGTACCGAGGCGCAATACGCCGCCCTGGTCGAGTATGTCCGGCGCGGGGGGACGTTGTTCGTTTCGATCCCGCACCTGTCCACAAACGCCAATCGGAACTATACCAGCTACGGGGTCGGGGAACTCGTCCACGGCGGGGATTTCTCGGAGTTGTGCGGCGTGAACGTCACCGGTCGCGGGAAGCAGTTTTACTGGGCGGTCACCCCGGGAGCGGATCGTCCGTTGGGGTGCTCGCCGCAGCGCAAGTTCGGCGTCTGCATGACGCACCTGGGCGACCTTGAAATGGCTCCGGATGTCGAGGTGATTTCCGTTGAGGATGAGCGGTTTCAACCGCTGCTGATCCGCCGCCGGTTGGGGCGGGGAACGGTGTATTTTCTGAACGCCTGGGAATATCCCGGGGCATTCGAACACGACACGGGCCCCAGTTCCACGCGCGACAGCCTGGGCTTCATTGGCGCGATCTACCGCAAGATCGCCCTGGATACGCGCGGCGAGACCTACATCACCGACGACGGACGACTGCCGGGAACGGCCTGCAACCATATCGCGTTTACGCACTTTCCCGAACATGGGGAAGTCTGCCTATTCAATATCGACTTCGACGGGCCGAGGACGTTTCAACTTCACCACCAGGGAAACGTTTCGACAATAACCCTCGCACCCTCCGAATTTAAAATCGTCCGCCGAGCAGGGGCGCTGATCGGGTAGCATTCCGGCGTTGCACATTGGGCCATGGCATGCCAGAATTATGGGCCTGTATCAGCCAAGGATTTTCTGAAATGACAACAAACGATACGACAAACCTGAAAACCACCTACCTGGGAATCGAGCTGGCGCACCCCTTGATTGCCGGCAGTTGCCCCATGACGGGCGAACTGGAACGGGCGCGGCAACTGGTCGAGGCCGGAGCCGCCGCCATCGTGATGCGCTCCATTTTCGAAGAGCAGATTCGCGAGGACGTGGCCGGCATGTATGACGCGCTGGAAAGCCAGGGGTCCGCCGCCGCGCTCGACTATCTGCGGGCCGATCTGCCGATGCAATTGGGTCCGGAACGCTACGTCGAGAATCTGCGCGCCATGCGCAAGGGCTTGAGCGTGCCGGTAATTGCCAGCATCAACTGCATCGAACCGGACCAGTGGGTGTCGTTTGCGCGCAAACTGGAACGCGCCGGCGCCGATGCCATCGAGTTGAATGTGTATGACATTCCCCTGGATGGCGGTGAGGACTCTGCCGCGATCGAAGCCAGGCACCTGGAACTGGTGCAACGCATCAAGGCCGAAGTCAAACTGCCGGTGGGCGTGAAACTGAGCCCCTATTACTCGGGGTTGTTGAATTTTGCGCGCCGTCTCGAGCAGTTGAACGTCGGGGGACTGGTGCTCTTCAACCGCTTTCTGCAGCCCGACATCGACATCGAGTCCCTGCGGTTGCAATATACCGTGCATCGGTCGCATCCCAATGACTTGCGCCTGCCGTTGCGTTGGCTGGCGATCTTACGCAGCCGGATCGGATGCGACCTGGCGCTCAGTAGCGGCGTCCATGACGCATCTGCCCTCGTCAAGGCGTTGCTGGTCGGCGCCAATGCGGTGTACGTCTGCTCGGCCCTGTATCGCAAGCCCGAGGGCAGCGTCATCGACGCAGCCCTGAAAGGGCTGCGCGCCTGGATGGAGCGGCACGATTTTCGGGATTTGTCCGACTTCCAGGGACGCATGCGGGAGCAGGACCTGAAAGACGGCAAGGGCTTCGAACGTGCTCATTACGTCAAAGCCCTCGGAAGGGTCGATTAATTCGGACGCATCGAAGACGCGCTTAAAGCGCGGCTTCGATGGCTTCCTTCAACGGTTCGGCGCGTGTCACTCCGGTGAACTGCTGGACTACCTTGCCGTCTTTGAAGATCATCAGGGAGGGAATGCTGCGAATGCCGAATTTGGCGGCGATGCTGCGCTCCTCGTCCACGTTGACCTTGGCGACTTGGGCCTTGTCGTCTAGCTGTTCCACCAGTTGTTCCAGAATGGGTCCTTGCATGCGGCAAGGGCCGCACCAAGGGGCCCAGAAATCGACCAGCGTGACACCCGTGCCGACAGCGGTATCGAATTCGTCCGTTTTCAGTTCTTTGACATCTGCCATTCTCAGTCTCGCTTTCTTATGAATTTTCAGAGGCGCCCTCGAAGGGCGCCGCGATAAACCGGCAAACGCTCCCTTGTAAAGTCTGCTTTGCCAAAACGCCAAGAATTATTATCACAAAGGAGCGGCGCGCGCAAACCTTCCTCATTGGCCATTTGCATTTCGATTTGAGCCCATGCTACAGTACGGCCATGTACAGGGCAATCAGACGATTTGTTTTCGGGCTGGTCTGTGGGATGGCGCTGCTTTCGTCCGGCCACGCTGCGGCCTTCAGCCTGTTCGGGCCGGACGCCGGCACGCGCGCGGCGAATTACCTGCGGCGCGCCGATGCCGTCATGTCCCGCGCGGATGCGGCCTGGGAAGGGGGCAACCCCGACCAGGCCCTGATCCTCTATGAACGCGCCGCCAAGGCCTACGAGGTTTTGCGCGAGGAACATCCCGATCTGCACGACGGGCTCCCCGCGATTCGCCTGGAATACTGCCGCGACCGTATCCGCAAGGCGCGCGAACGCCTGGCGGACAACGCCCCCCCGGACTCCGGTGAAGCGACCGCCCCCGAGGGGGGCGAAACGCCTCCGCCGGCGAATCCTTTGGAAGCGCTGGCGGGACCGTCCCAGGATCCCGACCTCGTTTCCGCATCCCCTCCGGCGGAAATTCCCGAAGCGACGGCCTCGATTTCCGCTCCTGCGTCGATTTCCAGCCGCGAGGTGCTGGGCGAAATACGTCTGCTTCTGTCGGAGGAACGCCTGGAGGAATGTGATGCCCTGCTGGTGCCCCTGCTGCGGCAGGATCCCGGCAACCGCTCCGCCCGGTTGATGATCTCGATCGTGCGTAGTCTCCAGGGGCGCAGCCAGGAAGCCTTGACGGCCCTCGAGGATTTGCGCGGGATGGACGAGGATCTGCCGTTGCTTTTGGCTCTGGGGGGGGCCTACTTCCGGGCGGGGCGGCATTACGATGCCCTGCTGACGTTGGACAGGGCCATTCGCCTGCATCCCGAGCATCCGCATGCCTATGTCAATCTGGCCTGGTTGCGTCTGGCCATGAACGCAGGGGAGGCAGGGGGGGAGGAAGCCGAGGCCTTTTATCGCCAGGCCGTCCGGTTGGGCGCCCGCCGCGACCGGCAGCTCGAACGTCGTCTGGGGTTCGAGTAGACCTCGTTACAAGGTCGGGCTCATCAGGTTGAATAAGTTTTCCAGTAGACGGGTGGAGAACTTGCGACGTTTCCATAGATTCAAATCCAGTTCGTCGGACAGTCTATAGTCGTCCCAGGTCAGGCGTTTGAACTGGGCGGTGAAATCGGCGTCGAATACCAGCAGATTGGTTTCATAATTCAACTTGAGGCTGCGATTGTCGAAATTGGCGGTCCCCAGCATGGCGATATGATCGTCCAGCAGCATGAACTTGCTGTGCATGAACGGGGGGCGGCGCAGGAAAATGCGCACCCCCGAGGAAAGCATTTCCTCGTAAGCCGATTGCGCGGCATAGGTGACCGGAACGTGGTTGGTCCTGACCGGCAGCAGCAGGCGCACATCCACGCCGCGTAGGGCGGCGGCCCTCAGGGCGCGTTTCAGGTCGTCGGGTGGCACAAAGTAGGGCGTCCCCAGCAGGATTTGCCGCCGGGCGGCGGCTATCAGGCTGAAATACGTGTCGCACAGCACTTCGCGTTCCGAGGTGGGACCGGCGTTGATGATGCGCATGGGGATCTCGCCCGCTGTTTCGATGCGTGGAAAATGGGATTCCGAAAGCAATAACGCCGCGTTTTCGTCGGTCATGTAGTACCAGTCACGCAGAAAGGTGTACTGCAGCTCCAGCACTACCGGGCCGCGCAAGGCAAAATGATAGTCTCGCACCGGGGGATCGTTGCGTTTGGGTTCGTGCACGGCGCTGATGTTCATGCCGCCGGTGAAGCCGGTCTGGCCGTCTACGATCAGCAGCTTGCGGTGGTTGCGCAGGTTGATCTGGAACTGTCGTTTGATCGGGTTGACCTGGGTAAAGCCCACGATCTGCATGTTGGGCACTTTTTTATAGGGGCGAAAGAGGCCCCGCAGCCTGGCGTGGGCGGACCCGAAATCGTCGTAAAGCAAACGGACCCGGATGCCTTCACGGGCTCGTTGCGCCAGCAAATCCAGGAAGGCGCGTCCGACGCGGTCATGCCCGATAATGTAACTCTGAAGATGGATGTGATGGCGGGCTTTGCGAATGGCGGCCGCCATGGCGGGGTAGGCCTCCGGTCCGTCGACAAACGTTTCGACGCGATTGCCGCCCAACAGCGGGTGCTGGGGTACCAGGCGGTCGAGCAACCGGTTGAGATTCGCATCGGCCGTGTCTTCGGGGCAAGTCAGAAGCGCGCGCTGCAGACCGTGCCAGTAGTACAACGGCTGCTCCTCGTCCGACTCGGCCTGGCGACGGGCATCCAGGAAGATTTGATCGGACTTCTGCTTCTGCCAGCCCTTGCTTGGAACTCGATTAACGCCGAACGCCAGGTACAGGATCGGCCCGAGCGCCGGCAGGGCCCAGGCCAGGTAAATCCAAAGCAGCGTGGAACGTGGTTCCCGTGGACGACTGAGGCTGTGCAGGGTCACCAGGACCGCCACCACCAAGTGCAAAAAAGTGCCGATGCCGACCGAGGTCCAATCGAATAGCACCAATTCCGCGCTGGGGGGCACGTCCGGCTCCTTTCGCCCGCTTAGCCGAAGCGGCGTTCAAAGTCCTGCATGAACGAAACGAGCGCTTCGACCCCTTCCATGGGGAAGGCATTGTAGATCGAGGCGCGCAAGCCCCCAATGGAGCGATGGCCCTTGAGACCGTGCAAGTCCGCCTTCGCGGCTTCTTCGCAGAAGCAGGTCTCCAATTCCTCCGTCGGCAGGCGGAAGGTGACGTTCATGTCGGATCGGCAGGCCTTGTCGGCCGTGCCGCGATAGAAATCGCCGGCGTCGATCACGGCGTATAGACGGGCGGCTTTCTCGCGATTCAGTCGGTGCATGCGCTCCAGCCCGAAATTTTTCAGCCAGCGGGTGGTCAGCGCCAGGATGTAGATGCCGAAGCAGGGAGGCGTGTTGTACTTGGACTGCTTTTCGATGTACGGGGTGTAGCGCAACATCGTCGGGAGGCTCTTGTTGCCCGTCTCCGCGAAGTCCTTCCGGATCGCCACCAGCGCCAGTCCGGCGGGGCCCAGGTTTTTCTGGGCGCCGGCATAGATCATGGCAAACCGGTTGGCGTCGAAGGGACGCGAAAGGATGTCCGAGGACATGTCGGCCACCAACGGCGCTTCGGTTTCCGGGAAGCTTTTCCACTGGGCGCCGGAGATGGTTTCGTTGGAAGTGATGTGGGCGTAAACGGCGCCGGGCGTCCATTCGGGTTCGTCGGCCCCCGGCACGCGGGCCGGCAGGGTCTTTTCCGTGTCGGCGGCAATCTTCACCTGTCCGACCAGCCGCGCCTGCTTGATGGCCCCGGCGGCCCAATGACCGGAATTGACATAGTCGGCCACCGTGTCGCGGCTAAGAAAATTCATCGGCAACATCGCGAACTGCATGCTGGCGCCCCCCTGCACGATAATGACCTCGTGACGATCGTCCAGCCGCAGCAGTTCCCGCACGTTGGCCAGCGCCTCGTCATGCACGGCGCTGTACTCCTTGCCACGGTGCGACATTTCCATGATGGACATTCCGCATCCCTGGTAGTCAACCAGTTCCGCCTGTGCCTGCTGAAGGACTTCAACCGGCAACGTCGCGGGACCGGCGCTGAAATTGTAAACTCTTGCCATGAACTTCTTCTCCTCGGGGGCCAATGGTCCAAATCCATGCAACCCTGCAATTGGAATCCTCCCCCCCACAACCGGTATGGTAAGATTTGTTCGCCCGCGCGACAATGATTAAATACAGAAGCTTTTTGGAATTGCCAAACGTCCCCGTTCACGTTTCAATGTCGGACGTGAAGTGGCTCCGCGATCGCGGGATGGCCCTTGAAACCGAAAGAGATCGTCATGCTGGATATTAAATGCATTCGCGAAAACCCCGATGCGCTGCGCGAGGGACTGCGTCGACGCGGACTCGACTCCGCGCCCGTCGAGGCGCTGCTCGACTGCGACCGGGAACGGCGCGAGTTGATCGCCCGCGTGGAAGAATTGAAAAACCGCCGCAACAGCCTGTCGCGCGATATCGGCGCGCGGCGTAAGGCCGGGGAAGACACCGCCGCCGCGCAGGCCGAAGTGCGCTCGCTGGGCGAAACCATTAAAGACCTCGACGACCAGGCGCAGGATTGCGACCGTCGCCAGCGGACGATGTTGCTGTCGATTCCCAATATCCCCGCCGCCTCGATTCCCACGGGGGCCGACGCCTCGGGCAACCGCGTGGTGCGCGTGGTGGGGGACGCCGCGGTCTTGGATTTTTCGCCACGGGATCACCAGGAACTGGGGGAACGCCTGGGCATCCTCGACCTGACTCGCGCGGCACGCATTTCCGGCAGCGGGTTTCCCCTGCTTTTGCGTGGCGGCGCGCGGCTGCAACGGGCTCTGATCCAGTACATGCTCGACATGCACACCCGGCGGCACGATTACATCGAGGTGATGCCGCCCTACGTGGTGGGACGCGATGCCATGATCGGTACGGGGCAGTTGCCCAAGATGACCGAGGACATGTATCACTGCGAACGCGACGACCTGTGGCTGATCCCCACGGCCGAAGTCCCCCTGACAAATTATTTCCGCGACGAGATTATTGATGCCCCCCTGCCAGTGGCCCTGACGGCCTGCACGCCCTGTTTCCGCCGCGAAGCGGGAGCGGCCGGCAAGGAGACCCGCGGCATGTTGCGGGTGCATCAGTTCGACAAGGTGGAAATGGTTCGTTTCGTCCATCCGGAGCAATCGGACGCCCAGTTGGAATTGCTGGTGTCGCAGGCCGAGGATGTGCTGAAGGGGTTGGGGCTCCATTACCGGGTCCTGGAACTCTGTTCCGGCGACATCAGTTTTGCCGCCGCCCGTTGTTACGACATCGAACTCTGGGCGCCCGGACAGCAGGGCTGGCTGGAAGTTTCCTCCTGCAGCAGTTTCCGTGATTTCCAGGCGCGCAGGGCCAACATCCGCTATCGCGAAGACGGAAAGCCGCGCTTCGTGCACACGCTGAACGGCTCCGGGGTCGCCCTGCCGCGCCTGATGATCGCCATTCTCGAACAGGGGCAACAGGCCGATGGCACGGTGCGGCTGCCCCCGGCGATCGTTCCCTACATGGATGGGCTGGAGACCCTGGAACCGGCATGAAGCCGCGAAGGCGCCACTGGCTGGAATACCAGGGAGCCCGGGCCGGCGTGGCGCTGATACGGGGGCTGCCGCCGCGACTGGCCTGCGGCCTCGCCGGAGGCGTGGCCGACTTGGCTTTCGCGCTGATGAGACGGCGACGACAGGTGGCCCTCGACAACCTGTTGCGCAGCGGAGTGGCGCCCAGCCGTGTCGACGCGCGGCGCATCGCGCGCGCTTCTTTCCGGCATTTCGCGTATGTGATGGTGGAGTCCTTTCATGGCGCCGGAACCCGCGCCGGCCCTTCGCCGCGCCTGGAACTGCCCGCCGCCACCCGCGTCCTGCTGGAAACCCCGGGACAGGGGGTGATCATGGTCAGCGGTCACCTGGGAAACTGGGAATTCGGCGCGCGGGCCTTGACGCGTTTCAAGCCCGTCACCGGGGTGGCGCGTCCCATGAACAACCCCCGGGTACAGGCGTTGATGGACCGGTACCGCATGCGCGGCGATTTCGAAACCATCGACAAGCACAGCGCGAACCCGATGCAACTGGTAAGAGCCCTGCGGCGCGGACGTATCCTGGCGTTGCTGACCGACCAGCATGCGCGCGACCAGGCCGTGACGATCAATTTTTTTGGCCGGCCCGCGGCTACCTATCCCACGCCCGCCATCCTGCATCGGATCACCGGCGCCCCGATTCTTTTCGGGTATGCCGAGCGACTCGGCGTCGGCCGGTATCGCGCCGTGTTTTCCGAACCCTTGCGCTTCGATCCCGGCCCCGACCGGGACGCCGATGTCCTGGCCATCACCCGGCAACTCGCGCAACGGCTGGAAGAGGCCATCCGGCAATGTCCCGAACAATACCTCTGGGCCCATCGCCGCTGGAAAATATCCGATTTATGAGGGTTGAGGGTTGAGGGTTGAGGGTTGAGGTTCCGTGCCGGGATTGATTGGTTCCGCGCATACGCGGAATGGTAGGGCGGCGAGGCCTTTCGCCGCCGCGCGCGGGTCCCCCGCGCGATTCCCATCCGCGCGATCCTTGGACCTTTGGTGTTGGTCTGTTGGATATTGGACATTGAGTTCCCTTCGCTCTCCTGCCTCCGTGCCACCACCTCCTCAACTGTCTGAAATACGTGAGTCTAAACATGGTTCGAGCGGGCGTGGTGGAGCATCCGCGTGAGTGG
>CAZIUM010000099.1:0-10588 GCA_964542285.1 uncultured Lentisphaerales bacterium
GGATGCCGGCCGAAAGACTCAGTTTGTGCAGTCGGTCGAAAGCGATGGCTGCCGTCAGGCTGGGGTAGAGCAGATTAGACCAGTAGCCGGCCTTTTCGGCATCGAAGGCGTAGATGTACAATTCGCTGAATTGAGGATACCGGGCCCAAAGCGGATTCCAGCCTTCGTCCTTATCGTCCGTGGACGGATCATCGCCCGACAGGTAGTAGAGTCCGGCGGTCAGGGTGGGGCGGACAGAATGCAATGACCAGGGCATGGTCCAGGTCGCGCCGCCATATCCCAGGTAGCCGGTGATGTCGCGATCGTCATCGGTTTCGCCGAATTGCGCCGCGCCTTCCAGTTCGAATCCCAGTTGCTCGTTAAGCCGCGGACGCACTCGCGCCCCCAGGGTATGAGTTTGTCGGCCCGGCTTGCGGACGGGCAGGGGACCTTCGCCGCCGTTGGCAAAACTGTTCCATCGGCTCTCGTCTTTAAAAAGATAGTAGACTTCCATCGGAACGTTTTCCAGGTCTCCGATGTGGGCATACAGGCCGCCTCCGCTTTCGGTCAGGTCGTTGGAATATTTGTCGAACCCGGTGACATCCCGGTCCAGCGGCCCGATGGTCAATCCGGCTTCGGGACGGTTGTAAATGCCCAGCAGATCGATCCGGCTTTTGTCATTCAGATGCCATGTAATCCGGGCGGCATCGAAATAGATGGTGCGCGAACCATCCTTGGGGGTTCCTTCCAGGATTGCCCGGCCCGCGCCAAAGATCAGTTCCTGGCGACCGATACGCGCATCCAGCAACCCGTCGAACAAGCCCTTTCCCTCGAGATACAGTTGATCCACCACCACTTCGTCGGGCCAGTCCCATGCCGAGGGCGTGTCCGGCTCCAGGTAGTGACGAAATTCCTGGGCAAGGCGTCCATAAATGCTGAAGTCTTGCCAGGTTAGGCGACCCCAGACCCTCGGGCGGATACGAAAGGCGTTGTTTTCGCCGCCACGCGTCACGCCGGGAGGATCGGCAATCAGCGGAATATGGTCAAAAGCTTCCTGGCGCAGGCGCAGGTCGAAGCCGGCTTCAGAACGGATACGCTCTTCTTCGGCTGCCTGAACCGTAGACAAAAGCCCCCCCCATGAACAAATTACGATCCCTGCAAAACAAACTGTCGATGTTAATTTTGTCATCTCAACCTTCCTTTTACATGAATTGCGGCAATGCCCGTTAGATTAATCTAAAAGAAGACTGAATTGCCAGAATAACCGGGGACTACGTGAAATTTTTTTATGGCAACCTTGCTGATGAGCGGCGCTGAAGGGCCTCAGCGCCCCGTATATAGCATCTACGTTTTTTGCGCGGGTTTCCCGCGCGATGACTTCTGACCCAGAATTGCAGGGTGAATTGCAGGCGAGCCTAACGCATTGTGAAGCGCGCCCAGCGGCATTTAAATGTCGATGAAGACTTCAATATCGCTTTCGTCAAGGATCGACGTTTCAATTTCCTCGATCGCAATGGATTGGTATGTCGGCAGATAACGGTAATACACCATCAAGCTCAGTGCATTGAGGGTGGTATGATATACAGGGCCATAGGCCTCGGAACGGCCATGCTGCCATCCCCAGCTTCCATCCTCGTTCTGGTGTTCGACAATCATGGGGGCGTACAGGTTGTTCCAGCGCTGCCACGCGGAGCCGCCCTGGTGAAAAAATGCCTGGGTGGTATAATACCAGACGTAAATGGGCTCCAGGATGCCGCCGCTCATGTCGGGGTTATCCCAATCCGGCGCCCATTCCCGCAGGGCCGCCAGGCCGCTGCGCGCCTCCGACGAGCCGGCATGCCCCAGTAACTGGAGACACAAGGTGCAAATGGGCGTCATGCTTTTGCGCACCGCCCCGGATTTTGACGAATACATAAACTGGTTGCGATCCCGTACATATTGCGCCTTGAACCCCTCCGCGGCTTTGTCTATAGCCGCGGACAACCCTTCAACCCTGGCGCCGGCCAGGCTAGCGGCCTTCAAGGCCTGGGCCATCCAGCCCGCCACGGAAGAGCAGCGGTCGCGTTCCCCCGTATTGCGCTCAAATTTGTAGTCGAATCCGCCATCCGGACGCTGGCCACGCACAATATGCGAAATGGCTTTTTCCATGGCGTCCCTGACCATGGGAATCAGGGTCAGAGCGAAGGCCTCGCTCAAGGCATAGGAAGCGATGCCATGCGCATAAACGCCGCCACGATTGCCGCCTTCCGTGTTTTTAAAAGTGCCGTCCGGCCGTTGGTTGTCGAGCAGGAATTGAATGGCTTTGCGCACCGTGGCTCCGTATTGTTGGGATGCGGGGGTTTCCCCATGTGCCAGAAAGGTTAACAGCCCCAATCCGGTCATGGCGGTCTTGCTGCGTGCACTGCCGCTGCCCTGCCATGATCCGTCTTCCAGTTGGTTGCGTTTCAGCCACTCCAGGGCTTTGTTCACGGCCTGTTCGGTTGCGCCGGCATGGCGCCCGGCGTGCTGGCTTAATCCGCGCGAGCGGCCTTCGGCGGTGCGACTGCTGAACATGCCCCGTAAGATCACTGGACTGCGAACGATCGCCACATCGTTGAAGCTGGACGGGGCCGGGGTTTCTGGGGCGTCGGGCGTGCTGATGTCGGGCGTCGCCGCCATCTCGAAATTCAGCGGCACCGAGACATCCATGGTTTCGACATCCGTTGGTTGTTCGGTGATTTCCTCGATTTGTTCCAGATCTTCCATGGTCTCCGGTTCGATGATCTCCGTCATGAATTCCAGGGTGGTGTCGCGGGGGCCGAAATCGACATAGATGAGCAACAAGGCGATCAACAGCGGAATGACGATTGCCAGAAATGGAGCCCATAAACGTTCAAATTCCTGGCGTGCATAGCGATAGGCGCCACTGTCCCTGGGAGCACGAAACCCGTTAAGCATCTTTTTGAAGCGTTGTCGAAACGAAACGTTGTCCAACAAATCAAGGATGCTGCTCTGGCCAAGGGACTCTTTCGTATTGGTTTTGTGATCATCTTCGGTCATGTCAAATAAACCTTGCGAACGAGCATCTCAAATCGCCGATCAATGCCGCACATAGTACATCCCATCCCCGATATTGAACCTTTAATTGGAAGCTTTTGCAAATATTTTACGAAGTGAGGGGGGGGGATGGGATGGACTTATTGTCGAATCACAACGAATTCAGAATCCTTGAGTTCGAAGTCAACACACTCTGAAGTATTGGCATTGCGGTATGCTCGGGTACGTTCTAAGCTATACGCAACTTTTAAACGTGACCCGGGATATTGAAATCGACTATGAATCGTGATCGCAAGCCGCTGCCCACCGCGCCGCCGGAACAACTTGGTATTCCCTCGTCCTCGATCCGTGCCTTTCTGGACGAACTGCAAGCCCGGAATTTTTGCATGCACGGCGTGATGATGTTGCGCCATGGCCGGGTAGCCGCCGAGATGTATTGGCATCCGTACGATGCTGAACGTCTGCACCGCATGTATTCCTGCAGCAAAAGTTTTGTGTCGGTCGCGATAGGCTGCCTGGAAGAGGAGGGCCAGCTGTCCTTGGACGACAAGGTCGCCCAGTTCTTTCCCGCCGAGACGACGGTAAACTCGCATCCTTATGTGGCCCAAACCACCATTCGCGACCTGTTGCTGATGGCGGCGCCGCATTACTTTGGAAAAGTCACCTATGGCCCCCGCGATCCGGACTGGGCCGCGACTTTTTTCAACACTCCGCCCACGCACCTGCCCGGCAAGATTTTCAGTTACGACACCACTGCCACGGTCATCCTGACCATTCTGGTCGAACGAATCGCGGGAAAACCTTTTTTGGAGTACCTGCGTCCGCGCCTGTTCGATCCCATGGGATGCAGCGTGGACATGGCCTGCATTCAAACCCCTTGCGGCCATTCCTGGGGGGGATCGGGGGTGCTCTGCACCCTGCGCGATTTCGCCAAGTTCGCACTCGTTTGCATGCAGCAGGGGCGCCATGACGGACAACAACTGCTGCCGGCCGCGTATTTACGTCAGGCGACGGGGCGGCAGATCGACAACCAGGTGGCGGAAGCCGTTCACGAGCATATCCAGGGGTACGGTTATCAATTCTGGCGTATTTCTCGTCATGGTTTTGCCTGTCTCGGGATGGGCTGCCAACTGGCCATCTGTCTGCCGGAACAGGACTTTATCTTGATCACGACGGCGGACCTGCAAGGCGTGCCGACGGGGGCCGAAACGATTTTCAATGCGCTGTGGCAACACATTTTTCCGCGTCTCGCGGAAAGCCCCCTGCCGCCGGACCCGACCGCTCTCGCGGCGTTGAGCCGGGACGTTCAAACCCTGCGGTTGCCCGTGGTGGCGGGGAAGGGGACTTCTCCCGTCGCGGCCCAGGTGAACGGTCGCCGCTTCGTCATGACGCCAGGAGAACTGCCGATTCAAGAAGTACGTTTCGATTTCGAGGACGATCGGGGCGTGATGGAATATGTCAACGACACCGGACGGCATCGATTGGGATTTGCCTTTGGTCGTCAGCACCGCCAGGAATTTCCCGAGACCCATTATTCTGGCCTGCGTATCGGCACCCCCATGGAACGTGGCTATGAATGCTACAGCTCCGCCGCCTGGGTTCGCGACAATTCTCTGGCGATACGCGTCTGGATTACGGATTGTCACATCGGCAATCTCAAAATCAACGTGGTGTTCGATCCGGCGCAGGGGACCGTGACCCTGCTGATGGCCAAGGCGGCCGAATGGTTTCTGGAAGGCTATTCCGGTTTTGTCAGCGGCTACATGGTCGATTGACGATCTCCTCCGATTCGTTCGGAGTTATGACGCTGACAAAATCATTCTGTTGTAGATTTAATGGGCTAGATACGAAAACAACGAGGAACGACCATGAGCGATTTGCAATATCGTATTCGTCATGAATGGGCCCTGCGAGGGTATGACGGGCAGACCTGCTGGGTTCAATGCCGCGCGGGAGCGATTCCTGTCGGCCAGGCCGGCGGCAACCCGCACCCGGTCGTGGTCATGACCATGCAAAAGTTGCGTTTGGCGGGCAGCGATGTGTTTTATGAACTCAATGAACTGCGCACCGACGACCTGGGGAGCACATGGAGCGGACCGCTGGCGCATCCCAACACCCTGGGGCGTCGTCACGAACCGGATGGCATCGAAGCCGTGATCTGTGACGCCACTCCGGCCTGGCATGCGTTCAGCGGCAAGCTGTTGTCCACCGGGCATGTGGCGCGCTACCAGGGCGATCGATTGGCGCCCGATCCGCGCCGGCGGCAGACCGCTTACACGGTGTACGACCCCGCTTCCCGTCAATGGACCCCGTGGGATACCCTGGTCATGCCGGACGATGAAGGCCACTTTTACAATGCCGGGGCCGGTTCGGGACAGCGATACGACTTGGAAAATGGCGACATTCTGCTTCCGGTCTATTTCCGCCCCCGCGAAGGGGCTTCCTCGTTTCACGCCATGACCACCGTATGCCGTTGCCGCTTTGACGGGCGTCGTCTGACCTATGTCGAACATGGCAACGAGTTGACTTGCCCCGATCCACGGGGATTCTGCGAGCCGTCAATTACTCGTTTTCAAAGTCGTTTCTTCCTGACCTTGCGAAACGATGTAAGAGGATACGTTTCCACCTCCGAGGATGGACTGACCTATGCCCCGCCGCGTCCTTGGACCTTTGACGACGGCTCCGAACTCGGCAATTACAATACGCAGCAGCACTGGGTGACCGGCAAGAATGCATTGTTCCTGGTGTACACCCGGAGAGGCTTGCAAAACGATCATGTCTTTCGGCACCGCGCGCCACTGGTTATGGCCCAGGTCGATCCCGAGCGCTTGTGCGTCCTACGAGAGACCGAACGGGTCGTCGTGCCCGAACGGGGCGCACGGCTCGGTAACTTTTCGGTCACTCGCGTCAGCGAAGAGGAAACCTGGATTGTTGCCGGCGAATGGATGCAGAATGGCGGAGAAAATGCGCGCGTCATGCTCAACAAATTAGGCGTTTGCGATCCGGAACGCTTGCCGCCGCACCGGGCCGGGCAACATTATGCCGCCGAGTGTGAATGTTTCGGCAGCGACAATACCCTCTGGGTGGCGCGAATCCTGTGGCCCACCTGAAGGTAGGCTGGCGGCTGGAGGTTGGAGGCGGGAGGGGAGCGCGCAAGTCTTTATTATTTCGACGCAGTACGCCGAAATGGTAGGGCGGCGAGGCCCTTGGCCGCTGCGTGCGGATTTCCCGCGCGATCTTTTCGCGCGGCTGCCGGTGCGCCACCGTGCCGGATCGATTCCGATCGGATGGGGTCGAAATCAAAGGGCCTTGGCGGTGGTGATCCGCAGACGCTGGGTATTGTGGAGATGGCAGATGGCGATGGCCAGGGCATCGGCGGCGTCTTCGGGTGGAATGCGCGTCAGGCCGAGCTGCGACATCACCATCTGCTGAATCTGTGTTTTGCTGGCGCCGCCAAAACCCACCACGGCCTGCTTGACCCGGCGGGGTTCATACTCGTGTACCGCGATGGCCGCCTGGGCGCAAGTGACAATGGCCACCCCGCGCGCATGTCCCAGTAGCAGCGCCGTTCGCGCGAAGCGCGCATAAAAAAGGCCTTCAATGGCCGCAACGTCCGGACGAAATTCCGTGAGGACCGCGGCCAGTTTCGATTGCAGGTTTAAAAGACATACGGACAGCGAACGGTTGGTTGGCGTGCGCACCACGTCATGGGCCAGGGCCCGCATGCGTCCGTCGTTCCATTCCACCAGCCCGATGCCGGTGGAGCGCAGGGAGGTGTCGATCCCCAGGACCCGGCAGGTCGTCGAAGGCCTGGTCCGTGCTGTCGGCGGCATGGAGGTCGGCGGCGATTTATTCGTCTTCGGATTCAAGTTCTTCGGCGAGGCTGTCGTCGATGTCCATGTTGGTGTAGACGTTTTGGACATCATCATAATCCTCCAGCGCCGCGATGAATCGATTGACGGATTTCGCCACGTCCAGGCTGGAAACCGGCACGGTAACCACCGGCAACAATCCGTTGGCTTCCGCGCTGAGGGGTTGAATTCCTGCCTGGCTCAAGGCATCGCAAATGTCCGAAAACGCCTGGGGTTGACAAAGAATTTCGTAGGTTTCCCCTTCGTTGTTGACCACATCGTCGGCACCGGATTCCAAGGCAATTTCCATTACCTTGTCCTCTTCCAGTCCGGTGGCGTCGAGCACAATCTGTCCCTTACGTTCAAAGCCGCGCGAGACCGAACCGACACTGGCAAAATCGGAACCGTTTTTCTTGAAAATATTTCGGATTTCGGCCGCGGCGCGATTCTTGTTGTCGGTCAACACCTTGACGATCAAGCCGACTCCGCCGCCGGCGTAGCCTTCGTAGGAAATTTCCTCAAAAGTAACGCCGTCAAGCTCACCCGTGCCTTTTTTGATTGCACGATCGATGTTTTCGCTCGGCATGTTCACGCTTTTGGCTTTCTGCAACAGGTTGCGCAGGGTTGCATTGGCATCGGGGTCGCCGCCGCCCTGTTTGGATACGACCATGATTTCCTTGGCCAGTTTGCTGAAAACTTTGCCGCGCTTGGCATCCGCCGCGCCTTTTTTGTGTTTAATCGTGGCCCATTTGCTATGTCCGCTCATACTTTTCCCTCTTGTTCGCCCACGGCACCCTGGCCGGCGGGCATTCTGCATCCCAACAATCCGGCGGATGCCGTGTCGTCATACGGCTGAATCCACCCGGTACAAAAACCTAAATTTTCGGCGGCATCCGTTACCAACCGATATTCCGTGCGCGTTACTTCGCGATCCCAAGCATCCATTTTTTGCGCCCGATGCACCGGGCGATATTGTGACATCAAGCTGATCGCAACCTTCGTGCCGATAGAATCGGCCATCCATTCGAGATTTTCGATCGTTTCCTCGGCGTGTCCCGGCAACACCAGCAGACGACAAACGGTTCCCCGGGTGGCGATGCCGTTCGGGTCCAGTCGCAAAGGCCCCAGTTCATGCCAGAACCAGGAAAGCGTCGCACGTGCCGCGGCGACATACCCCGGGGTGTTGGAGGCTTCAATCGCGGTGGTTTCACGGGCATAACGCAAGTCCGTCAAGGCGATATCCATGAGGTCACGATAGTCCGCCAAGGTCTCCGGGTCTTCAAAACCGCTTGTATTATAGACAAAAGGCAGGCGCTTGTCACCTTCAATCAGCGGTGTGGCGGCAGCGCGGATTTGCGGCAGCCAGGGAGTCGGGGTGACCAGGTTCCAATTGTGACATCCGGCTTGCGCCAGGGATCTCAATATGTCGCGCAACCCGTTCTCGTCGTAATCCGTGCCCTGGTGCTCCTGGCTCCAGGGATAGTTCTGGCAATAACAGCAGGACATGGTGCAATGCGAAAAAAACACGGTGCCCGAGCCGCTGGTTCCCGTAATGGGCGGTTCCTCTCCGAAATGAGGGCCATAACGAAAGATGCGCGGGATTGCTCCCGCGCCGCAAAAACCCCGTTCGCCGGCGGCACGATCCGCACCGCAGTGACGGGGACACAACCCACAACCCTTATTCATCCTCCTCCGCGGAACGATTCTTGGCAGCTTCGGCCACGATCTTCTGCGCCACCTGCGAAGGCACCACGTCGTATCGGGCAGGAGTCATTTCAAAGGTTCCTTGACCCCCCGTCAGACTGCGCAGTTGGGCTGAATAGTTGAACAACTCGGCCAACGGGATTTCAGTCGTAAGAATTTGAAGGGACCCTTCCATTTCCATCCCGAGCATGCGCCCGCGGCGATGGTTCAGATCGCCGGTGATGGCTCCCATGAATTCATCCGGGATCATGATCTTGACGGTCATGATGGGCTCGAGGAGCACGGGCTTGGCCTGGGACATGGCCTCCCGGAAGGCGCGTGAGCCCGCAATCTTAAACGCGATCTCGGAGGAGTCCACGTCGTGGTAGGAGCCGTCGTAGACTTCCACCTTGACGTTTTGTACGGGATAGCCCGCCACGGCGCCGGCCAGTAGTCCTTCCGTGACGCCTTTCTGCACCGCCGGAATAAAGTTACCGGGGATGACTCCGCCGACAATCAAGTCATGGAACCAGTTTTCCTCGTCTTCCGGCTTGGGCATCACCCGCAGGTAGACTTCGCCGAACTGGCCGCGACCGCCGGTCTGTTTCTTGTGGCGGTAATGGCCTTCTCCGCGGGAGGTTACGGTTTCGCGATAGGGGACCTTGGGGGTGCTGGTGTCCACGGCAGCGTTGGATTGCGACTTCATCAACTTTACCGCCACGTCGACATGCACGTCGCCCAGGCCCTTGAGAATGACTTGCTTGGTCTCGGCGTTGCGTTCGATCAGGAGGGTGGGGTCCTGGTCGGCGATGCGTTGCAGAGCCGTGCCCAGCTTGTCTTCATCGCCCTGGGTTTTGGCTGCGATCGCTACATAGTGGACCGGCATGGGGAACCCCATGGGGGGAAGCTGGATAGCGCGTGCCGGCGCAACCAGCGTATGGCCGGTCTTCGTTTCTTTAAGCTTGGGAATGGCCACGATGTCTCCAGGCCCGGCCGTATCCACCGCAACCTGCTTCTTGCCGATGGTGGCCACCAGCGAGCCGGCCATTTCACGGTGGCCCGTGTTGGTGTTGAGCAGCTCGGTCTGGGGTTTGAGCGTTCCGGCAATCACCCTGACATAACTCAGTTGCCCGACAAAGGTGTCGATGGCCGTGCGCCATACCTGCCCGACGAAGGGAGCTTCGGGATCGGCGGCAATTTCCTGGTCTTCCGTGTCCCGATAGCATCGCGCGGTCGGTGGCGGAAACAAGCGGGCGATACCGTCCAGCAGCGCTGTCACGCCGTCCTTCTTCAGCGGCAGGCCAACAAATACCGGCGCCAGTCCACCCGTCGCGACGGCTTTGACCAGCCCGGAGGCGATTTCATCTGGAGACAATTCTTCGCCGCCCAGGAATTTTTCGATCAGGGAATCGTCGGTTTCCGCGGCCCGTTCCACCAGCGCTCCCTTGGTTTCCTCAATTGCGGCGGCCCGATCCGCGGGGGGGGGGGCGGAGGCCAGAACATCGACCAGGTTGCCGTCGCCCGCTGGCAGAACCAACGGAAGGCAATGGGTGCCGAATTCGGTTTGAATGGAATTCAGAACTTTTTCGAAGCTGGCGTTTTCGCGGTCCAAGCCCGTGATGACGAATCCCCTGGCCGTTAGTCCGCCCGTGTCGCAGGCCTGCCAGGCGCGTCGTGTGCCCACCTGCACGCCACCGACGGCATCGACCACGATCAACCCCGCGTCCGCGGCATGCACTCCGCCCAGCACCTGCCCATAAAAATCCATGTACCCCGGGGTGTCAATGAAGCTCAAGCCGTATTTTTGCCCCTGGCTGTTTGAATATGAGGCACTAAAGGAATTGGCAAAAATGGATATCTTGCGGCTTTTTTCCTCTTCCGTGTAATCCGAAACGCTTGATCCATTGTCTACGGAGCCTTGTCGATCGTTCAACCCGAGCTGGAAGGCAATGGCATCGGTCAGCGTCGTTTTGCCGCTGCCGCTGTGACCGAGAAGCGCAAATGATCGCATGTCGGCGACCGGAATATCTTTCATCTGT
>CAZIUM010000100.1:0-10454 GCA_964542285.1 uncultured Lentisphaerales bacterium
TCACGGGCGAATGGGTGCCCGAGCACCGCATCCTGCTGCAAGGCTCCAACTTCACGCTCACCTCGACCGGTACGCTGGACGCGGACGAAAAAGGCTATGGTCCGGGGTGCGGTCCGGGAGGCGGGCTGTACACCAATTCCGGCGCCGGTTACGGCGGCAATGGCGGCGCGGGCTTCCGGGGACGCCGGGGTGCACCCTCCTATGGCACGCCCGAGGACCCCTGGCAGCCGGGCAGCGGGGGGCTGGGTCAAAATGGAAGCGGCGCCGGAGGAGGCGCGATCCGCCTGGACATGAACGGAGCGGTTGTCATTGACGGCACGATCACCGCTTGCGGCAAAGACAACCCCAGTACGCATCGTACCGGTGGTTCGGGAGGCGGCATCGCCTTGTACTGCAAAACCTTCCAGGGCGCTTCCAGCGGCCTGATCCGCGTCGATGGCGGGCGGGGCTATTACTACGGCGCCAATTCGGGAGGCGGACGCATTGCCCTGCATTATGACCCCGTCGCGCAAGCGGCGCTGAACGGCCCGCGTCCCGCGGTGCGTTTTTCGGCCTACGCCGACCAGGAAATTCAGCGCCCATTCGGCAGCCAGAGCGAGCGCACCATGCTGGCGCAGATGGGTACGCTGTATCTACCCGATACGGTCCTGCTGGCTGCGTCTCCCGACGGCGACGTGGTGCTGGGCGACCAGAGTTTTTGGTACACCCGCTTGTACATCGCCAACCAGCCTGAAAGCTGGTCGCCGGCTTCGCTGACCATGACCAATTGCGTGATAGGCTTTCGTGGCGGCTGTTCCTACGATACCGGAATCTATGAAGGGTTCGTCCTGGATATCGCGGAAGACCTGACCCTTGTCACCGATCTTACCACGCCGAAGCTCATGATGGGGTACTTTGTAGAGTCCGGGCTTTACATGTATGCCGCCCGCACCAATGCAGTGTACGGTGCCAGACTGAATGTGGGTGGCAATCTGACGATTGGCCCGAATTCGGCGTTGTACCCCTGGACCTCGGGGTACAGTGGCGCGATCGTCGGGGTACGGGTTGAAGGCGATGTGACCGTGGCCGCCGAGGGCCGGATCGATGCCAAGGAACAGGGTTTCATGCCACATCCCGGCAACGAAAACGGTCCCGGTGCGGGACAAAACTCGGTTTCGGGGGGTAGTTACGGCGGAATCGGCCAGGGAGTTACGCGTCCCCCCTACGGCCTGGCCGCATTGCCTCTCGAACTCGGCAGCCCCGGTGGCTACAACCAGGCGCACCGCATTCCCTGGACCCCCACGGGCAAGGGAGGCGGTGCCATTCATGTGATTGCCGGCGGGACGATCACGGTCGACGGACTGCTGAACGCCGATGGCGCCCAGGGCGGATATTATGAAACCGCGGCCGGCAGCGGGGGGTCGATCTTTCTGGCCGCCCTGAATGTACAAGGCAGCGGCACGCTGCGCGCCAGGGGCAGAGCCTATTACCACTCCGGTTGGGCGAACGGCCGCAGTGGCGGCGGACGCATCGCGGTCTGGCACCACATGTTGTTGCCGGATATCGAGCGGCGCATCGCAACGCGCGATGATGGCGGCTTGCGCTACAGCCCCGAGTATTTGCCCTTCACGGGAACTCTGGATGTTTCCGCCGTCGACGAGAAGGCCACCCCGGGCACCCAGGGCTTCTACTGCATCGCCGGAACCCTCATCATCCTGAGGTGAGGGCTAAAGGCAGGAGAGAGAGGCGAGTGGCGACCCTCCGACACTCAAGATTCAATAGCCCAACAATCTCCAAATATTCCACGGGGGACCCACGCGGGGCGTAGCGTCGAAACGAACTCCACGCCTCAAATCCGCTCAACCATGGTTTTCGATGGGTTTCGATTTCCGATAATTTTTATTGCCGAAACGAATCGTTGGGTTTAAAGTTATTGTTTATCGATAGGGGTTGTTTATACCGAAAGGGCATATCCATGAAGTTCGTTCGTTTGACGCTCGTGAGCGGTCTGCTCCTGAGTCTGCTGCCCCTGGGTTCCGAGGCCCAGAAAGCCTGGGACGGCGGGGGAACCGACACCTTCTGGTCCACGCCGGAGAATTGGGCCGACGATACTGCGCCGGCCAATCCCTACACCGGAACGATTTATTTCGACAACACCGGCATGGGAACCAACGTCCTGGACGCCGATCGCCAGGTACGCTATCTGGTTTACACCAACAATTCGCTCGAGGCGATGCACACGCTGGACCTCGACGGACATACGCTGACGGTCGAGGAGTACTTGCAGGCCTGGCTGTACGACAAAGCCCGCCCGCTCACCAACAGCAACACGCGGGTTGTCATCACCAACGGCATCATTCAGTTGGGTACCGCCGCGCGCGACGCCGACCTGCGCGTGACCTACCAGGGCGGCTACACGCCAAATTATTATGTTGCCACCAACAATTCCCTGACAATTCATGCCGATCTGCTGGCCACCAACTGGGGAACCCTCTCCGTCGGGCACCATGGATCGACCTACTACGACGGCACGATCCTGGAAGGCGACATGGACCTCAGCCGTTGCACCATCGTCAGCGAAGGGATTTCCAACCGGATCACCTGCGCCAACTTCGTGGTGGGCGGCGCGGTGCGAGACACCTCCGCCCGCGGGCGCCTGCGCCTGCCGCCGGAAATTACCGCCATCGAAACCGGCGATTTCGTGGTCGGCGGTGCCGGCAAGGGTCACGGATGGGGCTATCTCGACCTGGGCGAAGGCTCGCAGCTTGAAACGATCGTCGCGCGCACCAAGTTCTGGTACGGTGCCGGGAGCGATGCCGTGATTTCCAACTGGCCCGGAACCGTGGACCTGACCGTCGGCACTTCCAACAGCCCGGCCTCGTTCCGGGTCGGGTCCGGGGTTTGCACCGCAAAAGGGGGTATCGGCGCCAGCCTGGTCGTTTCAAATTCCGTGCTGGAAGGGGTTCTCGATGACTTCCTGGTGGGCACGTCCCTGCGCTACAATTACGGACGGGCGATCACGGGACATGTCGACCTGGCCCGCAGCGCCATCCACACCGGAGGCGAATCGAATGCGCTGCATACAACTGAGTTGCGCATCGGCGGCCAGAACATCGGCATGAACTATAATTCGTGGAACGGAAAAGGCTCGCTCTATCTGCCGCCGACGGTGAAAAGAATCCGCACCGGATTCTTCCAGCTTGCCTGCATGAACGGCGGGTTCGGCCTGTTGGACCTGGGAGAACATTCCCAGCTCGAGGAATTCACGGTCACCAACGATTTTTATTACGGCTACAGCGGCGGCGCAGCCATCCTGCGCGGCCTGCCCACGAACGGGGTTGCCTTCTCGGTCGGCACCCCGGAGGCTCCCAGTATTTTGTCCATCGGCTCCATCCGCGCCCGCGAATACACCACGGACGGCGAAGCCGACCTGGTGCTGGAGAACGCCGACTTCACGGCGCATCTTCAAAATGCCGAAATCGGGGTCAGCCACTACAACGGCCAGTATGACCACTGGGCCGTCGGCAAGCTGGACTTGCGCCAGAGCACCCTCCAGGCTTTCGACGTCGCGGATTCAATGGAGATCGGGCATGGGAACAATTCCGCGAGTTATCAGGAATACAAGCGGGCTGTAGGCAGGGTGTATTTTCCCACGGGCACGGTGAACATCGCCACAAACCTGACCATGGGAGACACGATTTCTCCTTCCCTGGCCCTGCTGGACCTGTCCGGAACCCGGATGACCGTCGGCGGCAAGGTCGATCTCTGGCCCACGGCCACGATCAACGCGCGCGTTCAGGGGGCCAGCGCCGGACTGGACATGCTGTCGACGGCGGCGGATGCCTTGTCGGTCTCCAACGGCGCGGTCATCAACATCCTCTTCGAGCAGGACCCCGAAGATAGGAAACAGCGCCGGTACAGCGGATTTTCCATGGCAGGCGACCGGGTGGGCGAGCTGGAGACGCTGCATGCCAATGGGGGTCTTCAGTGGGACACGTCCGGTCTGAGTCCACGCTGGACGCGTCGCGCGGGCATTTATTACGACCCGGTGGAAAACCTGACCTACGTCGGATTCGATCCGCGTCCGATCGGAACGCTGATCCTATTGCGTTGAGCCTTTTGTGCTTCACATATTCTCTTCGTGGTGAATTAATCTCGCGCGACGGCGCGCTTGACGCTTTGGCCTGCGTCGTTTTCCGCAGATGCGGCAACGAGAAAGGAGCGGCTTCCTGCCCTTTCGGCGTATCGCGTTGGAACAACAACCCCATGTCTGAAAGACGGCCGGGGGACGGCGCGGTCACATCATGCGATGCGGGGGATTGCATTCTCCGCGGATTCGGTGTTCAATGAACGGCGTTCCCGCCTCGGCGGGATGAACCTGAAACCTTCTGGAGACTTCCAATGCTACATTCCTCCAACGACCGGTCGATTGACCGGCGCTTCGTACCGGCGGTGGCCGGGATCGATCTCGAACAGGCTCTCAACTATCTCGACCTGGACGAGGTCGGGGTGAATTTCGCCTATGACGGCTACACGTCCCGTCGCCTGTTCCACACCCCGGGAACCCGTCCCGAACTCGAACGGATTGCCGCGGCCACGACCGACGGACAGACAAATCCCCTCGCCCAGGTTGGGGCTCTCGCCCGCTGGGTGGCCACGAACGTCAAGTGGGCCGGATACGCCTTGAAAGAGACGGGGACACGCCTGCCGACCGACCGCAACTTCACCGAGGAATCCCTCATCCGCTCAGGATACGGCTGGTGCAACGAGCAAGCGCGGCTGTTCTGCCTGTTGAGCCAGGTAACGGGCATCCCGTCGCGGCTGATTTTCGCCTCCAACCCGGATCGGAAGTATGGTCACTGCATCGTCGAGACCCTGATGGCGGAGGGCTGGATGGCCGTGGACCCGTCGTTCGGCTTCTGCTTTGAAATGGAGGGCAAACCGATCCGGGCCTGGGACATCTTCCACGAACCGCCGGTGCGCGCCCACTTCGAGCCGATCTACCACGCGTTGTGTCGCCAGTTGCGGGACGAACTCGGCCCGGACATGGACCGCGACTTCGCCATGGCCGCAGCCGACAATCCTTTGGACGGGTTCAGCGCCATCGGGGTGCACAACTACTTCGCCCAGCCCCCTCTCCGCTGAATGCCCTCCACATCCTTGAAAACAATCACTGCCTGCCATCGGTCCGGGAGCCGTGCTTCCGACACGAACCACGTCCAGAACAGGAGACCCCATGAACCGTACGCTTCCGCGCTTCCGCCTCCCTGTCCGGATTCTGGCGCCGGCCCTCTTGGCCATGCTCACGACCACCCGGGCTCTCCCCGGCCCCTGGCCCGACCTGCCGGGGGGCGGAAACGCCTTCCGAACGTTTTTTGTCACCTGGACTGACAACGGAAGTCCGGAAATGTTCGAGTTTCTCGAAGAGGCGCGCCCCGAGATCGTGCAGGTCGGGTTCTACGGGCCGATGTTCCACGGCTACGCCTACCATGAGAAGTCCAAGGGATACCCGATGCGTCTGCCGGTCACGGGAGAACGTGAGGCGCTGGAGCGACAGGCGGAGATCAACCACCGGATTCATGAGCTGGGACTGCGCGTGGTGGGGCATTTCCAGATGTGCAACGTGGTCGGACGCATGGAAGACCCGTACGGCTTCCCCACCTGGTACGACGAGCATTGGGACGAGGAAATCCTCGGGCCGAAACCGACCGCCGACGTGCGCAACCTGCTGCAGCGCGACGCGGAAGGGCAGGTGCTGGAACGCTCGCGGTACATCGACTTCCAGGGGCTGTGCATCTCCAGTCCCCATGCGCGCGACCTGCTCAAGCGCATGGTGCGCGTGGCGGTGGAGGCGGGCGTGGACGGCCTGATGTCGAACTACAACTACCGCTGGGGTTGCGCCTGTCCCTGGTGTCAGCGGGAGTTCAAAGCCTATCTCGGAGAACGATACGACGCCGCAAGCCTGCGCGAAAAATTCGGCATCGAAAATCTCGAAACCCACCGTTTCGAAACCATTCCGGCGCGGATTCCCGGATATCCCGATCCCGAAACGGCCGATGAACTCGAATGGGCCGCGATGGACTGGGGCGCGCGCCACTTCAAGCAGGTGTTCGACGAGATTCTGATCGACTACGGGCGCTCGCTCAAGCCCGACCTGATGATCGGCACCTGGAATCACATCGGACTGGTCGGGCATCGCGAGGAGCGGTCCTTCACGCCGATCGAGGACTGGCACCGCGGGGAAAACTACTTCTGGTACTCGGGCAGTCACGGCTCGACCGACCTGGCGGCACACAAGGCCGGCGACGCCTGGCTGAACCTGTTGTGGCTGCGCGAAATGGCAGCGGGCAAACCGTTCATGATCGGCAAATACGAAGCCGTGCGCATCCGCTCTTCGCTGGCGGAAGCCGCGGCCCTCGGCGGGGGCGGCGCCGGACTGTACCACCGGTTCAACGACCCGGTCGGACGCGCCATGATGACCCGTCATCATCGCTTCATGCGGGACCGTCGCGCGTTATTCGAGGGCGCCCGTCCTCTCGCCGAAGTGGGGCTGGTTCTGCCCCGACAGACGCTGCTGGCTCGCCATGCCGGAGCCTACGAAGCGTTCCGCGCGCTGGGACAGACCCTGGCCGAAAAACACATCCTGTTCGACGTGTTGCTCGATCAACGAATGACCACCGAACGCCTGTCGGGGTACCGCACCGTGATCCTGCCCGGAGTACGCACGCTTTCATCCGGTCAGCGAAAGAGCCTGCGCGCCCATGTCGCGGAGGGAGGACGCCTCGTCGCAGTGGGTCCGCTGGGCGATCTCGACCTGGAGGGTCACCCATTTGACGATTCGGACCTTGCGCAAGAGACGGGGGGCCCCGAAACGGAAAACAAGCACGTTCGGCGACTTCCCGCCGAAACGTCTCCGAATGAAGTTCTGGAGGTCATGGCGAGCGTCACCCAGGACGAGCCGCTCAGCCGGATCGAGGCTCCCTGGACGGTGCGGGCAGCGGGATTCCGTCAGCCTGGACGCCGGCTGGTGCACCTGGTGAATTACAACCGGGACGAGTCCGCCGCGAAAGGTCATCGAGGTCCCGCCGGGGAGCTGCCGATCCCGACCGATTCCATAAAGGTTCACCTGGCCCTTCCGGAAAACGTAACCGTGCGGGACATCGCACTGTATTCGCCGGATCGGGAGGACATGCTTCGGATTCCCTTCGAGTGCGACGATCGCCGCGTGCGCTTCACTGTGCCGGAAGTGGAAGTCTACAGTATCGCAACGATCGAGATCGAAACGCCCTGAATAACGGGCGATTCCGACGCGGAGGAAGGACACAGGACCCCGGACGCAGGTTCGTGACGCTCGACGCACGGAGGGAGACAATGTCCAAGGATCGCGCGGGTGGAGATCGAGATCGCGCGGGGGACTCGCGCGCGGCGGCGAAGGGCCTCGCCGCCCTACCCCTCAACCCTCAACCCTCACGCCAGCGCGGGGAGCATTTGCCGGAATCGTTTTTGAATTGGATTCTTCCGCCAAGTCGGCTATACCTATCCGGATTTACGGCGGAATCGTGATTTCCGACAATCAAGGAACGCATCCGTCCGGCCATTAACACCATGGATTATTCCCATGAAAATGAAGCCCCGCCCGGAATTTCTCGATGCGCATTCGCCCAAAGGCCTGGAAGTGTATCAATTGACGCCCGATGAAGCGACCAGCGCGCCCATCTATCCGGATTGGCCGGGGTTCCTGGAGGATGGGCGTTCGCTGTTGTTGCATACCGAGCACGGACCGCAAATCTGCCGTCCCGATGAAGGCGGGACGTTGCAGGCGCTGCGCGACTGGGTGTCCGACATCGGCTGGTTTCAGCTCGCGCCCAATGGACGCCACCTGGTCTGTCGACGCGGCGAACAGAAGCCGGGCGTTCTGGACCTTCATCGACTGGACCTCCGTACCGGAGCGGTGGAGCCCCTGTTCCGGGCCGAAGGCCTTTTGAAGGGCACCCGGCTTCCCGTAGACCGCATGCATGTGGAGGCCGTCTCCTGGGATGCCACGCGCCTGGGGGCCCTGGCCTACCTGGACTACGACCGCAAACCGGAAGGCGAGACCGGCATCGTGGCAATGGACACGGACACCGGCCACATGGAGGTGATCTTTTCCCAGCCACACACCCACTCGCACCTGCGCTATTTCCCATCGGAAAAGGAACCGCAAACCCGGACCCTGATGGTTCAACATCAGCACGACCGGGTTCCGGACGAAAAAGGCCGGCAGCGGCCCGCCCTGTGGCAAGCGGACCATCGCGGCGTGGACCTGCACATGTTGCGCGATGACGGCACCCACTGGCAGGACCTCCCCTTCGGTCGCGACGGAATAGAATCCTGCATCGGGCACCAGGTCTGGCGCGGAACCGAGGGCGAAGTAGCCTCGGTGATGCTTCAGAACCGCGACAACAGCTATGGGTGGGCCGACGGCACGCAACAGCATGTCGTTTCCGGCTTTCCGATGTCCGCCGATCCAAAGGCGCCCCATTGCGGCCGACTGGGTCGCAATGCCCAGCGCCGGGAACTGTCCCGCCCCGAGAGCAGCCCGCGCTTGTGTCACCTGGCGGTCGATCGCTCCGGCTTGCGCTTCGTGTTCGACACCTTTCCCGTCTGGAGCGGCGAACGATCCGGCATGGCCATTTACCTGGGAGAAGGAACGGATTTCGATGCGCCACTGACCTTCCGTTACCTGTTGAATTCGGGCGTCCTGATCCAGGGGGGCAACCACGCGCATCCCATCCTGCCGCCCGACGGCGACGCCGTGTTCTTCGCCTCCGATTACTTCGGGAGCCGGCAGGCCTACATGATCAAAGGCTTCAACGCACCATGATCGCCGTCCCCCGGGGACGGAACAGGAAGAACGTTCCCGGCGTGCCGTCCTCGGCGAGGCCGCCCAGCCCGCCGGCAACGGAGACGCGGCCATTGGGCGTACCGCCATAGGCGAGGTAGGTTCCCGGCTCTTCGCCGGTCAACCGGTCGGAAATCACCTCGATGGCGATGCGACCGCCCCCGCCGCCGCCGCCGCGGTTGGTCGTCAAATCTCCGCCGCTTCCGCCGTCAGCGACAATCGTCCCCTCGCCCTCGAGCCGTTCGGCCTTGATCCAGATGCTGCCGCCGCTGCCGCCGCCGTCGCGTTCTCCCAGCGTGTCACCCGTGGCCGAAACAATCCCCTGCACGATCACCTTGCCCCCCGCCTCCAGAATCAAGGTGCCGCCGCCATTGCTATTATTGCCGCCGCCACTGCCAAGACGATCGGGCGTTGTGCTGCAGCCGTAGACGCCGCCCCCGGCCGTTCGGCCAAAGCCACCGGCACCGCCGTAGCCACCACCGCTACTGCCGGCAGAGCCGCCTCTGCCGGCACCGGGGCCCTCCTTGCCAAGATAGCCCAGGCCGTCGACGGACAGGCTGCTGTCCGCCGCGATGGTGACATCGCCGAGAATGCGCAGGCGCGAGGCGACCTCGTTGGTGTAGAGCTCAGTCGCCGTTCCGGGCACCGATTGAACCTCGAAAACCGCACCGTTCGTGACAGTCAACGACTTGAACAACCAGTTGGTTCCGGGCGGCAAGGCGATATCGCTGCGAATCACCAAGTCTTGTGTAGGACTCGACTTGAAATTGAATGTGCCATGACGTCCGCGTTCAAAATGGGAACTCGGCTTCCCCTGCGCGCGAATGCTGCCGGTAAACGCATTCACCGCCGTCTCGAAGGCAATGCGTCCACCGCCGCCACCGCCCGAATGGCCACCGGCCCCAGTTCCACCTCCATCAGCCGCAATTAACCCTTTTCCTCGAATTTCACCTGCCTTGATCCAGACACTGCCGCCGCTCCCGCCGCCGCCCCGGTAACTGCTGCGAGCGCCGTTGGCCGACAGCGTTCCCTCGACCGTGATCTCGCCCACGACATCGAGGATTACCGCACCCCCACCCGCATTCCCTGCGCCGCCGCCGGAACCGCCGCCGCTGCCGAGTTGATCGGGCATATTCGCCATTCCGTAGGGTTCACCCGCCGTACCATCCGTAGCTTCCCCATAATGTCCGTAGCTGCCAACGCCGCCATACCCGGCGCTGCTGCGACCCGTTCCTGCGCCTGGTCCCTCTTGAACCCAGTACCCCTGACCATCAGCGGAAAGGACACTACCCGAAGCGACGGTGACATCGTCGAGGATGCGCAGACGCGAAACCACTTCGTTGGTATAGTTATCCGCACCCGTTCCTGGTTTCGATTGTATCTCAAAGGTCGCGCCATTCGTGACAGCCAGCGATTTGAAGATCCAGTTGGTGCCAGGGGGGCAGTGCGATATCGTTCGAAATGACCAGGTCCCGTTCGGGGTCCGGCTTGAAGTTGAAGGTGCCGTGACGCGCGGGAAACTCCACATGTCCTCTGCCGGCCTTGGCCCGCACCACCCCGGTGAAGTCGTTCTGGACCGCGTCGAAGGCCAGGC
>CAZIUM010000101.1:0-10370 GCA_964542285.1 uncultured Lentisphaerales bacterium
CCGCGAAGGCTCCGACCAGAAAGGGCTGTTGCGCGCGCTGCTGACCGGCACGCTGGGCAGCTCTATCCTGATCGTGATTGCACTGGCGGCGCTCGCCGTGATCGGATGGGTCACCTGGGGTATCTTCGGCGCCGTTATTGCCGGCCTTTTCGCCGGCATCCTGATCGGTCAGTCGACGGAATATTACACGTCCGATTCCTTCGCTCCTACCAAGGGTATTGCCGGACAGGCCCGCATGGGCGCCGCCACGACGATCATCGACGGCATGGCGACCGGTATGATGTCGGCCGCGTTTCCCGTGATCGTCATTGCACTCGGCATTCTGTGCGCCTTCGGCCTTTCGGGCGGATTCAGCAATTTTGCCATGGGGCTCTACGGGGTCGGTTTTGCCGCGGTGGGGATGTTGTCCACCCTGGGCATCACGCTGGCGACGGATGCCTATGGTCCGATTGCAGACAATGCCGGCGGCAATGCCGAAATGGCGGGACTGCCCCCCGAGGTGCGTGAGCGCACCGACGCGCTGGACGCTCTCGGCAATACCACGGCTGCCACCGGCAAGGGCTTCGCCATCGGCTCCGCGGCTCTTACCGCCATGGCGCTGCTGGCCGCCAACATCGAAGAAGTCAAGATGTGGGTGGCGCGTTTCGCGGGCGACGGGACCTTTGCCGTCGGTAGCGAGAACCTGACGGCCGCGCAATCACATAACATGGGCGTGCTGGACTTCGTCAGGCTTTACGACGCCCAGATTCTGAACCCCATGCTGATCTGCGGCTTGTTTATCGGCGCCATGATGGCCTTTCTGTTCTGCGCGCTGACGATGAAGGCCGTGGGCCGCGCCGCCGGCGCCATGGTCGAGGAAGTGCGCCGCCAGTTTCGGAACGCTACCGGCATCATGGCCGGCACCGAAAAACCGGACTATGCCCGCTGCGTGGCGATTTCGACCGCCGGGGCGCAACGCGAAATGCTCTTCCCCTCGGTGCTCGCCATCGTGACCCCGGTCGTCACCGGACTGATCTTCGGCATTCCCGGCGTGATGGGTATGTTGGCGGGATGTCTGGCGGCGGGCTTCTCGCTGGCCACGATGTTAAATAACGCCGGCGGCGCCTGGGACAATGCCAAGAAATACATCGAAAAAGGCAATCTTGGCGGCAAATACTTGAAAAACGACCAGGGGCAATATGTCGATCCGGACGGCAATCCCGTTGAGGACCAAGCCCTGGCCAAAAATCCCATTCACGGCGCCGCCGTGATCGGCGATACCGTCGGGGACCCCTGCAAGGACACCAGCGGCCCCTCGCTGAACATTCTGCTCAAACTCATGAGCATGGTCAGCATCGTGTTTACCCCCGTAATTCTCAAGTTCTCTCCCATCGTGCAGGAGTGGCTGGGACTTGCGGCACGCTAGACGGCATTACAACATGAAACCAATCGGAGTAGGCTTGCTGGGGTTCGGTACCGTGGGCGCGGGCGTGGTGGAAGGACTGCGACGCAACCGCGAGCGCATTGCCGCCCGCATCGGAACGGACGTGGTGCTGCGACGCATCGCCGATTTGGACATCGACAGCGATCGCGGCGTCAAGGTCGATCGTGGCATCCTGACGCGAAACGCGCAGGAGGTCATTGACGATCCAGACGTCCAGATTGTCGTGGAGCTGATCGGCGGCAGCGGGGTGGCGCGCGATCTGGTGCTGGCCGCCCTGTCCGCCGGCAAGCCGGTGGTGACCGCCAACAAGAAACTCCTGGCCGAGCATGGCGACGAAATCTTCGGCATGGCCGAGTGTCAGGGACTCAACCTGGGGTTCGGCGCCAGTGTCGGGGGCGGCATTCCCATCATCCGGGTGATGCGCGAAGGGCTGGCGGGCGACGTCGTACAGCGAATTCACGGAATTCTTAACGGCACCTGCAATTATATCCTGACCCGCATGGAAAACGAGGGGCTGGATTTCGACCAGGTGCTGTCCGCGGCGCAGAAGGCCGGGTATGCCGAAGCCGATCCCTCGCTCGATATCGACGGACACGACACCGCCCACAAGGCCACGATTCTGGCGTCCCTTGCCTACGGATTTCACGTACCCCTCGACGCGGTGCCGGTGGAGGGCATCCGAGGGTTGAACGGCATGGACGTACGTTTTGCCCGCGAATTGGGGTATCGCATCAAGCTGCTGGCCATGGTAGCCCGCGAGGGGAGCGAAATCGAAGTATGCGTGCATCCCACCCTGGTTCGATTGGACCACATGCTCGCCTCGGTATCCGGGGTGTTTAATGCCGTGATGGTGCGCGGCGAGCTTTCGGGCGATACCCTCTACTACGGGCGCGGTGCCGGACGGGAGCCCACCGCCGGCACGGTGATCGCCGACATCGCCGACATTGCCCACACCCTGCGTGCGCGTCCCTCGCGGCTGCGGCGGGCCGTGGCCCCCATGAGCGGCGAAACACGCCGCATGCGTCCGCTCGCGGAAATCCGCCGCGCCTATTACCTGCGCCTGATGGTCCGGGACCAGGCCGGGTCCCTGGGATGCTTCACCAACATTCTGGGAAAACACGGCGTGAGTATCGCCGCTGCGATGCAGAAGCAAGGCGGCGCGGAGGATGGACCCTTCGTTCCCGTGGTGACCCTGACGCATGAAACGCAAGAGGCGCGACTCGAAAAGGCGCTGGACGAAATTGCCGCCAGCGGAGTGGTGGAAGGGCGTCCCACGCGTCTGCGGATTCTGGCCTGAAAAATCGCCCGGCAAATCTGCGGCAAATCTGCTGGAATTTTTTTTTCCGCAACTGGTTGCGTTCCGGAGCGGGATTTGTCATAATGCTTTCGATGAATTTCACGTTTACAACCGCAATGTCCGCTCGGAAGGTCGCGCCCAAGGGCTGCGCCCTTTCGAATCTTGGCATTGTGAACTTGTCCGGCTTGCGCTTGGGCCTGATGATTGAGCTGCCCTGCGCGGGATGTACGGTCGTGTTGTAGAAGTGTAATTTCTTACAGACAACCAGGCAGAAACCCGCGCGGCTCCGAAAGGAACTCAGCGGGTTTTTTGTTTTCGAGCAAGGACCATTGCGGGGAATCCCTCACCGCATGACAACGGAAGAAAAATGAACAAGCAAAGCGCAAAACGGCGTGTTTTTATTTTCGATACCACGCTGCGCGACGGGGAGCAGGCTCCCGGCTGCAGCATGAATCACAACGAGAAATTGCTGGTGGCCGAGCAACTTGAGCGGCTGAAGGTCGACGTGATTGAAGCCGGCTTCGCAGCGGCTTCCCCCGGCGATTTCGAGGCCGTCAAGGCCGTGGCCGAACTGGCGAACCATGCCGCCGTGGCCAGCCTGTCCCGGGCCCTGCGTCCCGATATCGATGCGGCCTGGGAAGCCGTGCGCGGGGCTCGTCAACCTTATATACACACCTTCATCGCCACCTCGCCGCTGCATATGCGAGTTAAGCTCAAGATGACTCCCGACCAGGTCCGCGAGCAGGCCGTCGAGATGGTCCGTTATGCGCGCAACCTCTGCCCAAGAGTCGAATTCTCGCTCGAGGATGCCTCGCGCAGCGAGCGCGATTTCATCTACCGCGTCGTCGAGGGGGTCATCCGGGCCGGGGCCGAGGCCGTCAATATTCCCGATACGGTGGGCTATGCCGTGCCGCATGAATTTGCGGCCCTGATTCGTGACATCCGGGAGCATGTGCCCAACGTGGGCGACACGCGGCTGGCGGTGCATTGCCACAACGATCTTGGGCTGGGAGTGGCCAATTCGCTGGCCGCGGTCCTGGCGGGGGCCGACCAGGTCGAATGCACCATCAACGGGATCGGCGAGCGGGCAGGCAACGCGGCCATGGAAGAAATCGTCATGGCCATGCATACGCGACCCGACGTGTTTGGCGAGGTCGAATGCGGGGTGGACAGCACGCAAATCTACAACGCCAGTCGTTGCGTGGTCAATGTCACCGGCAGTCGTGTGCAGTCCAACAAGGCGGTCGTGGGCGAAAACGCCTTTGCGCACGAGGCGGGCATCCATCAGCATGGTGTGATGGCGGATGCCCAGACCTACGAAATCATGACGCCCGAATCGATCGGCGTGCCCCGCAATCGTATGGTGCTCGGAAAGCATTCCGGGCGGCACGCGTTTTCGACGCGGTTGGAAGACCTCGGGTTCCGGTTTCAACCCGAAAAGATCAAGGTGCTGTTCGCGCAGTTCAAGGAACTGGCCGACCGCAAAAAAAAGGTTTCGGATGCCGACATCGAGGCGCTGGCGCGCGGCATCCAGCGGCGTGGCGAGGACATTGTCTCGCTGGACCGATTCGTCGTAACTTCCGGCAACACCATCACCTCTTCCTGCACCGTGCGCCTGAAAAAAGAAGGCCGGATGCTGGAGGATGTGGCTTCGGGCGACGGTCCCATTTCCGCGGCCTTCACGGCGATCAACAGCATTCTCGGGATGGATCTGGAGCTGGAAGGGTTTCAACTCGGGGCCGTTACCGGCGGCGAGGATGCCCAGGGCGAGGCCACGGTCCGCATTCGCCATGACGGAAGATTGTACAACGGGCACGGTCTTTCCACCGACGTGGTCGAGGCCAGCATCAAAGCCTACCTTTCGGCCATTAATGCCTTGTTGACGGAACCGCGTGAAATGGAAGGGGTAACCTCATGAAATCGATCGAAATTCTTGACACCACCTTGCGCGATGGCGCCCAGGCCGAGGGCATCTCGTTTTCGGTGCGCGACAAGCTGCAAATCGTGGCCACCCTGGACGCCCTGGGAATTTCGCTGATCGAGGCCGGCAATCCGGGGTCCAATCCCAAGGACATCTCCTTCTTCAAGGAGTTGTCGGGACTGCCCCTACAGCAAGGCAAAGTGGCGGCCTTTGGCGCCACCTGTCGTCCCGGGAAGCCTCCCGAAGACGATCCGCAGGTGCTCAGCCTGTTGCAGGCCGACACCGACGTGGTGGTGATTTTCGGCAAGTCCTGGAATCTGCATGTCACCGATGTGTTGCGCACCACTCCGGAAGAAAATCTGCGCATGATCGCCGACACGGTGGCCTTTTTCATTCGGCATGGCAAGCGTGTGATCTTCGATGCAGAGCATTTTTTTGACGGATGGAAAGCCGATTCCGACTACGCGCTCGCTTCGCTGGAGGCCGCGACCTCGTCGGGCGCCGATGTGGCCTGTCTGTGCGAAACCAACGGAGGGTGCTTCCCGGAAGAGGTGGCGCGGGCCACGACCGAGGCCCTGCAACGTCTGGGCAACGAAAAGGTCGTGGGAATTCATTCCCATAACGACGGCGGACTGGGGGTGGCCAACGCCTTGGCGGCGGTGCGTGCCGGCGCGACGCATGTCCAGGGCACCCTGGCGGGATTCGGTGAACGCTGCGGCAACGCCAACCTGGCCACCATCCTGGGGAATCTTGAGTTGAAACTCGGCTATCGGTGTCTGCCGGAAGGGAAAATGCCCGGACTCACCGCCGCCGTGCGGCGGGTCGCCGAGATTGCCAACGTCGTGCTGCCCGACGACATGCCGTTTGTGGGACGCAAGGCTTTTGCCCACAAGGCCGGCATGCACATGGACGGTGTGCGCAAGTGCTCGTATTCCTTCGAGCATGTGCCGCCGGACGCCATCGGCAACGAACGCCGTTTTCTGATCAGCGAAGTGGCCGGACGCAGCGCCGTTTTGGAACGGATTCGCAAACTGGCGCCGGAGACCGACAAAACCGACCCGGTCGTGGATGCGGTGGTCACACGGCTCAAGCACCTCGAAAACGAGGGCTACCAGTTCGAGGGGGCCGAGGGCAGTTTTGAATTGCTGATTCGCAAGGCTCTGGGAACGTACCAACCCTTGTTCGCGTTGGAACGCTTCCGGACCATCGGCGAGCACCCCACCGGGATCGACACCGGAGCCGCCGCCATGATCAAGATCAACGTTGGCGGGGAAGACGAAATCACGGCCGCGGAAGGCAATGGCCCGGTCGATGCGCTCAACCACTGCCTGCGAAAAGCGCTGGAACGGTTTTATCCGCAACTGGCCGAAGCGCACCTGACCGACTATAAGGTGCGCGTGCTCGACGGCAGCGCAGCCGCCTCGGCCAAGGTGCGGGTCTTGATCGAGTCGACCGACGGACGGGAAGCCTGGACCACGGTGGGAGTATCCACGGACATCATCGAGGCCAGTTGGAAAGCCCTGGTGGACTCGATCGAGTACAAGCTGATCCACGACCGGGAACGGACGGCATCCTGACCCGGCGCGGAAGCTCCAGGAATCCTCAGGGCATGCGGCCCACGGCGAAGCGGTCACGGCCCGACAGGTCGGGAGTGACCGCGACATCCACAAATCCGGCTTGTTCCATGATTCCGGTTACGGAGGCTTTCTGGTCGTAACCGATTTCCAACCAGCAGCCTCCGCCCGGCTTCAGCACCATGGCCGCATCGTGGATGAGATGACGCAGGGTTTCAAGGCCGTCGTCGCCGCCGTCCAGCGCGCCGCTGGGTTCGTAATCTCGAATGCCACGGGACAGGGTACGCCAGACGCCGGTTGCAATGTAGGGCGGATTCGAGACTACGGCATCGAACGACCCCGGCGGGGCCAGGGCGAAATTTTCGCCCTGTGCAAATTCGATGCGGTCCGCCACCTTCAAGAACTCGGCATTTTCCCGCGCCAGTTCCAACGCCACCGCGTCCCGGTCGGTGGCGGTGTACCTTCCGTTGGGACGTTCCAGCGCCAGGCTGAGGACGATGCAGCCGCTGCCGGTGCCGACGTCGCAGATTCGCGGCTCGGCAATGTCCCACAGCCTGGTCGCGTCCAGGACCCTCTGCACCAGTTGCTCCGTTTCCGGACGCGGAATCAGGGCGCGGCGGTCGACCTTGAGCTTGTGCCCGCGAAATTCCCATTCTCCCAGCACATACTGCACCGGTTCACCCTCGGACAGTCTTCGCAGACCGCGGCGCATGGCGCGTAACAGCGGGGGAGGCAGAGGGCAATCGGTCATCAACGCCAGGCGCAGGCGGGGTACGCGCAACAACCGGGCCGCCAGAAGCTCACAGGCCATGCGGGCTTCCGGAATCTTCCGCGCCGACAGCCAGTCCGCCCCCGCCGATAACACACGACCCAGTGGCAGCGCGGCGGTCATGACGATAAAACGATCGACTGGGGACTAAAACTGCATGGCATCGTCGTCGGGCGGCATTTCGCCCGCAAAGGGATCGTCATCGGGTGGAGCTTCTTCCGTCGCGCCCCCCGCGGAGTCGAGGCGCTCGATCTTGTAGGCGTCGAGATTAACGAAATGACGCCCATTGTACTCGCGCCCGCGAATGCGGAACGTAACCCGCAAGCGTTCCCCCAGTTGGAGATTGTCAAGCTGGGCGCAGTCGTCGCGCGTGCAAGCCAGGGCCACCTCTTGTGGGTAGCGGTCATCTTCGGTCGTGACGACAAATTCACGCTTCATGAATCCGCTGGCAAAGGTCTGGGTGTCGTATACTTTTTTCAGTGTGCCGGTAATTTCGTAACTCATGGGGCTCCTCCAGGGAGAATTCCGCGCTTGCGGAGGGGTTTGCTTCAATTGAAACGCGGCAACCAGTCGCCGTGCGCTTCGACCAGATCGTCACACAAGTTGCGGATCTGGTCAATATCAAGTTCGGCGGACGTATGAGGATCGAGCATGGCCGCCTGGTAGATGCAGTCGCGACGGTGTTCCAGTACCGCCTGGATCGTCAGCATCTGGACGTTGATCTGGGTGCGATTGTAAGCAGCGCAAACTTCCGGCAAGTTTCCGACATAACAGCCCTGCACTCCGTTGCCGTCCACCAGGCAGGGAACTTCCACGCAGGCCTGGGGTGGCAGGTTGGGGATTGCCCCGCGGTTCAGCACATTGCCCCCGATCCGGATCGGACGATCCGTGACCACTGCGTTCATGATGGCCGATCCGTATTCGTTCGAAAGCGCATGGGAAAGCTTGGGATTAGAGACCAGTTCCTTGCTCATCTGCTTCCATTGCTCGATTTGACGTACGCATCGGCGCGGATATTCGTCCAGCGGAATATTGAAGGTTTCGACCAGCTCCGGGTGGGTCGAACGGATGAAATGCGGCACGTATTCCGCGAAATGTTCAGAACTTTCCGTGATGTAATACCCGGTCTGCAGCATCATTTCCAGGCGCACCATGTTGTGGCTCTTTTCCGGTCCGCTGCGCCAGCGCCGGAGCTTGGCCGCCGCGAGGCGCTTGATTTCCGGGTAGAGGTCCTTGCCGCGATGTTCGATTCTCAGCAACCAGGACATGTGGTTGATGCCGGCGATATGCGCGATAACCTCCTCCGGGGGATACTGGTCGGCCAGGGACAGGGAATCCATCAGGGATCGGACGCAACCCTGCACGGAGTGACACAGCCCAACGGTTTTCACGGGACTACCGCGCAACATTCCGCCCGTGAGAATCGCCATGGGGTTGGTGTAATTCAGCAGCCAGGCATTCGGACACACCGCGGCCATGTCCTCCGCCATGTCCAGCATCACGGGCAGGGTACGCAAGCCCCTGAAAATTCCGCCGATGCCCAGGGTATCCGCGATGGTCTGTCGCAAGCCATAGCGTTTCGGAATTTCGAAATCGATCACGGTGCCGGGCTCATAGCCGCCAACCTGGATGGCATTGACCACGAAATCGGAATTTTTCAGCGCCTGCCGGCGCCGGGCGGTTCCCAGGTGCGACGTGATCTTGGCGCGTCCCTTGTTGATGTTGGCGTTCAAGGTCTCCAGCATGCGTCGCGATTCGCGCAAGCGCCTGGCGTCGATGTCGTAGAGCGCAAAATGGGCTTCGCGCAGCGCTTCACGTAACATGCAATCTCCGACAATGCTTTTGGCAAACACCGTGCTGCCGGCACCCATGAAGGCAATCTTGATCATTCGTTGTATCCTTATCCTCTGTTCAAATTCAAAGAAACATGATAGCCTTTTCAAGGCGCAGTGCCAAACTCGATTCTTAGTAGACCCGGGCACGAGCAGGGAATTCGATGATGAGCCAGCGTTCTTTACTTCCCGAATTGAATTGCCAAACTCCAAGATTTGGTGTTCAATAACCCTAAAGAAGTATGGTTCTTCCGCATAGCCGGGGGTTTCCTCGAATATGAATGTGGTCTGGATATTGAATGGCTGTGGCATGGAAGCCGACAGCATTACCGGCGGTCCGGTGCGGTTTCATGAGATTTCGCGACGATGGCAGTTCCAGCCCGGGGCGAAGCGTTCGCCGCCGAAGCAACGGCTGATGACCACGCTGGGTGGGGAACGCATGCTGCGACGCATGGGTTGCGAACTGCCGGTGCTGCGCGTGCCCGCGTCCTTGGTTTTGCGTCACGAACCCGCGCGCGTTCTGCGTTTCTGGTCCTACCTGCTTTCCGCGCTCGGTGGAGCGTTGCGATCGCGTCGGATGGCGACCGTCGACACAATGATCACCGTCAGCGACTATTTCTGCGACATCGTCCCCGCCATGGCGCTTAAGCGGCAGGTTCCCGGGCGTCGCTGGGTCGCCTGGATTCATCACCGTGAGTTGCCTGCCGGCGAACGTCCGGGGAATCGGTTGATCAACGCAGCCACCTGGCGCATGCAACAGTGGAGTTTGCGATGCATCGCACGGCATGCGGACCTGGCGATGCTGTACGATACCGCGGCCGGCGATCTGATTGCCGGGGAATTGCAGGCCCTGGGAATGCCCGACCATCGCATTCGTAGGATGGGGAACGGAATCGATTTCAAGGCCATCCTGCGGGCCGAGCCGATGGAGCGATACGCCGACGCCGTGATGGTGGGGGTTCGTCCCAACAAGGGCTTGCACGATATTGTTCCCGTCTGGAGCGAACTGCAACGTCTGCGTCCCGGTACCACCCTGCACCTGATGGGAGGCATGAGCGGGATCGGTGCGTTGCGTTCCCGTATTCGCGCGGCGGGCCTTGAGAATGTCATCAGTCTGAGACAACCGATCGGAGCCTATCTGCCGTCGGATACCTATTATCGGGCGATTAAGGGAACCGGCGTCCTGTTCGCTCCCAGTCATGAAGAAGGTTGGGGGATCGCTGTCTGCGAGGCCATGGGCGCCGGTCTGCCGGTCGTGGCCTATGATTTGCCCGTGTACCGTCGGATATTCGATCGCGCCTATGAACCGGTGCCCTGTTTCGACACCGCGACATTTGCCCGCCGCCTGGCGGGGGTGCTGGACAACCCCCTGCGCAACCGGCGCTTGCGTCAGGCGGGGTTGCTCCAGGCGGCCCGGTACGATTGGGACCGTATCGCGCAAGAGGATTTCGATTCCCTGTTAGCGATGGTCAAAACGTAACGAGGAAAGGAAAGGAAATGGTAGCCGTTCACGGGGGGGCGCGGGGTTCCCGAGGCAAGTCGGTGCTTCCGTGC
>CAZIUM010000102.1:0-10244 GCA_964542285.1 uncultured Lentisphaerales bacterium
GACATGTATGGCGATCCCGACGGCGATGGGCTGCTTAATTACCAGGAATACATGCTGGGCGCGGTCTATCACTGGCAGTTCCAGTACAACAGCGGCGCCCCCGCCTGGGAAGCGGGACGCGGACTCTATGGCTATGAGCCCTATGACTTCTTCAATCCCGCCTTGAGCGGAGGAGAGTGGTACGTCGGTCCTGGTGGCCGTCGCCCCATGCATTGGGACCCGCGCTTCGAAGTCGGCCCAAATTACCACAGGGTGCCTTTTTCCTTCCTGACCGCCTCCGAGTTTACGACCGGTCTGTGGTATTCGACCGGCGATCCCATGAACCACGATACCGATGGTGACGGTATGGACGACTTCTGGGAGGTCTTCCACGGTCTCAACCCGCTCTATGGCGTCGAGGATGTCGTGCGCAGCAAGGTCTGGGGCGGACGCGTTGCCGCTTCCTCGACCTGGAGTTGGGATCAATACGACCAGCCCGCTATCGACAGCCCGCCGGACTTCCGCCTGCGTCCCTGGTTGGCCGGCAATCTCCTGAGCGATAGCGATGGGGACGATTTGTCCGATATCGACGAGTCGTTGCAGTCCTATTGGCTGGACGTTTCCCGACCTCCTTATTACCACACCGATCCGAGCCCTCTCTGGATGACGGATATTTCCTATCAGAATTCGTTCGCTAACCTGTACTACTGGGCCGGGAACGTCTTCTGCAACCTCATGGACCCCTGGTGGTGGTGGGATGCCGCTGTGCTGGGGTTGGTTGATGACGCGCCGAGCTACATGTTCAGCTTCGAGATGAACGAGGGGTTCGATACCGACGGCGACTTTATTTCCGACCGGGCGGAACTGGTCCACGATCCTGACGTTTCGCTGGGCGTGACGGACCCCCTGAACAGCCTGACGCCGCCCAAACGGCGCGCCTTGTACCTGGACGGCAATGCGGCCGCGCGTACCATGCCGCAGTACATTCACCGTGGTGACGAGTTGCACCGCTTCACGGTGGAATGCTGGGTACGTGCCGAACAACCCTCGAGCGGGGTCGAACAGGTGATCGTCGAGCGTGTCGTCATGATCCCCCAGGGCTATTACCAGTTGCCCGAGGCCACCGTGCTGGCGAACTTCCGCCTGGGCCTGGACACCGACGGACGGCCCTATGTCGGGTATAACGGGCAGGCGCAACCCCGGTTGTTCAACATGGCCAGGGCACCCGCGGCCAATGCCCTTGCATCCAATCGTTGGTATCATCTGGCCGGCGCCTATGACGGCGATTTTCGCGAGGACGGCATGTGGACCGGCATGCTGACGCTTTACGTCGACGGCGAGGAAGTCGCCACCGTGCCCACTTCCGAACGGCCCATCAACGGCTGGGTCATCAGCTCGAACGATGACGGCCAGATGGATTCGGGCTATGCCTTCCCCTCGCCGATTGTGATCGGCGCCGCCGAGGCCAATCCCGATGGCTGGGTCGATGGCCATTCGATTCATGTGGGACCGGCGCAGGGAGACGCCAAGAGTGCGCCCAACCTCAACCGTTTCTTCCGGGGCTGGGTCGACCAGGCCCGCATCTGGGCCGTGGGGCGTACCCGCGCGCAGATCGAGTTCGACATGTACCGGCGCTACAATCGCCAGGATCTGGTCGAACTGACGGTTCCCGAATGGCAGGGTGGCCCCGCGTTGCTGTATTGCTATTCCTTTGACAACCTGCCGGACCCCGATCATGACGATGTCTATCCGTCCGGCTTCGATGTGATCGGAGGGCGCCCGGCCGATTATTACAATGCGCCCTTCTGGGGTTATGCGCCCGATCGTTCCTTCTGGTACGACGATTATCGCATCGTGCCCTGGATCGAAAACCTGGCGGCGCACATTCCCTTGGATATTCCGCGTGATCAGGGCAACATGTTCTCGCCGATGCTGCCGCAACAATCGGAACAGTATTTCCCCAACACCGCCAATCCCTACGGCATGGTGTACCTTACCGGGTCGCGCTTCCGCGGGGAATTCCATCCCTTCCTGCCTCTTCCGGGAGGAATCGACAGTTTCCTGACGCAACTGGATGTGGTGCCGCATTATCCCGACCTGCTGCCGCTGCGCTTTGCCGTGGCCGACGAGGATGTGGAGATGTGGGACAGCGCCGGCTATGGCTACGAGCCCTACGACAGCGATGGCGACAAACTCCCCGACTGGTGGGAGCTGATGTGGGGGTTGGATTACCTCGATTCCGACGGAAATTATGGCACCTACGGGGATCCCGATGGCGACGGACTCAGCAATTATGCCGAGTACCTGGCCGGCACGAACCCCTGGGCCTTCGACAGCGCCTTCGACGGCATCAGCGATTTCTTCGCGACCCTGCCGGGCAACGACCGCTTCATCTTCGGCTACGAATTTACCGATCATGACATGGTCGAGGACCTTTGGGAGGCGCGTTTCGATGCCTATTATGCCTCGCCGGCACGCTACGACGCCCATCTCGATCGCGACAACGACGGTTGGAGCCTCTGGGCCGAAGCCCGCGCCCAACCGGAAAGCCCCAGCCCCAGCACGCGGCCCGACCGTAAGCTGGGGGAGGTCGTGGGCGGACTGCCGACCTTCGAATATCCGCGCCCATTGGTGGACATGACCTTCAACTACTACGGCGCCCGCGCGGACCAGGGCAACCTGGTGGTTATGGCCTACAGCCAGTCCGCCATGGACGGCCTGCCGGATGCGGTCTTCGAAATCGTGCTGGGGCAGGATGTGACCCTGGCCAACGTGCCCATCGGACAGCTCGACAAGTCCCAGTTCAGCGGCTTGCTGGCGCCCGGGTCCATCGTGCGTGGCTTTACGACCTTCAGCGTCACCACCATGGGGGGCTCCACCGCCATCGTGGTGCGTGACGATGGCGCCGGAAGACTGGTCACCGTTGCCGGGAATATCCCGCTGGGAACGATCGATTATGCCTCCGGAGAGTACCAGCTCGACCTGACAAGCTGGATCGCGGACGGCAACAACGAGACCATCGGTGCCTATTTGCTGGCCGGTTATCGCTACCACGTGGCGCGGGACTTCCCGGTTTCCGTTAGCTTGCGCGATGCCGCCTATGGCGGCCTGAAGGAGGGCGACTGCTACCTGTTCGCCTTCGTCAACCGCGACGGGCGTCGCGTCGGCGCCGGCAGCCAGAACCTCCCCGTCTGGAGCGATGGCGAACCCGCCGCCATCGCCGAAAGCTATGTCACCGAGATTGGCTGGGACAAGAACCGCGTCACCTTTGGCCTGATCGACAAGGCTCACAGCTACGCGCGCTTCTCCTGGACCGACCTTGTGCCCGAAGGCGATGACCAGGCACGACGAATCATTATCAAGAACACCACGGGTACGGTTTTCTTCGATCGTGTCATCAAGGGACCGCGCACCTGGCTGCACGAGGGCGACATCATCCGCGGCAAGACGCAGAACTTTGGCCTGGGCTGGGGGCAGGTTTACCCAACCGTGTCTTCTCCTATCTGGTCATTGGACCTGGTGGATGTCGGAAGCTTCACCAACACGTTTGCGATGACGCTGCCCGCGCCCGTGATGGAGGCCGCCAGCGAATCCGTTTCGCGGCTGGATTACGCGCGGCCGGAATTCCGTTGGAAGATGGCGCCCGAAGCCACGGAGTTCGATGTCGAAATCCGTTACGACTCCCAGGCCGGCGACCTGGTTTACAGCGGGCGCCACCTGGCGCCGCCGCGCCATCGCGACGCCTCGGACGGCGTCCAGGATCTCTGCCTCTGGCGCTTTCCCTACAGCGCGGGCGATCGCATGCCGGGCACCGGCCGCCTCTTCGGCAACACCAACTACGTCTGGCGCGTCAAGGCCTACAGCCCCGCGGCCCCGAGCGGCTCGACCTGGTCGCCCTACCGTTCCTTTGGTCTCAACGTGGCGCATACGCCCGAGGAGGCCTTCATGACCGGCTGGTTCCATGCCGAGGTGCATTACTACGGCGACTGGATTCCCGACCTGACCGGCAAAATCCGCGTGCAGGCCTTCCGCACCCGCAGCTTTAACGGCACGCCCGATGCGGAAGTGACGCTCGACGAACCGGGCGTGGCGATCCTGGCGGGACTGACTCCCGGCACCTATTACCTGCGCGCCTACATCGACCAGAACGGCAACCGCAAGCGCGACATCTGGGAAAGCTGGGGCTATCGCCGCACGCGCGACGACCCCGTCTGGCCCTACAATGTCAAGGGCGTGGTGGCCAACGACGACCCCTACCGGCAACCCGCGAATGTCTACATCATGGACTGCGACACCGACAACGACGGGTTGCTCGACTCCTACGAGTATGTGCTCAATGGACATCTCGCCGGCGACTGGCTGGCGGTCAGCGGCGTGGCGGATACCTATTCCAGTCCCGGCTACACCGATCTGGATGAGGACGCCTTGAACGACTTGATGGAGTTCTATTACGGCACCGATCCGTTCGACCCTTACAGCGACGGCGATGGCCTGACCGACGGACTGAAGAACAAGCTGGTGGGCTTCACGCCCGGCATCCCCGCCCGCCTGGCGATTCACCGTCTGCGGCCGCAGAACGGTCCCTTCGTGCTGGGCTGGCAGTGGGAAAATTGGACCGCCGAGGACGAATTTGTCCCCTTGAGCGAATCCGGCGCATCGGTCACCTCGCTCGGCATGCCGCTGGATTACGTGGTCGAATGGTCGGAAAGCCTGCGGGTCCCCGACTGGCAGCTCGTCAAAACCCTCTCCAGCGATCTGCCTTCCGTCGAAGCCCCGGTGGCGACGCCGCCCGACGCGGGCGAAGCCCGGCAAGGCTTCTTCCGGGTGCGCATGCTGACGGAGTAAACATGGAGAAGACCTTCCGGGCGCCCGGGGCGTTCCCGGAAGGTCTTGAAATAAGCGGTTGCGTTGGGCGGGCGCTTTTTGATAAGAAGAACCTGTTGTTTTGTTGCGGAAAGGATGCAAGTAATGATTCGTCGAATGGGCATGTTGGTTGCCGGCCTCGTGGGCCTGGCCTTCTGGACGGGCTGCGAGTGGACCGGTTCCGGTTCCGAAGACTCCTGGAACGATTCATATTCCTGGGTCAACTTCAGCGGCACCTATCAACTTTACAACTCCGTGGCCACAGGCGGAGGCTCTAACGTGACCCAGATTGCCGTCAGCAACGAGGGACAGGGAGCAACATCTCTTGGACAATTGAACTATAACGGCACGCTGACCCGACGTCCGGTGGTTGCCGGGTCCGTTACCATCAATATCGGTGGGATTTCATTTCATGACAACGGCAGTGGAGGCCTGACGGGCGGAAACGGCGGCACGATTACCTATGCCACCGGACAGTGGTCCGCCCAACTAGCCGAAAACATTGCACAAGGAAGCGCCATTGCTGCTTCCTACAGTTACCTGGCGACGAGTTCGAGCGCTATTTCGGGCGACCGGGTGATTACCGTCCTGACGGTCAACCAGACCGGCAACATGCTGTCGATGCGCGACAACAACGGCGTGGTTTACAGCGGCAAGGTGACCGGCGCCAGCGTGCCGGGCGACACCTCGGCGCCGGCCAGCAACGTGCGCCTGGTCTTTGAGGTGCGCAGCGAAAACGGCGCCAAGATCAACGGCACCCTTTCGGGCGACTGGTCCGGCGCCGGCGAGGGCGGCGCGGGAACCCTTTCCAACCGCCATCTGGAAGGCACCTACATCAGCGGCAAGCACACCGAGGAAATCCGCGCGGCCAGCGGCTCCGTCTCGCTGACCCCCACGCCCATCATCGGGCCGTGATATCCCCGAACGCGTTCGCAATTCCAGACACGGACGGCCCTGCCGCCCGTGTCTTTTTTTTTGAGGGGTGAGGCTTGAGATCGGTCGGCGCAAGTTTTTATTATTTCGACGCTTGGCGCCGGAAGGGATATTTGAGCGTTGGACGTTGGACGTTGGACATTGGGTGTTAAGCTGTTGGTTATTGGAAATTGCCGCCCTCCATCTCCGCGCCTCCGCTCCTCCGCGGGAGAACATCCCGCGATGGAGTCCTCTGCCTCCGCGATGGAGTCCGCTCCCATTCTTGACTTCGGACTTCTGAATTCATCGCGCGGGTCTCCCGCGCGATGGTCACTTTGGCCTTTGGATTTCCGTCTGTTATCCGCTATAATCCTGCGCATTCGCTTGCCCGCGTGGCGTGCTACATTTTATTCATGGCCCCCGTAGCTCAGTTGGACAGAGCTCCGGACTTCTAATCCGACGGTCGCGTGTTCGAATCACGCCGGGGGCGCCAATCCGGTTCTCGGGGATCGTTGAACCCAATGCCCATGGAGGCCGGTTTCGAGGTTGAATATGGCAGACTTCAAGGTAAATTTTGTTTCAGGTCAGGAAATTCAGGGGTTTCGCGTCGTGGATGCGACGCCCGTGCCGGGACTGCGGGGTGTGGCCGTCCGGTTGGAACATCTCGGTTGCGGCGCCAGGGTGCTGCACCTCGCTTGCGACGACAGCGAAAATGCCTTCACGATCAACTTCCCGACCCCGCCTCCCGACGACAGCGGCATGCCGCACATTCTCGAGCACATGGTCCTGGCGGGGTCGCGCAAGTTTCCCGTCAAGGAACCCTTTTTCGAGATGGTCAAGATGTCGATGGCCACCTTCATCAATGCCATGACCGGCTATGACTGCACCTATTATCCCGTCTGCAGCAACGTGCCCCGGGACTTGTTCAACCTGGCGGATGTCTATTTCGATGCGGTCTTTCATCCCCTGCTGAGCGAAAGCACCTTCAAACGCGAAGCGCACCACCTGGCGCCGGCCGATCCTTCCGATCCGCTGGGTGCCCTGCGCATTGACGGCGTGGTCTACAGCGAGATGAAGGGCGTTTTTTCCGATCCCGAATCCATCCTCGGGCGACACGCGGTTCGTTCCCTGTTGCCCGACACCTGCTACGGCCTGGAATCGGGGGGGGCGCCGGAGTCCATTCCCGAACTGACCTATGAACGGCTCAAGGCCTTTCACGCGCGCCAATACCATCCCGGGCGGGCCTATTTTTGTTTTTACGGCAACATCCCCACGGCGGACTACCTGGCCTTCCTGGCGCCGCGCCTGGAAGGGGTTGCGCCCGTGCCCTCCGATCCGCCTCCGGGAAGGCAACCGCGCTGGTCCGCTCCGCGTCACATGAACGAGACCTATCCCATCGAAGCGGACGAGCCGCGGAACGAAAAAACCTACCTGCTGCTGAGCTGGCTGGCCGGGGACGCGCTGGACGCCCTGGATGCCGCGCGGCTGCGGGTGTTGTCGCTGCTGCTGCTGGGGCATGAGGCCGCGCCGCTGTACCGGGCGCTGATCGATTCACGCCTCGGAGCCGACCTGGTCATGGCGGGGGCGGGCGAAGCCGGCCCCGAAGCCACCTTTCATGTGGGGCTGGAAGGCTCGGAACCCGATCGAATGGAGGCGTTCCGCGACCTGACGCTGGAAACCCTGCGCAAGTTGGAACAGACACCCTTCACACCCGAACAGGTCCGGACGGCGTTTCAGCAGGCAACCTACGAATCGGTGGAGATCCTGCCGATGTTTCCCCTGCATACGGTGTTCAAGATCGTGAATGCCTGGATTGCGGATCGGGACCCGCTGCTGTTCCTGGATATGGACGATCACCTGCGCCGGGTGCGCGAGGAATGGCGGGCCAATCCCGCCCTGTTCAACGAGGCGATTCGTACGCGTCTGCTGGGGAATCCGCATCGCCTGGATATTGTGCTGGCGCCCGACGCGGAACAGGCCGCCCTCCTCGAGCGGGAACAGCGGCAGCGCCTGGAACGGGAGCGCAAGCGCCTGACGGACGAGGACATGCGGCGGATCGCGGAAGAGGCCCAGGCGCTGGCACAGTCCGCGGCGGCGCCCAATCCGCCCGAGGCGGTGGCCTTGTTGCCGCAATTGCAGCCCGCGGATTTGCCGTCCGAACCCCGAACGCTGCCGACCTGCCTGGAACGGATCGACGGGGAGACGGAACTGCTGGTGACCGACCTGCCCACCAACGGCATTGTCTACCTGCGCCTGCAGTTCGACCTGGCGGGGTTGCCGCCGGCGCTCTGGCCCCTCTTGCCTCGCTATGCCGAGGCAATCGGCAAGTTCGGGGCCGCCGGGCAGGATTATGCCGTGTTGGCCGAACGCATTGGCGCGCACACCGGGGGAATCTCCGCTTCGCCCTCCGTTGTAACCCGCGTCGACGACCCCGCGGCATTTCGTCCCTCCCTGCGGATTTCCATGAAAACGCTCGAGGAACGCCTGCCGGATGCGTTGGATCTGCTGGGCGATCTGTTGTTCGAGCTGAACCCGCGCGATCGCGGACGCATGCGGGACGTGCTCTCCCAAGCCCGGGCCGAAAACCGCGCCGGCATGGTGCAGAACGGATCCGCGACGGTCAAGGTGCAGGCCGCCAGGGAATTGAATCTTGCGGGACACCTGGATTATCGCATCTCAGGCCTGCCGCAACTGGACCTGACGGAGGGCTGGGTGCGGGACGAATCCCGCGCCTACGAGGAGGTGGCCGGGGGCATCGAAACCATTCGCGATTTTCTGCTCAACCGCCGGCGGCTGACGGTCAGCCTGACGGCGCCCCCGGCGGCCCGTGAGGTGGTGCGGTCGCGTCTGTCTGCCTGGCGGCGGCGCATGTCCGGCGCGGACATTAGCCGGGATCTGCCCGATTTCTCCGCCGGAGCCGCGCCGCGTTGGGAAGGGCTGGCGGCGCCCCTGCAGATTTCTCACAGCGCCTGGGTGATGCCCGCGCCGCATGCTTCGCACCCCGACGAAACCCTGCTGGCGGTGGGAGCGCACCTGGTGACCATGGATTACATGCTGCCGGAAATCCGCTTCAAGGGACATGCCTACGGCGCCGGTTGTTCGTATCAGCCGCTTGACGGCGCCCTGCTGCTGAGTGCCTACCGCGATCCGGGCATCCGTGAAACCATCGAGACCTACCGGCGCGTGGCCGAGTACGTGCGCCGGGTTGCCTGGACGCAGGTCGATATCGACCGCGGCATCATTGGCGTGGCACGGCGTGACGAGAAACCGTTGCGTCCTTCCGAGGCCACCAGCGTGGCACTCTCCCGTCACACCACCGGCAACAGCTACGAACGGCGTCGGGCGCGGCGCCGCCACCTGTTGCAGGCCACTCCCGACGAGGTGCGGCGGGCGACTCTCGCGGCGCTGGAGGCGGGCTTGCCCCGCGCCGCCTTGTGCGTGATGTCCGGTCGCGCGCAGCTCGAGGCCGCCAATAAGCATCTTGGGGACCAGCCGCTCACGATTCGAAACGTCTTCAACCAGCCTGCCAGTTGAAAACGCATACGAAATAAGACCACGCTTGCCCATCCGCTTGAGGCTTGAAAGGTAGGGCGGCGAGGCCCTTCGCCGCCGCGCGCGGGTTTCCCGCGCGATCCCGAATCCCGCAGCCGCGATGGAGCCCGCTTCCTTCCGCTTCCATTCTGAATTCGGACTTCGGACTCCTGAATTCGGCGCGCGGGACCCCCGCACGGTATCCAGGCTCAGGGCTTGTCGTTCAGGATGCGCATGATTTCCCGGGGGGAGCTTGCCGCCAGCATTTTTTCGCGTCCGCTTGCATTTAGCGCGCGGGTTACGGCGGCCAGCATGCGCGGGTAATCCATGGCGCCATGGTCGGGAATCAGGGTCAGCAAAGCCATTGGACGCTTCAAGGTAAGCCTGTACCACGTCCCGGCCCGAAGGCGTTTGGTGAAACGATGTCTGAACGATTTGTCGAATGACGAGCCGTGACCCTTGGGCTCCCCCGTCGCCTCCACCGCGTTCGGCATGATCTACGCATAGGCTAGGCGCCCGCGAGGTTTGGGGATTGCTCTTCCAAGCGCGGACGCCGTTTCGATCCATTCGTGTATGATTTGTTCCGCGTTAGTAAGCGCGTCCTGATAGGTTGAGCCGTCCGCCATGCATCCCGGAAGCTCGGGAACTTCCGCCACGAAGGAACCGTCCTCCTCGCTCCAGAAGATGATGATTTCGTATTTGTGTTCCATAACTCAGTCCTCCATTCGCAACTTGTACTTCAGCAGCACATCGCGAATCTGTTTGACCTGGTAGGCTTTGCCCATGCCGTTCTTGGGTTGAAGGTTGATGATCTCTTCGACTCCTTCCATGGTGAAGATATGGTGGTCGCCTCGCACCCGGCGATCAAATCCCAGACGGGACAGCAGAACACACAGATCCTCGAACGGGACATTCGAATCCGAACGCCGCGTCATGATGTGTGCGTATACCTTTGCTTG
>CAZIUM010000103.1:0-10204 GCA_964542285.1 uncultured Lentisphaerales bacterium
AACTACGCCATGCGGCGGTTTGTGAGTTTCGAGAGCTGATTTGCGCGGGCCACCCACGACCCCGACCCCGATCCTGTCGCCACAATCCCATACCCCCATCTCCGCGCGGGAGCATTTCCCGCGATAGAGCGCATTCCCATTCTGACTTCGGGCTATTTCGGCAGCCATACCTTGACTTCCAACTGCTGTTTGCCCCATTGCACGGCCTTCTGGTGTGATTTGAACCAGGCGTCGACATGGTTTCCCTTGATGGCCCCGCCACGGTCTTCCACCCGGCCATACCCGTAACCTGGAATGTGCATGATGGTGCCGAAGGGGTACAACGAAGTATCGGCGGCCAGCGTGCCTTTGCGGGCGCGGGAGCCCGAGGCGGTGACGCCGACGTGCTTGCGTTTCCCCTTTTGGGGACCATAGGCATGGACGGGTTTCCCGTACCAGGTGTAACGCCAGCCGCAGCATTGGCCGCAATTGCAATACCCGGTCACCGTCATGCGAACCACGCGGGATGGCGCTTTTCCATGGGGCGGACGCAATCCTCCGCTGGTGCACCCGCCAAGCAGCAGGATGGAGAAGACTCCCAGGACGATCGCGCGGTATGTTGTTCTCATGACAGCCTCCAGGCGTTAAAGATGCATTTGCTCCAGCATCTCGTGATCGGTCGGCGCCCGGCGGCTGGGACAATTCACCCGGCGGCAAACCTGGCAGCCGCGGAAGTCCCTTGTGGTCGGGAAATGAATGCCGGATGACGTTTTGCCGGGAATCATGAGGCATTCGTCGGTCAATTCAACCCCAATCTTGGATGGCGCCTGGTCCAGCAACGCAAACAGCAGCTTTTGCTGTTCGATGGGCCAGACCCGCAAATCCCCGGACCCCGGCATCATGCTGGCGGCTTGTGACAGGCGATAGCGTTTCTTGAGCATGGCGGTGAACTGGGCAAAGGCTTCGGTCAGCACCGTCCCCTTGATGACGTCCCACCAGTAGGATGCCAGGATGTCATCCGCCGGTAGCGCCACGTCATCCAATTCCCGTCCACAGGTGATTACAAACGGGAAAACCCGGTCGATGTTCGAAAGATGGTTTCGCAAGACTCGGCTTGTGAAGGAGATGCCGTCAATTTCTACGGTTTCTTCGCCGCGGGCCCCCACGAAGGCCTCCATGAAAACGGCTTTCGGACACGCCACCGCCCGCGCTCGGTCGGCAAGTTCTTGCAATGCGCCGACATCCGGACTGTCGTCCGCGACATGCAGACGGTCCCGGAGGACATCCAGGTTCAGTTCTACGGTAAATTGCTGCAGTGTATGGATCATGCCGGGGTCCTATGGAAAAATATAAAGGGAATTTTAGCACGGGACCGGCGGCTTAGACAAATCGTGAGACGCAATATTCGCAATATTCGCGCAATCGACATGCTTGACCGTCCTTTGCTAAGCTTGCGGCCATGTCGGTACAGCCACATATTGTCCATTTCAACACCAATCGTGGGTGGGGCGGCGGCGAATACCAGATTCTAAACCTGGTTTTTGGCATCCTGGCTCACGGTTGGAAATGTTCGTTATGCCTGCCGCCGGGCACGCCGCTGGCCGAGCGGGCCGCCGCCGCCGGGTGTGGCATTCTACCGCTGGAAAACGGGATAAAGCCCGGCGACCTGTTGGAAACGATGCGGGGACTGGATGTCCGTCTGCTGCATGCGCACGATTCGGTGGGGGTTGGCCTGGGGGGACGGTTGGCGCATCGCCTTGGAATCCCCCTGGTATATACCCGGCGTATCGCCTCGCCGTTGCGGCGAAATCCGTTTTCACGGATCAAGTACGGGCCGCGTCGCATCGCACGGGTAATTGCCATTTCCGAGACGGTGCGTCGCGCCTTTTTGGCCTCTTCACGGTACCCCGCCAACCGAGTGCGGGTGGTGCCCAGTGGCGTGGCACTGGAACGTTTTCGTGCCGTGAGTCCGGATTTTACGTTGCGGGACATGGCGCAGGGAGGATTTCTTGCCGGGGGCATCGGCAAGCTCTCGATCAAGAAAAACTGGCCTTTCCTGTTGCGGGTGGCGGCGAGCCTGCGGAATGTAGCCGACCGCCCCCTGCGGTGGGTGATTGCGGGCGAGGGCCCGGAACGGACCATGCTCGAACGCGAGATTGCGAAGTTGGGGCTTCAGGAACAGGTTGTGCTGTTGGGATTTCGTTCCGATGGTGACCGGGTGTTGAAAAGCCTGGACCTGCTGTTCTTTCCCTCGATCGCCGAGGGGGCCGGTGTGACCGTACTGGAGTCCATGGCGCTGGGGGTGCCGGTGGTGGCGGTGAATTCCGCGGGAGTGGCCGAAACCCTGGACGACTGTGGTCTGTTGGTGGAGGACGGCGACGTGGCGGCGGCGGCTGGGGCCGTGAAGACGCTTCTGACCGACCGGGAGACGCGTGGACGGAAGATCGCGAAGGCGCGTCGGCGGGTGCGTGATCGTTATGATGTACGCCTGACGGTGGCGGACAACCTGGCGGTTTACAAGGAATTGCTCTTGTAATCGAAAAGAGTTGAAAAAGGCTTCTTCGCGGAACGTGTGGGGGCGCAGAGGCCACCCATCTGTCCCACGGATTCCGCGAAGGGTCCCTTAGGAAATTTCGGCGCGCAGGTCATATCCGCGGGCGCCTGTGATCCTGACGGTGCGGAAGGCGCCGGGGTGCTGGTCGCCGGAGGCGGCCACCCGTGTGATGCCGTCGACGTCCGGGGCCTGCCAGGGCAGGCGGGCTTGCCAGGTGCCGTTGCGTCTGGCGGGTGGATGTTCCAGCAGGACGGTGGCGCTTTGTCCAATGCGTTCGCGGTTGCGTTGGCGTACGATCGCTTGTTGAACTCGCATCAGGCGCATCAGACGTTCCTGCGCGACTTCCTCCGCAACCGGATTGGGCATTTTGGCCGCGGGAGTGCCTTCCTCGGGTGAAAAAGCAAACACGCCCAGATGGTCGAATCGGGCTCGCTTGACGTAGTCCAGCAGGTGCTGGAAATGGGCCTCGGTTTCTCCGGGGAACCCCACGAGGCAGGTCGTGCGCAGCGTCGCGCCCGGCAGAGTCCGCCGCAGACGATCGGGCATTTCCGGCAGCACCTTGATGGTGTCGGCGCGTCGCATGGCGCGCAAGATGTCGGGATGGCTGTGTTGGATCGGCAGGTCGAAATAGGGCAGGATGTGCCGCGCGGCCGCCATGACCTCCAGTAGCGCATCCGTCACGTGTGTCGGGTAGCCGTACAACAAACGAATCCAGAAGTCGCCTTCGAGTGCGTCCAGTTGACGCAGCAAGGTCGGCAACCGCGGCCCGGAGCGTCGGTCGCGTCCGTAGAAGGTGACGTCCTGTGCAATCAGATTCAACTCGCGAATTCCCCGCCCCAGCAGGGCACGGGCCTCGGCAAGAATGTCGCCCGGACGGCGTGAGCGGAAACGGCCACGAATTCCGGGAATGGCGCAAAAAGCGCAGGCGTGATCACACCCTTCGGCAATCTTGAGATAGGCAAAAGGACCTCCGGTGAGCACCAGCGAGGGATAGGCGGGATTAAAAAGGCGTTGCGGGGGGTCACGGACTTCCACCATCGGACGCCTGCGACCGGCGGGACGCTTCAGTACCTTGCGAACGATCGTGGCGATGTCTTCCAGTTGATCCACGCCGATCCAGGCATCGACGTCTGGATATTGACGTGCCAGTGCCCCGCGGTAGCGTTGCGGCAGGCACCCGGTCACGATAATGGCGCGGCAGCCGTCCGCGCGCTTGTGTTCACAGGCGGCGGCGATGTATTCGTGGGCTTCGTCGCGCGCGTCCTGGATGAAGGCGCAGGTGTTGACGAGGAGCACGTCGGCCGAGAGGAGGTCGGACGCCAAACGCAGACCGGACGCCAACATCCCTCCCGACATGATTTGCGTGTCGACCAGGTTTTTGGCGCATCCCAGGCTGATCAACCCGATGCTGGGAGGGGGCGACTCAGTCAATGTACGACTCCGGCGGCGGAAGAACGTGACGGTCCGGTGGCAACGTCTCCCGCGGGACATCCTGAGATGCCAGTACTTCATCGGGTTCCCCGGCACGACGCGGAAGGAGAACGGCGAGCGTGACCAGCAGTGCCAGCAGCACAACCGCGCCTGCCGCCATCATCGCCTTTCCCCGGGGCAGGTTCAGGTTCGGACGGGGAAGGCTTGCCCAGTGGCGGCGCAAGCTGTCCAAGCGTTCGTGCCAAGCCTCGGCGATGCCATGACGGCGTGGCGGGCCGTCGAGCGACAAGGAGGGGGAACGATGGCGCGGGGAGGCGTCATCGCCAAGCCTCCGGTTGCTCGTATCGGTACGAGGTTGAGGCTGTACGGGTTCACCGCCGAAGGCGTGGGAAGCCATGGTGTTGAAAAGATCGGGTTGTCCGTTGGAACCTTCTCGGCTTGGCGGGTGCGTTTGAGGTGCGACCGGAGAAGTGGAAACATTCCCGGAAGGGGGCGGTTCGGTTGGAGCCTCCGGGGGCGGCAAAACGTCAGGAACCGGTGCCGCGACGGAGGCAGGCGGGGGGGAGGGCGGCAGCGGAACATCCCTGGGGACCGGCGCCGATGGGGTTTGAGGAGCGGCCGGATATGGCTGGACCGCGGACTGATGAGCAGAGGGAGAAGTTTCTTCCGGCACGGACTGCAGAACACGCGTGGCGATGCGCGGACGGCGTTTGCCTTCGTAGAGTTCGCTGAATTCGCTGACCAGGGGCGCGGGATCGATCCCGAGGAATTCGGCGTAGAGCTTGACAAAGCCGCGGCCGTAAATGGCGGCGGCGAAACGGTGGAAATCCTCGTGTTCGAGTTCCTCCACGATCTGTACCATCATGTGCGTGGCGTCCGCCACCTGGTTGTGTGACAGACCCTGCTGTTCGCGCGCCGTGCGCAAGATGTTGCCGAGAGCCATATGCCTTAGCCTTTACCGATCGATCTCACAAATCCTGTTCCGCGTCGCTGTCGGGGTCGGATGCCTGCTGCTGGGTCGTGTCTTCCGTATCCGTATCATTATGAGGAATCTCCCCGTCCAGATCAATCAGGATTTCGCGTGGGTCCGATCCTCGGGGCGGGCCGACGATGCCGCGTTCCTCCATCATGTCCATCAGCCTTGCCGCCCGTGTGTATCCGATGCGCAGGCGACGCTGCAACGAGGAGGTCGAGGCGCGCTTGGTTTCGCGAACGATGTTGACGGCCTGGTCGAACAGTTCGTCGCCGCTGTCGCCGCTTGCGGCGGGCCCGCCCCCTCCATTCTTTTGCTCGCCGGACGATTCTTCCGTTGCGGCCAGCCGTTCCTCGACTTCGCGCATGTAGACCGGTCGGCACTGCGAGCGAATAAAATCGATCACCTTGCGCGCATCGTGATCTCCGATGTAGGCGCCCTGGGCCCGGACCATTTTGCTGCTGCGCGGGTCCAGGAACAACATGTCGCCGCGCCCGATCAAGGTTTCGGCCCCCATGCCGTCCAGAATGGTCCGGCTGTCGACGCGTTGCGCGACCTGGAAGGCGATGCGGCCCGGGAAGTTGGCCTTGATGGTGCCGGTGATGACGTTCACCGAAGGCCGTTGCGTGGCCAGGATCAGGTGGATGCCGACGGCGCGGGAAAGCTGCGCCAGGCGCGCGATGCAATTTTCGATCTCCGGCCCCGCCTGCAGCATCAGGTCGGCCAACTCGTCGATGATGATTACAATGTAGGGCAGCTTGGGCGGCAGTTGATCGGCGGCCTTTTCGGGGTCCGATTCGCCGGCGAACAGGTCCGGTTGCACGGACGCCGGGCGGCGGTTGAAATCGGCGATGTTGCGCACGCCGGCGGCATGCAGCAGTTTGTATCGTTTTTCCATCTCATTAATCGCCCAACGCAAGCCCAGGGCGACTTTCTTGGGGTCGGTGATGACCGGCGCCACCAGGTGCGGCAATTCGTTGTACACGGCGAATTCCACGATCTTGGGATCGATCAGCATCAGGCGCAAATCGGAGGGGGTGCGCGACATCAGCAACCCCGTCAGAATGGCATTGATGCAGACGCTCTTGCCGGAGCCCGTGGCGCCGGCGATCAACATATGGGGCACCGTGGCCAGGTCCACGATCATGTCGCGGCCCCCGACGTTTTTCCCGAGCAACAAGGGGATGGCCATCTTGGCAACGCATTCCGTCCAGCGCGGTCCCTCGAGAAGTTCCCGGACAGTGACGGGACGCGCTTTGTCGTTGGGTGTCTCGACGCCCACCACCCCCTTGCCGGGAATTGGAGCCTCCACGCGCACACTGGTGGCCTTGAGGGCCATCTCGAGGTTCTTTGCCATGTTGGCGATACGCTCGACACGGATGCCCGGCGCCGGCAGCAGTTCAAAGCTGGTGACCACCGGCCCTTTCTCGACATGGGTGACTTCGACGGTGATCCCGAATTCCGACAGGGTGCGCACCAGCAGTTGCGACTTCATTTCCACATCGCCATGCACGGCTTTGCCGTTGGGCAGGGGGTCCAGCAGATCGACGGTCGGGAGTTGGTAGGGCGCCGCGGGCGCGGCCTCGGGGCCGTCTTCCGCCGCGGCCTGTGGGACTGCCGGTTCGTCCGCGGTGGGGGTCGCGGCGGCCTGTCGTCGTTGTTCCTCGGCGCGCCGCGCTTCCTGTTCGCGTTCGAGACGCATTTGTTCCTTGCGCGCTTCATACGCCGCTTGTCGCTCCTCCTCGGCGCGCTCGCGTTCGAGGTGCTTGGCCTCCTTCGCGGCACGCTTGCGTTCGCGTTCCCGTTCGCGTTGTTCGCGCGCGGCTTCGCGTTCGGCCCGTTTGCGTTCGGTTTCGAGCTGGCGCGCCAGGCGCTTCTGTTCGGCTTCAAGGCGTTGGGCTTCGTTGGCCCGTTGCAAGCGCCAATTGCGGAAACGCTCCATCAGCGTCCGTGCTCCCGCCGCCAGGGCTGCGGGGCCAACAGCCAGAAGCAGGGCGCCCAGCAAAAGGGTGGCGGCAATGATCGACCCGCCGACGGGGCTTACCAACCGCACCAACAATTGGCTCATCACCAGCCAGCCGACAAATCCGCCTGCGTTGGGAGCGATGTTGAGGTGTTCCAGGATGCGGTCGGTCGCTTCCAGGCGACCGGTCAACTGCAGTAGGGCGCAGCTCATGACATGCGCCACCGTGCACCAGCCGAGGCGGACAACAAGACGTTGAATTCGGCCCAGCGCCATCAGTAAACTGAAGATCAGCAACCACAGCGGGAGCAACCAGGTGCCGAAACCAAACAGAAGGTAGGAAAAGTAGGTGCCCCAGGCGCCGGCCAGACCAATCAGGTTGGCCGGAGGATCGTTGGGGGGCGCATGCAGTACACGGATGTCGCGCCAATCGTAGCTGGTGATGCTCAGCAGGGGGAAGATGATCATCGGCAACAACAAAAATCCCAGCAGACGCAAACGGCTTTCGTTGTAACTCTTGGAACGTTTGGTTTTAGTTTTAACGAGTCTTTCGGGCATGGCAATCGATTATTTGGAGCTTGCGTCTTTAGTTTCTGGCAACGCAATCGTGACGGTTTCTGGTTCGGTGGAAGCCTTGGCCGCTTCCAGTCCCGGTGGCAGTAAAACAGACAACGGGACTTCCACGGGGGAGGGGCGGTTCGTGGAAACGTTCGTCGTTTTGCCGGGCAGGACGGCATAGACATGCAACTGTTCAGGACGAATCCGGCGCAGGCTGTCGGACCAGCCCGAAAGCGTGACCTTGACGGTCGGCGGGTCGGGCGCGAAGACTCCGTTCGTAACGGTTGACGGGGTGGAAAGCTCCAGGCGCACGGGAACATTGGTAAAGGTTCGCATGGTCAGGTCGGGCTTGATGTCGACGTGAACCGTTACTTCGGAAGGGGTGATTTCCGGTAGCCAGGCATCTTCCGGTGGCAGGATGGCGACCGTTTGGCTGAACCCCTGCACGCGGCCGTCGACATTTACGCGTTCGAGTTGCAGGTTGACCCCCTGGTTGTGCAGGTTGTCGAGTTGCAGCCTGGCGCCGCGCACGATGGCCGTGCGGGGACTGTAATCGACTTCGGCGCGTCCTCGCAGGGGTTTGCCTTCCAGCATGGGCGGAGCGATTGGGAACTCGCGTTCTCCCTGGTGGTCGAAGGTGATCGAGACCTCCGAGGGTTCGATGGCGGCCACGCGCAATCCCGCCGTCCCACGGAGATGGCGCGGACGAAGCGTCATGCGGACCGTGCCGGCCCCGGGGCCGCCGCGCGGCGCCTTAAGAATGACACGGGGATCGCGCCGGTCCAGTTGCCGCAATTCGTTCAACGAGCCGCGGAAGGTCACCTTGACACTGGCGGGACGCACCGCCATCAGGGCCATGCCGCTTTCACGTTCCACGTCGACCGTGACGGTGCGCGTTTCCGTGTAACTGATGTTCTCGCGGATGGTGAAAAACCCGACAATGGCCACGGTGACCGAAATGCCGGCCAACATGCCGTTTTCATGCAGCCAGGCCATGGCCCTTTTTTTGATTTCGGTTTTCATGGTGAAGTCGAACCGTGTTTGGGGTGGCTTGCCGTGCTGTCTGAATTCGCGGCCCAGGGGGTGATGCCGGGAAGGGTGCGCTCCCAAACGTGGCGCCAGGTTTCGACAATGCCCTCCTTGGGGAGCAGAACCTTGAGGTAGCGCGCCAGTTTTGCGGGGGTCAGTTCGCCCATCAAGCGTCCCTGGAAAGCCAGCGAGATCGTGCCGCGTTCTTCGCTGATCACAATGATGGCGGCGTCGGTCTCCTCGCTCAATCCGACGGCCGCGCGATGGCGGGTGCCAAGTCCCTGGGCTGCGTCGCCGGTGGTCAGCGGGAAAATGCAACGGGCCGCGACAATGGTGCTGCCACGCAGAATGACGCCGCCATCGTGCAGCGGCGTGTTGGGATAAAAGAACGAAGCCAGCAGTTTGGGAACCAGCGGTGCGTTCAGCAGGGTCCCGTTTTGTCGATATCCGTCCAGGCTGATTTCTCGCTCAATGGCAATCAGGGCGCCGTAGCGTTGACGCGCCAGGGACTCGGCGACCGAGACAAGATTGTCGGCCAGGTTCGCGGGAGGTCCCGGCGCTTCGCCGAAAAGCAGGCGTCGGCGACCGATAATTGCCAGGGCCTGGCGGATTTCCGGCTGGAAGATCACCAGCAACCCGAAGAAAAGGTACACCGACAGGGTGCGCAGCAGCCAGCCGATGACCTCGAAGTTGAACAGACGCGTGACCACAATCAGCCCCAGCATCACCAGGGCTAGCCCCAGCAGCATCTGCGCGCTGCGAGTGCCGCGGAAAAGATTGCAGATGAAATAGATGCAAAAGGCCAGGATGACGATCTGAACGAGGTCACCAAACCCGATTTGTAAATTGTCCCACACGCTGATGCCGCTCCCTTTGCCTGTCCGGTTTCGCCGCGATCGTCCCTCGATCGAGGAACGAATCGATACCTGTCAGTTTAGCATGACTGCGCGCGTTACGCCAATTGGAACACGGCGGCAGGGCATTTTCAGGCCCCCTTACGGGACAGGGGCTAATTCCCGTTTCAACCGCTCCTTGAGACGCAGGGCCCGATTCGGCTGCGTCGCGAGCAGGTTGCGTTGTTCCAAGGGGTCCGTTTCCAGGTCGTACAGGTCTCTCGGTTCCCCCTGCTGTTCGACATACTTGTAGCGCCCATCAAACCCCAGGGTCCATTGGCCCAGAGCCGAGACGCTGAAAGACCTGTGCCGGTCTGTTTTTTGGCGTAGGACCGGCACCAACGAGCGCGCGTCCCAGTCATCGGGCGCTTCGACCCCGGCCCGGTGGTAGCGCAAGCCCGTGGCCAGACAGGCCCGGCTGGGAGCGCATAACGGGCTGTTGCACCGGCATTGCCGGAACCGAATCCCATTCTCGGCGAGCCGGTCCAGCGTCGGGGTCCGCACCGGGACCGCACCGGAGAGTCCGAGCCAGTCCCACCGATGTTGTTCGCCCAGAAAAAACAGGATGTTCGGTTGGCGTTGCATTACGTTTTCGCTTGAAGACCCGTTTTCACCGACTTGGGATTACGATTGCGCAATCGTATTATATGGCATTTTGAACATGGGTTACATTGCTCCAAACGTTTCTCGGGACGTTACGAAACCATCCTGTGGTTCACTCGATCCGACAACTACGTTTTCCATCTGGACCCCGTTCGAATTCCGCAAAAATATCCCGGCAAAAAATATTTTAAGGGCCCAAAGCAGGTAAATACTCCTGCAAT
>CAZIUM010000104.1:0-10083 GCA_964542285.1 uncultured Lentisphaerales bacterium
ACCGCGGCGATCACGCCGGCATACAAGCCGTTGTGGCGCGTCCGGCGAGCGCCGGATGGATGCCGGCGCGCCGGTTCGGGTTCGGCAAACCGAAATTTCATTCGCGGTTTTCCCTCACCCGGCTGGTTGAGATGCACCATACAATCGAACAACCTCAAAAAAATACGAAACAGGAACGTACCGATCCCGGGATGCAGAAGTCAAGTGTACAAGAAAGAACACACCCGTTCCATTCTGATTGACGAAGTTGCGCTTCCGGGTTACCTTTTGCGGTTCTATGGAATCCTTACCTGACCGATGTCTTCTTAATGGGAACGAAGCGCTGGCATGCGCCGCGCGCGATGCCGGCGTCCTGTTGGGCACGGGGTATCCGGGCACGCCGAGCACGGAAATCCTGGAAACCTTCAGCAGGCTGGGCGGGCGCGCCCAGTGGGCGCCCAACGAAAAGGTTGCGTTGGAAGTCGGGCTCGGTGCCGCCTATGCGCATGCCCGCGTGCTGGTGACGATGAAGCATGTCGGCCTGAACGTGGCGGCGGACCCGCTGTTCACCGTGGCCTACACCGGGGTGACCGGGGCCTTGGTCATTGCGGTGGCCGACGACCCGGGCATGGCTTCGAGTCAAAACGAACAGGATTCGCGGCGTTACGCCATCGCAGCCGGGGTTCCGATGATCGAACCCGCCGATTCGCAGCAGGCCTATGACGGCATGATGCGGGCGATTGCGATTTCGGAGCGATGGGAAATCCCGGTGCTGTTGCGCATGACCACGCGCATCAGTCATTCCAAAACCATTGTACAACGCCAAACGGCGAACGAAGCCGTTCCGCCGTCCCCGTACTATATCAAGGACGCCTCGCGACGCGTGATGGTTCCGGGCCATGCCCGTCGCGCCCATCGGCGACTGCGCGCCACCCTCGAGGAAATCCGCCAGTGGGCCTCGCAGCCGGGTCGCGGGACCCTGCTGCACGAGGCCTCGAGCGCCGAGGGGGTTCCGGCGGCGCGGGGCATCGTAGCCAGCGGAATCTGCAGCGTGCTGGCCCGCGAAGCCTCGCCGCGCGACGACGTGTTGCAGGTGCTGATGGCGCACCCCTTCCCCACCGGGGCCGTTAAGGATTTCACCGCCAAACACGCCTCCTGCGCGGTGGTCGAAGAGGGCGATCCCGTGCTGTGGGAACAGTGCCGCCTGGCGGGCATTGCAATACCGCCGGTCCCTTCCCTCTATCGCTTTGGCGAAATGGATGTCAACCGCGTGACCCGCCTGCTGGCGGGAGACGATCGGCCCGTGCCCCCCCCGCCGCCCGGCAAGCCGCCGCAACTGTGCCCGGGGTGTCCGCACCGCACGGTCTTTCAGACCCTCAAGGACCTGGACTGCATCGTCAGCGGCGACATCGGGTGTTACACCCTGGGAGTCATGCCCCCGTTCGAAGCCATGGACACGACCGTCTGCATGGGCGCCGGCATCACCGCCGGGCTGGGCTTGCGCCAGGTGCTGCCCGACGAGGAAGCACGCCGAGTCGTGGGCGTGGTGGGCGACAGCACCTTCGTCCACAGCGGGCTCACCGGCATTGCGGAAATGGTCTACAATCCGCCCCCCACGGGCTATGTCGTCCTGATCCTCGACAACGGCACCACCGCCATGACCGGCATGCAGGAACATCCCGGCACCGGACGCCGCCTGAATCACCAGGCCACCCACAAACTGGTGCTGGAGGATGTCGTGCGTGCCATGGGCGTGCCCAATGTCGTGGTGCTGGACCATGTGGCGCAACGCGACGCACTCAAGCCGCTGTTGCAAAAGGCGCTCGCCGACGGCGGGCTGTGGGTCATCGTTGCCCGGCGCCCCTGCGTGCTGGCGGCCAAACGCATCCGGCAATTCGAAGCCGCCAATGCACCCCGCGGCCAACCGCCAACCGACACCCCGTAAAGCTTGAGGATTTATTGCCATGAAAACCATCGACATCGTCATTGCGGGACTCGGGGGGCAAGGGATTGTCAAGGCCTCCGATATCCTGGCGGATGCCGCCTTCCGTTCGGGATACGACGTCAAGAAGGCCGAAGTGCACGGCATGAGCCAGCGCGGCGGATCGGTCAATACCGATATTCGTTTTGGCGACAAGGTTCTCAGCCCCATGGTTCCGGACGGCATGGCCGATATCCTGCTGATCATGGATGTAACCCAGATCGAGAACAACCGCCACCGTCTCAAGCCCGACGGAAAGCTCCTCAGCAGCGAATGCCTCAAGGAATTCGAGCATGGGCCGTCGCGCGGCGCCACGGTGGCCATGCTGGGCGTGCTGAGCGCCCACCTGGAGCTTCCGGAGGAGGTCTGGCGACAAGCGATCGAGGCCGCCCTGCCGGAGCCGCATCACGCCATGAATATCGCCGCGTTTAAATCCGGACGAGCCTTCGAGTCGACGCGCAAAGCGTGACCTTGGCCTGGGCGAAATGCGGGGATTTCCGTCCATCCCCTGGGAGGGGCGGTCCTCTCTACTCCGCCAGCCCCAATCTGGCGACGGCCTGCGCGGACGTGATGCCGCGCACATGGATGCGCTTGAGACGTGCGGAGTGTCCAGAAACCAAGGCAACCGCGCCGCGCGGCACACCCAGGGATTTGACCAGCCACGCCACCAGTGCGGCATTGGCCTTGCCATCCACCGGCGGAGCCTGCAACCTCAGGCGCAACCAGCCTTCCTCACAGCCCGCCACCGCGGTTCGAGACGCACGGGGCACCACCTTGACGGTCAGCAGCAAGCCGTCGTCATGCGGTCGCAGCCAGGAAGCGTTCATGGAACGCGTCCGATCAGGGGGCGAAGGATACCGATCAGCATGCCGTAGAGCATCATGGTCACGATAAAATACACCAGGGGCGTGAAATCGAACAGCCCGACCATGATCGGTCGGCGTCCGAAGCCTCCCAACAGCAACCGGATGCCTTCCTGGCAAAGTTGCGCCAGCCCGCGATGCTGGGTGATGGCGGCCCCCAGGCTTCCCAGGACCAGTGCCAGCATCAGGCTGCGCGCCGCCAACAGGATATCGGCCAGCGACATGGCCGTCAGCCACACGAACTTGAGCAGGGATGCCACGGGTTGTTCGCCCCAATCGAACGTGATGTCCATGTAGGCCAGTTCGGGTCCGATCCCGCCCTGGACCGGCACGCCGGTATGCTGAAGCTGCAGCACCAACAGGGCGTTGAGCACCACCACCACCATGGCCATCAGCGTCCGGGGCAACAGCGACACCGGCAGGGTGTAATAGAGGAAGGCGTCCTCCATCCGGTCCCGACGCGGTTGCGGCGTAATGAGCGCCACCAACAAGGCCAGCCCCCAGAGACGGACCATGAAGAGGGTGAAATCCGCCAGACTGAAGAGCATGCAGCCCGGCCAGTATCCGGTGGGCAGCCCGCGCGCATAGCTCGACCCGATCGCCAATTGCCAAGACCCCGCCATGTTGCAAACTATCGCGCCACGGAAGGCAACCAGGAACAACAGGGTCGCCGTCGCCATGGCTGGCGTACGAAAGCCCACCAGTACCGGGCGCAGAAATTCAAAGATACGGTCGGTCAGACGGATGGGCGCCGACACCAACGGATTGAAATGAAAATCGTCCCCGGAAGGGCTCCAGATGCGCACCCAGACTATCAGAAAAAACAAATTCGAGAGTAGTAACAGAATATGCATTCTTATCCATCGCGTTCGTTGGAGGGGACCACCGACGGTTTGGGACTGTCTTTTGAGCGTCCACGACCGCCAAATTTCGTTTTAACGGTCTGGGACACGGCGGCGCCCTCCGGACCCAACGCCTCGCGCGTCGCGCCACAGGCGGACAGCACCGCGTCGGCGGTTTTGAAATGACACTTGGCGGTTTGCAGCAGAATGGCCGGACCGTGGCGCGTGACGAGCGCTTCCCCCGCCTGACGGACCTCGGGCGAAGCTCCCTTGGGCAAGGGAATTCCGTGCGTTTCGCCCAGGCGCTTGAGCGCATGCAGAAAGGCTTCGCGCGCCAGCACCGAAGCCGCCGCCACGGCGATATCCGACTCGGCCTTATGGCGCTGTTCGAGTTCGATCGAGCGCCCGTTTTTCATGAGAGCCCGCTCGATCTGGTGTTTGGCGCCAAACTGATCCGAAACCGCCCGCGGACAATTCGGCATGGTTTCCAGCATGTTTTCGATGGCGCGGGCATGGGCCCAGGACAGCAGACGGTTGACATTGCGGATTTTGGTATACAGCCGATTGTAGGTCGGCGGACCGATGGAAACCAATTTGTAGCGGTTGCGCCCCAGCCGTTCGCGCAGTTTGGCGCCAATGGCGAATACCTGCTTGTCACTGAGTGCCTTGCAGTCCTTGACCCCGATGCCTTGCATGGTCTTGGCCAGCACGGGATCGACATAGGCGGCGGCAACCACCAACGGCCCGAAAAAGTCCCCCTTGCCGCTCTCATCGATGCCCATGTGCGGCGCGGTGGCCTCGGGATTCAAGACTTCCTCGTAGCCCATGGCGGCATGCCGCAGCACTAGCGGCTCCAGCACAAACAGCACGAAATCCTCGGTGCCGCGTCCCTGCACCAGCAGCTTGCCGCTGTTGTAGAGATTGATTCGGCAATGATCGCCTTCCGCGGCGCAGACGGTATGGGGCACCGCCACGGACCGGTAATTGCCTTCCTCCAGGATGGCTCGCAGTCGTTGGCGCTGTGGCTCGGTCAATTTGCATGCATAGGATGTCCGCTGCGTCATGGGCCAAAGTATAACAGCCCCGCCGGATTGCGGGAAGTCTCCGCTTGCGCGAACGTTCTCATAAACAAGGATTCGAAACAGGAGGCTCCATCGCAAGGTATTCCCCCGCTGGAAGGCGCGGAGGAGGGAGTGTTGGGGGTGGCGGGGCGTAGGAGCCGAGATCGAGATCGGAACGCTTGCCGGCGATTTCACCCTGCCCTTTTTGGTTGCCATCTTTCGCCATTCGCGCTTGAATACGCGCCGTCAGACGCTACGCGACCCCCGTGCAGCGACACACCTTGTCCCGCATCGAAGGAGCCACATCATGAGCAAGCCATTGTCGATCCTCCTCGAGGATCATTCCACCGACCGCAACCGTTCCGGCGAGGGAGCCGCCGTAGCGTTGAAAGACGGACGCCTGTACCTGGTTTACGGCCGCTTCCAGGGCGGGGGCGATGCCTCCCCGGCGGAACTGGTCAGCCGGATTTCAACCGATGGCGGACGGACCTGGTCGGATCCGCAACGGTTCTTCGCGCCCGAACCGGACTGGATCAATGCCATGAGCGTCAGCCTACTGCGCCTGTCCGACGGCAGGATCGGCGCCCTGTTCCTGGTCAAATTGCAACCGAACCTGTGCGTGCCGTACTGGACCGTCTCGAGCGATGAAGCGGCGCATTGGACGCCTCCCCGGCGCATGATTGCCAACGACGGCTACTACGTCATAAACAACGACCGGCTGGTCCAATTGCGCGACGGTCGTCTGCTGGCTCCCTATGCCTTTTCGCCCACGGTGGTCGAATGCCGTCTGCCCCTGAGCGGATGCCTGATCAGCGACGACGACGGCGAGACCTGGCGGCACAGCCGGCAGGAAATCCGGATTGAGCCGGAACAATACCACCTCCCCGAATGCCTCGTTCCCGATGCCACGCCGCACCTCCGGCTGTTTGCCCTGCGACAGGTTTGCACCCAGGAACCGGGCGTGGTGGAACTGGCCGACGGCCGCCTGCTGATGTGGGCGCGTTCCAACGGAGGCTGCGCCTATGCCGCCTGCTCGGAAGACGGCGGCGACCACTGGAGCCCCTACCGGCTCCTGTGCCCCACCCCCATGGCCAACGGTCCCGCCACGATTAAACGCATCCCGGGGTCCAAGCGTCTGGCGATGCTGCACAACGATCGCAGCGGCGTGCCCTTCGGCGATCCGACCTTCCAATGGCGCACCCCCCTGGCCGTCTCGACCTCGGACGACGAAGGCAAAAGCTGGCAGGCGCATGCGCCGCTGATCGCGGACACCTCGCGTAATTATTGCTACTACAGCCTGTGTTTTTTCGACGACAAAAGCCTCGTCACCACCTACGAAAGCGTCGACGACAAGCAACCCGACGGGACCACCGCCCGTCGAAACCTGCGTTCACTCAGGGTGCTAACGGTGGATAACGCATGGTTCGAGGAGCCGGACAAGGAAACCACCGAACGCTGAACATCGAACATCGGAAACATTGACATTCTGCCGGGGGTCGGGAATAATGAAAGACATGAAGACAGTACGTTTCGGCATTATAGGGTGCGGCCTGATGGGTCGTGAATTCGGCAGCGCGGCCTTGCGCTGGTGTCACTTGGCGGACATCGACGTCAAACCGGAAATCGTGGCGGTATGCGACGCCAACCCGGCCATGACGGACTGGTTCAAGGAGCATCTTCCCTCGGTCAGGCAGGTGACCGCGGAGTATCGCGACATCCTGGCCAATCCCGAGGTCGACGCCATCTATGTGGCCGTGCCCCATAATCTTCACGCCGAAATTTATTGCGCCGCCATCGCCGCGGGCAAGCATCTGATGGGCGAAAAGCCCTTCGGTCTCGACCAGGAGGCCAATAACGCCATCATGGCCGCGATTCGCAAGCACCCGAACGTATTCGTGCGTTGCAGTTCCGAATCCATCTTCTTCCCGGCGATGCAACGCATCGGACGGATGTTCGAAGCGGGCGAATTCGGGCGCATCATCCAGGTGGAAAGCGGATTTCTGCATTGCAGCGACCTGGACCCCAACAAGCCGATTAACTGGAAGCGTATGCTGCGTTTCAACGGCGAGTACGGCAGCATGGGCGACCTCGGCATGCACGCCTGCCATTTTCCCTTCCGTGCCGGATGGCGTCCGATCAACGTGCATGCCGTCCTGTCAAAGATCGTCAGCGAACGTCCTGACGGCAAGGGGGGCATGGCGCCCTGCGAAACCTGGGACAACGCCACCATGTTGTGCGCGGCCCAGGATGCCGGCGGCCACGAGTTTCCCCTGACCGTCAAAACGTTTCGCATCGCCCCGGGACACAAAAACAGCTGGTACCTGGAAGTTTACGGCACCCGGGGGTCGGCCCGCTGGAACAGCAAACAGATCAATACCCTCGAATACATGCATTACAAGCCGGGGGACGAACAGTCCTGGCAAGTGTTGGACATGGGCCATGAGATGGCCTTCAAATCGCTGACCGGCGTAAACTTCGAAGCCGGGTTCTCCGATTCGATCCTGCAAATGTGGGGCGCGTTCCTGCACGAGCTGGCGCATGGCGAACCCAGAAGCCGCTTTGCGGGATGCGTCACGCCGGAGGAAGCCGCGCTGAGCCACAAGCTCTTCACGGCCGCGCTGGAGTCGCAGCGAAACGGCACCACCGTCGATCTGTAAGCCGCGCGATCCGTTTTCGGGGGTGGGCGGTCTTGTCCGGATTCGATTTTCTTCCAGGCTTGCGCGGGGTATACTTTTGGCAGCCGAATGGACAAGTCAATTTCCAATTGCATGAATCCGGAACAGGACGGATTCTGGCGGGCGGCCCAGGAATGCCTGGGTCCGGAAGGCCTGTTGAGCGTCATCATGCCGGCCTTCAACCTCGCTGGCGCGATCGCCCGCAACATTGAAGTGGTCCAACGGTTGCTGGACGGTCATCTGCCGTACGAAATCGTGGTGGTGGACGACGGCAGCCGGGATGGCACCGGCCAGGCCGTCGCCGCCGTATGCAAGCGCCATGCCACGGTAAAATTGCTTTCGCTGCCCGAAAACGTCGGCAAAGGCGCGGCCCTGCGGCGTGGCTTCATGACCAGCCGGGGAACCCACATTCTGCTCCTCGATGCCGACCTGGACCTGTCGCCCCACCTGATCGGCCGTTTTTTCGAGATCATGCGCAAGAAAAACGCCGCGATCGTCATCGGCTCGAAGCGTCATCCCGACTCGGAAATCGATTATCCATGGCGCCGCCGATTTGCCAGCGCGGTGTACTACGGCCTGGTCAAACTGCTGATCGGACTGCCCGTGACAGACACCCAGACCGGCATGAAACTGTTCCGCCGCGACGCCCTGCAATGGGCCGCGGAGCGCATGTTGGTCAAGCGTTTCGCCTTCGACCTGGAACTGCTGGCCGTGGCCCACGAGCGCGGTTTCCGGGTTCGCGAAGCCCCTATCCGGATGCATTACGGCAACAAGATCGGCAGCCTGACCTGGGCAAACATCCGCTCGGTCATGAAGGACACCCTGGCCATCTTTTACCGCATGCGCATTGTCCGTTACTACCGCAGCGTCACGCCCGGCTCCATTCCCGACCCCCCTCCCGGCGTTTCGGTGATTATCGCCTGCCCACGCCCCAGCCCCTACCTGACCGAAGCCTTGCGGGGACTGGCGAGTCAAACCCTTGCACCGCTCGAAATCCTGGTGCTGCCGGACGAACCCGACCCGAACTACGCCTGGCCGGACAAGGTGCGCGTGCTGCCCACGGGACCGGTACGTCCCGCGGACAAGCGCAATCTTGGGTTGCGGCATGCCCGGGGGGATCTGGTCGCGTTCCTGGACGACGACGCCTACCCCAATCCCCATTGGTTGTCGCAGGCGCTCCAGTATTTTTCGACCCCCGAAGTGGCGGCGGTGGGCGGCCCCGCCCTGACGCCCCCGGGAGACCCCCTCATGTCCCAGGCGGGGGGGCGGGTCTACGCCAACTGGCTGGTCGCGGGTGGCTACCGCTACCGCTACACTCCAGATCGCGTCCGGGACGTCGACGACCTCCCCAGTTGCAACCTGCTGGTCCGAACGGAGGTCATGCGCCGGCTCGAAGGTTTTAACACGCGTTACTGGCCCGGAGAGGATACGATCCTGTGTTCCGAGATCGTGCACCGCCTGGGACTTCGCATGGTCTACGACCCCTGGACCACGGTGTATCATCACCGTCGACCGCTGTTTGCGCCTCACCTGCGCCAGATCGGCCGCTACGCGAGGCACCGCGGCTTCTTCGCCCGGCGTTTTCCGCAAACGTCCCGCCGCCCCGGCTACATGCTGCCGTCGGCCCTATTGCTGGGCCTGGTCGGGGGGGCGCTGCTGTCCGCTTTCTGGCCGGGCATCCGTCCCTTGTATTTTGGCACGCTTCTGGCTTACCTTCTGGTGGTTGCGATCGGGTCGTGGCATCCGAAGCCGGTTCTCTGGTTGGCGACCGCCGCCGGGATTGTCGCCACGCACCTGACCTACGGCGCGCGTTTTCTGCAAGGGCTTTTGTCACGCGAGATGCCCCGGCAGGCCGGAGTGTTCGATCATGCCTCGGAAACCGCGTCGCCAAAGCCATGAGAAATTCGAAATTGCCATCCATACGAAAGATGAAAGGACTTGTCATGCAAAATCCGTTATTCCCGCTTCTGACCCTGGCCATTCTGGGCACGTCGCCTCTCTTCGCGGCCCCCGCCGCCGTGGTCATCGAAGCGGAAACCGCCGCCGAAATCGAGGCGCCCATGGTGATCGTGAGCGCGGACCGGGTGCCTCCCGGCACGGAATTCGTGGCCGGCGCCTCGGAAGGTCGCTATCTTGAAATTCCGGAGAAGGCGGGCAATCCTCCCAAGCTCGAGGCCGGCATGGCTCGCTTCGAAATCGAAGTGCCCGCCGACGGCAAGTATACCTTGTGGGCGCGTGTATACTGGGAAGGGGAATGCAGCAATTCCTTCACCGTCCAGGTGAACGATGCGGCACCCTTCCTGCTGGGCGACAATGCCACCTACAAATCCTGGCACTGGATCAAATATCCGGTTTCACGCATGATCCCCCCGCTCGATCTGGCCAAGGGACGACATGTCATCCTGATCGAGAATCGCGAAGACGGCGTGCGCCTGGACCAACTGGCCCTGAGTGCTCATCCACGTTTCCGCCCCGTGGGGATCGAGCCACCCAACGCCCGGGGAGACGCGGCGCAATGACGCGCCCACTCGCGACCCTGACACGAGGGATGTTCGGATGGACGATGTTGCTGACGGTGGTCGCCGCCCCTACGCAATGGAGTCTGCGTCTGGAGGCAGGCCCTTACGTGGGGCTGGCGGACCTCCTGATCCTGGCGGCGGCGTTGCCGGCCTGGTGTCTGGG
>CAZIUM010000105.1:0-9878 GCA_964542285.1 uncultured Lentisphaerales bacterium
GGCACAGGCGGTAGTACGGCGGCGTACTGACCATGCGGGCGTACGGTCCGAGCCAGGCATCGTGGGCGGTGGAGAAATTGAGCTTGGGGATCGGTTCGAGTCCCAGATTTCGCAACCGGTCCAGTTCCGCGCGCAGTTTTGCGGGGGACCAAGCTCCCCGCGCCGCCAGCTCGGGGTGGCTGGCATATCGGACCCCCTCCCCAAGGTCGATGACCAGCATGTTCGCGCCGGCGCGTGACAGCGCTTCGGTGATTTCGCGCCACACCGCCCGGTCGCAGCGCACCCGCGGGGAGGCACAGCGCCACAGCCGTTCCGGAACGGCCCGGTCTTCCCAGAAGTTGTAGCCCAGGTGTATCAGGTAGCCCCAGATCATGGTCGCATCTCCGAACAGGAAGGAAAGGGGGCCGGAACTCGCCGTGACATTCCGAGCCGCGGACTTGCGTTCATGGCGCAACCGTATCGGAAGCGGTGCGCGGGTGTCAAGCGGACCGGGGTGCCCCACGAACGCTGGAGGCTGGAGGAGTGAGGTTTCGCACAAGGGTTTTTTGTTCCGACGCTTCGCGCCGGAAAGGTAGGGCGGCGAGGCCCTTCGCCGCCGCGCGCGGATTTTCCGCGCGATTTCCCCTCCTGCCCCTTCTGTCTTCGGAATTCTGAATTCCTGCGCGCGGGTCCCCCGCGCGACCCCATCCCTCAATTCGCGGTCTCCGAAGCGTCCGTCGTCGGTAACGATACGATGTGCTGCCCCTGGGCGGATTCGTCCTTGAGATACTCTTCAGTCTGGTACAGGTGGATGTTGTTGAGTTTTCGCAAGGTAACGCGCAAGGATTCCGCGGCTTCCAGGCAATGCTTCATCAGGTCCCGGCGTGTGGTCTTTTCGTCCTCGGGAAGGCGCGCGAGGAATTCCAGGCTGGTCAGCAACACGGTGGCCGGCTGTCCCAGGTGGTGGCATACCCCTCCGAGACTTTCCATCATCACCCGGGTGCGTTCCACCTGCCGCTCCGCATTCAAGGCCCGCAGACGATCGGTCATGTCGGACACCGACAGCACCATACCGATGTGCTCGCCCTCCGGGTCGATGTTCGCGACCGCCTGGCATTCCGTTACGACATCGGCGCCATCCGGACCTTTCAAGCGCAGTTCGCCGCACCAGGAGCCCGCCGTTTTGGTGATTTCCAGCAGGCTCTCGGCCATGGTTTCATCCGCCAGCCAGGCCGACAGCATGATTTTCTTGTCGCGGTATTCCTGTTCGTTGCAGCCGCAGAGGGTGCGCATCGCCGGGTTGGCATACCAAAGGCGTCCCTCCGGGGTCACCATGGCGATCCCCGCCCGGGCCGCCCGCATGGCCGTGTCCACGGTTTTGAGCCGTTCCTCCGCTTCCTTGCGCCAGGTGATGTCACGAATGAAAAAACACAGATAGGCGGTCTTGTCGACCGTGATGCGGTGCACGACGATCTCGGCGGGAAAGTAATCCTGATCCCCGCCTCGCCGGCACCAGGCATTGATTCGCGCGAAGCGTTGATGCGTCAAGGTTTCGCCCAGCGAGTCGATCAGCGTCACGTCGGCTCCCGAAATGATCTGGGTCATGTCGAACGACTGCAACTGCTGGCCTTCCGACAACAGAAATTCGCGCGCGCGCAGGTTGCCGAGCAGAATCTTGCCGCGCGGATTTGTAATCAGGGTGGCATCGTAGGCCTGTTCGAACTGCTGTCGGAAAATCGGGTCGGCAAGCGTTTCCATCGCCGGAACGGGCTTGGAAATGCCGACGGACACTCTCGGGGGATGCGGGGTTTCTGCGCCGAGGCTGGGCAGGATGTCCAGCCGCATGGTTTTGGACGGCGTTCGCTGGGGTCGGGAAAAAGGAGCTTTGTTTGTCATTACGATCGTGCACCCCGGCGCCGCCGACCGTAAATCCCCGTGCTATTGCCAGGCGATGACCACGGTTCGGTCGTCTTGTTCCACGGCACCCGGTGGACTGATATTGACAGCATCCGCGTCGTAGATCAACTTGAATCCGCCGCCGAAGGTCAGATCGCCCTTGGCCGCGATGGCTCCCTTGATGTTGTATTCCACGCCTCCGCCTCCCGACATGCGGCTGACCGTGCCGTCCAGGGCGACGATCAGCCCGTCGATCGTCGGCCCGCCATGCAGATCGATGTCGCCGTTGATCGAGACCAGGGTGGGATAGGTGCCGGGTCGGTTGAATTTGACGTGACTCGTGATCTTGATGTCGCCCTGGGCGATCAAGCAGCAGCTCACGGGACCGCTGTTGACGGTGATGTTCCCATTGTAGTACACGATCGTGCCGGCGGGATAGCTGGACAAGGGCGTGCTGCCGTCCCAGACCACCGTGTCGGGATGCATGGTGTAGTCCGTGACGTCAAACCAGTCGGATATTTTCTGCGAGGTCGGGCCGGCCGTGCCGTTCAACGTGCCGGCATTGCCCGCCTTGGTGTATTTGTCGCCATAGGCCACATCGCCCTCGATGTCGTACATCCCGTGCAATTTCAAGTCGCCTTCCACGGCGATGGCGTGTTCGAGCATTTCCGGAAGCGAAGAATCCGGGTTGTCGGCATTGACGATCACCGGGAAATTGCGCAGCGAAAGATCGATGCGCGCCTCGGATTCCCCGCAACGTCCGATCGAAATCAGGCGTGCGCGATCGCTGCCCACCGATTCCAGGATCGTCTGATAGCTGCCGCCGCCATAGGCCATTTCGGCGCTGGTGCCGAATCCGTCGAAATTGTATTTGACCTGGTTGTAGCGGTCGTTGGCGCCGGCCTCGGCGATGACCTTGGCCTTGAGGTATTCCCGGGTCTTGCGGGCCGCGAAGAGTTGATGATGCGCTACGGTATACACCGCCGCCGAGAGAATCGAAACCAGAAAACTCACGCTGATGGCCGTGACCAGCGCGAATCCTCGCTTGTCATGGAATAGAATGTTCATTGTTATTTCCCCGAGTTACGCGGTTCCACCTCCATGGACATCGACGACTGCAACCGTACCGAACCGGTCCCCGTCGGCACATCTTTGTAAATTGCCAGTTCCACCCGCACCCCCTTGATCAGGGGCTGACCGTCCACCAGCAGGCGGAAGGAGCCGTAATCCGGACCCACCGTCACCATCCCCCCCACATCCACCATGCGCAATTCCCCCGCCCAGCCCATGTCCACGTGCCGAAGCAGGGGCGTGTACCCATGAGCATTGTCCGAAATCAGCTTGGCGCGGAATTGCAGAAAACGTCCGAACCCCGCGCCACTGAGCGTGCCGGGATTGGTGGCCGGGAAAACGCTGTTCCAGTCGCCGGATTCCAGCAGCGCGGACTGCGAGCTTCCGGAGCGCGCCTGGATCGCAATGGAGGTGTCGGTGGGGGTGACGGCATCCCAGGCGATCAGGTTGTAGTTCGGGGCGTCCAGTGTCGTGTCGAAAACCTGCGACACATACACGCCCTCCTTGACATGCGTGGTGACCATTTCTTGCAGAAAACAAAGGGAAGGCAGGGTGGAAACCGTTTCCTCGTCCGACCAATCGGCGTCTTCGCGTTGTGCCAGAAAGGTGTTCTTGACCGCATTGGTCATCACGGCCGTCGTTGCCATGCCGGGAAGGATGCTGTTTTCCCAGGCGATCCACCGGGCGTCGTCATGGTTGTAGTTGTTGATCCAGAAGGAAACCACGTAACTGTTGGTGCGATCGATGTTCATCGGCCCCAGGTTCGCGGGATTGTCGGGACGGTTTTTCTTGAGTACGCCATACCAGGAATCGGTGTCCTGGCTGTCGCGATAAAGCCGGAGAAAGCGGGACGGCCCTGTCGTCTCCAGCGGCGAAGTGTCGCCCGCCGCGCGGGCGATGGTGGCATAGCATTCCTGCCATTCGCTCCAGGCGGGAATGCGAAAACGCAGAAAACTGTGGGGCGGGATCGGCCGCGTCCAGTCCAGCGTGTTGTCTTCCACCGCGTAGGGAACCAGGCGCCCATCTTCACGGATGAAACCGTTGTCTCCGCCCTTGATCAACACGCGGAAGGCGCAATCGTAAAGGTTGGTCGAGGGGGCCGGGGAAACCGGGTCGATCGAGCCGGTCTGATCCGTGGCGCGCCAAACGGTGCCCGAGCCGGTTAACCGAACCACGTAATCCAACAGGTTGGGATCGAAACGGGATTCGACATGGTATGTCCCGTTGGTCGAGGAGGAACGGAAATTGGTCTCCACCCAGCGGTCGCTGGATATCGAAAGCTCGAGGGATGGCGTTTCTTCTCCGTCGGGCGCCACCAGCAGATCGTGGTGTCCGCTCCAGGAGCCTCCGGGGATGTAATTGCGGATCGCCGAAGGGGTCGCCGCGATGACCGTCAGGTCCTCCGCTTCCAAACCGTGGCCCGTCGGGGAGATGCACAGCGTGTCCAGCCCCAGCTTGTTTCCCGAGCTGGTGTTGTTGCGTCCTTCGGGAAGAAAAGTCAGGGTATGATCGCCCGGACCGATCGGCGCCGTGCCGAAGATCACCGCTTTGCGCCCCGGTAAGGGTTCATACGCGTCGAACAAGCCCGCAACCGGATCGATCGTCCAGTTGAAAAAGTTTTCGAAGATCACCTTAGACGACGTGTCTTCGCCCGTGCCGCAGGCACCTTCGCCGTCGCCGTTCTCGACCACCGAGGCCAATTGCGCTTCGCGGTCCGCGAGCGACATGTCGTTGTCCCGCGGGGTGAAGAGCGTGCGCATCAGCCGGTTGGGCGAACGGTTGTCGACGTGGTAAACCACCGTCGTGTCCCATAAAATGTTGGTGTCGGACAACATGGGCACCAATCCTTCGTTGTCCCGGTCGAATGCCACCGGAAAGCTGACCGCTTCGTAGGGCCCGGGCCCGGAAGGATAAAAAACCATCTTTTCGACGGACGAAAGCCGCATTTCGGAGCGAATGCGCTCTATGGCGGTGCGTACGTCCATGTCCAGCTCGGCCTGCGTGGAATTGCGCCGCTCGCTGCGAAGAACATGCGCCCAGCCGCTCAGACCCATGGCCGCCGCCACCGCCAGCAGAACCGCGGCGAACATCATCTCGATCAGCGAGAATCCGCGGCGATCGGTTCGATTTGGTGGGAAGATTTGCATGGTTACAAGATAATGTAATCGGTGTAGATGCAGGACATCGTTTCATGGGACGTGTCGAAGGTTCCCTGGAAGCGGTCGCGGATCTTCACGGTGACGTCGATCGAGGTGGTGCCGGAGGACGGGGAGTTTGTGGAAACCATGGTTACACGACGAAAATTACCGTTTTCGTCCGGAACCCCGTCCTGGTCCACGCGGGTGCCGGGCGCGGATTCCGCCAGCAGCGGCAACAACGAATAATCCACGTTGCGCGCGCGCTCGATGCGCGCCAGGCACAAGGTGGTGGCCACATAATGATCGCGCGCCGCGAGCAGCAGACGCGAGCTTTGCGAGATCATCAGATAGGCTCCCGTCAGGGAAATCGCCAGCAAGGACACGGCAAACAAAACCTCGATCACCGAAATTCCTGCCGTACCCCGGGGAAACCGCCTTCCGAATGTTGAACCCTTCTCGCGCATGCCCATACCTTACACCACATTTAAAGCAAAAAACATACCGTAACGATTCAGGGTTCCTGGATCGGGGTTCGATTCAACGGGATTGCAGTCCAATGAATCCGGGAATCGAAGGACAGGAGACTGACGGCTTGAGGGGTGGGGGGGGCATGTGCAGAGAATTGTTATTTCGGCACCAGACACCGGAAGGGTAGGACGCCGAGGCCCTTCGGCGCCGCGCGCGGGTTCCCCGCGCGATCCCCATCCGTCCCATTGGCCCGCCGACCTCCGTGCGGGAGTTAATTCCCGCGATAGAGTCTTTCTGTTTCTCGATTTTGAGAAAACAAGGCGCAAGAAATTCCCGGGTTCTGGAAAACGATTCTCACTGCAAATTCCGTTACAATCACGCGAAAGGCACGCTACGCCCTCCCGCCGCCAGAAGCAGCAGCAGGCATTCAACCGTTTCACAGGCACATCCCAGCGTGTCTCCGGTACCTCCGGCCAGGCGCCGTTGAAACCAGCGGCCTTCGATGGCGGCCGCCAGAAGGCCCAGGGTTGTCAAGGCGGCTCCCATCCCGCCGAGTAGCAGCATGTTGATGGCCAGGGAGGTGGCGGTGGCCCCCGCCAGGCGGGGAATGCCGGACGCTTTGAAGTAGGAAGCCCCTGTTCCTCCCGAGGGCCGGGCATAGTTCAGAGTGGCGGTCAGATACACCATCGACAGTCTTCCCGTCACGACGGCCACCGGCAGCGCCGCCAGATGCCCGAGGGTTGCCAGGCGGGCGATGGCCGCGGCCTTCAACAAAAGCGCCAGCACGATGGCGGTGGCTCCCATCACTCCCACGCGCGAGTCCTTCATGATTTCCAGGGCGCGGGCGGCGGGCCAGGGGCCATAGAGTCCGTCGACCGTATCCGCCAGCCCGTCCAGGTGCAGGGCGCCCGTGGCCGCCACCAGCCACAACAGGGCCGCCAGCGCCCCTCCCTCAGGCCAGCCAAGGGAGGCCCCCAGCGCGGCGACCGCCCAGGCGATCAGCCCCAGCAGCAACCCCACCACGGGGAACCAGGATAAAACCGTCCCGCGATCCCCAGGTTCGGCTCCCGGCAACGGCAGGCGGGTCAGGGTGCGCCAGGCCGCGATAAACCCGCCGGCACGGCGTTTCGTCTGGGATCCGGCGTTCAAGACGGGGGGGCACCCCCGGAAATTCCGGACGTCGATTCCGAAAAAAAGGTGCGATACAGAACCTTCACCGCGCGATCCCGATGCGTGGCGCGCACGCCGAACATAATGCTGATTTCCGAGGCCCCCTGGTTGATCATCTCGATGTTGACGCCCGCATCGGCCAGAGCCCGGGTGATGCGGGCCGCCATGCCCACCGCGTATTGCATGCCTTCCCCCACCACCATGATCAGGGCGTGATCGCGTTCCACCAGTACGGCATCCGGCTTCAATTCGGCCTGGATGCGTGCCGTCACCCGTTGCTCACGGATGGCATCGAAACGCGAAGCGCGCACGATGACCGATATATTGTCGATCCCGGACGGCATGTGTTCGAAGGACACCTGCTCGTCTTCCAAAATCTGCAGCAACCGCCGCCCGAACCCGATTTCACGGTTCATCATGTACTTGTCGACATAAATGGCGACAAAATCCGTGTCGCTGGCAATGCCCACCACCGAACAGGTCGGGGCCGTGCGGTGCGGCAGGACACGGGTTCCGGCCTCGTTGGGACGGTTGGTGTTGCGAATGTGGATCGGGATGCCCGCGCGAATGGCCGGCAGCACGGCTTCGTCGTGCAGCACCCCAAAGCCGGCATAGGAAAGTTCGCGCATTTCACGGAAAGTCATTTCGGCAATGCCGTGGCGGACCTCCGGCACGATGCGCGGATCGACGCTGTAGACCGTATCCACGTCGGTGAAGTTCTCGTAACAGGTGGCCTGAAGCGCCGCCGCCAGAATGGCGCCGGTGATGTCGGACCCGCCCCGGGGGAAAGTGGCGACATGGCCTTCGCGCGAGCGACCGAAAAAGCCGGGGAAGACCACGATTTGCCGGGCGGGCGCTTCCCGCAGCCGCGGAGCGAGCGAGGTTCTCAGCAGGTCGTAGGATTCGGAACACAAGACGGAGTCTCCGGAGGCGCCTTCCAGCAGCATGCCCGCCTCGCAGGGATTAACATACACCGCCGTCCGGCCCTGCTGCCGCAGCGCCCCCGCCAGGATGCGGGCGCAATGGTCCTCGCCCGCGGCCTTGAGCAGGTCGGTGAAGCGTCCGGGGTCCGACCGGTCGGTCTCCAGCCTGCGCCGCAGGTCGGCGCCGATCTCGTCCAGCACCCTGTCCGGCAGGCGCAGGTCGCGGCAAATTTCGCCGAAACGGTCCAACACCGCCTGCAAAGGGCCGGATCCGTCCCCGTTTTCCAGGGCCGTCCGGGCGCAGGCGATCAACAGGTCCGTGACCTTGGTGTCCTCTTTGCTTCGTTTGCCGGGAGCCGAGACCACCACCACGCGCCGTTCGGGATCCGCCAGCACAATCTCGATGACCTTTTTAATCTGGCCGGCATTGGCCAGCGAAGAACCGCCGAATTTGCATACCTTCATGAATGTCCCTAGTCGATGGTCAATACCAGGCGCTCGTTGCGATTGCGCGAGGAGTAGCTGCTTTTGCGCAATCCCACCGAAAATCCGGCATGCGGGGCGTTGCCGGTATAGACGCGGGGATGAAGCTGCGCGATCTTGGTCGAGGGAATCGTGACATAGATCCGCCGTTCTCCATAGACATCGCCCAGGATCTCGACCCGCTTGGCCGGAAGCGCCAGGCGCTGGGTGCTCTGCCAGAAGGGATAGGTGACGGACTTCCCGTCGATCGGGTTGACCACGAGTTCGAACCCCTCGAGTTGTTTTTTGCGTTCCTCCAGCGGGACATCGGGAGCAAAGCGATGCGTGGCCGTGAAACGCAGTCCGAGGCCGAAACGGCTCGGGAACGAAATGTCGTCCGGGTCCTGAATCCATCCCCAGGCCTGGATGCTGTTGTCCTTGAACTCATAGGTGATTTCAAACTCCACGTTGTCCTTCATGCGGCCCTTGTAGGTCAGCTCCGGAGAGTTTTCGGAAGGTTTGGGAGGGTTGTCGAAATAGGCCACCGGGCGTCGATACGAGCGGCGCTTGCCGGGTTGGGAGTAGCTGCAGCCGAAGTTGATGAACAGCGGCTTGTCGATGGGCTTGCCCTGGTCCAGGCAGACGATCTTCATTTCTCCCTCGGCGTCCACGGTGGCAATGAAATTCTTGTGGTTGAAGATGGCGTTGCATTGGGCCGCGGGGCCGTCCAGGAAGACCGGCAGTTGATTGGAGGCCACGCTTTGCGTTTGCATGGCGGGCCCGGCCTGGCGTTGGGCTTCAAGATCGCGCGCCAATTGCTGCCCTTCGGGCGTCAGCGCCACCAGCGGGATCTTGAACACGAGGTGGTTGGTGCCCCGCAGCCACACCTCGCCATACTGCACTTCAAGAAATTCCGCCCGCATCGACTGGCCGGCGCGGCTGTGCCACTCGGGGAGTTCCTGCGGTGCGTCCGCCGCGGGTTTCGCGACGGCCGCCAGCGACAACCCCGCCAGGCCAAGCAGGAGAAGCAGTCCTTTGAATGGTGTATGCATGATTTCGCCTCCGTTCGTTCAATCGATGACCAGAATCAGACGTTCGTTGCGGTTGCGCGAGGACGGGTCCGGCTTGCGCAATTCCACCCAGAAACCGCCGTGCGGGGGATTGCCGGAATAAATCCACGGCCACAGGCTCGCGTTCTTGGTGGATGGCGTCGTGACATACAGACGCCGTTCCCCGTAGACATCCCCAACGATCTCGACCCGCTTGGCCGGGCGCGCCAGGCGCTGCGTGCCTTGCCAGAAAGGATAGGCGACCGACTTGCCGTCGATCGGGTTGACCACGAGTTCGTAGCCTTCCAGTTGTTTTTTGCGTTCCTCCAGCGGGAAGGAATTTTCGAACCGGTGGGTCGCCCCAAAGCGCGCGACCAGGTAAAAGCGGCTGGGAAATTCGAGCTTGGGCGGGTCCTGCGCCCATCCCCAGGCCTGGATGCTGTTGTCCTTGAACTCGACGTTGATCTCAAACGCCACATTGTCCTGCAACGTTCCTTTGTAAGTCAGCCCGGTTTTGTCCTGGGTGGGTTGGGGGGGGCTGTCGAAATGGGCGATTTTACGCCTGAGGTGATGGCGCTTGTCGGGGTCGGTATACCGGCAGACAAAATAGAGGAAAATGGGCTTTTTATCCAGGGGCTTGCCCTGGTCCAGGCAGACGATTTTCATCTCTCCCTCGGCGTCCACGGTGGCAATGAAATTCTTGTGGTTGAAGATGGCGTTGC
>CAZIUM010000106.1:0-9713 GCA_964542285.1 uncultured Lentisphaerales bacterium
CGGCAAATGGTCCCACCTCTGGCATCCCATCCGCCAGAGGTGACGTTCGGCATCGAGCGAGAGTCCACGAAAACAGCAGAAACTGCGGCTCAGCATGGCGCACCATCGCCGGGATTCTCTTCGGCCCACTCTTCGGCGATCAGTTCGAGTCCGCACCGGCGCTCCGGCCGACGTTTGGGATCGCCGGACATTTCCATGGTAAAACCTTGGCTGCTGTCGTCGTCATAGATGACCAGCAATCCCAGACCTGCCCCATTGCGCCGGATATAATCCAGCGTCTTGTTGCGCGTCCGGGCATTGACGGAGCCAACGAAGACGTTGGGCCGTGGTTCGATAAACCAGCGTTTGAGCAGCCCTCGAATTGACGGAGGCGTTTCATTGGCCACGATGACCGTCATACCCCCTCCAGCAGATTTTCGATATCCTTGGGAATACGTTTCATCAAGCGCGTGCGTTCGATGAAGCTTTTAAGGCGGGCGATGACAACTTCTTCCTTTGCTTTGGGATCGAGCCCCACGGTTTCGAAAGCAGCGGGAAGGGTCGTTTCCGGTTTGTAGATGTCAGCCATGTCAAAAACAAACGGCAGGGTCCCGGCCGTGTGAATAAATCCAAGCTGCGGCAGGTAGCCCATCGAGCAGACCACCGCCGTGGTAAGGGCGTATAACGCGGCATTGGCGGCCGAGACGGCCCGGTTGATCGTGTCGGCAACGTCCCAGTTTCCTGCGTCGTAGTTGCGCCCCTTCCAGGATACCCCGTACTTGATGCCCATCTCACGGTAGAGCGCCTTCACGCGTCTGCCTTCCATGCCGCGCAGCTCCTTCAGGCCTATCGCCGAAACGTCGTCATCGGGAAAACGCATCGAGAACATGCGCCGGGCCACCACGTCTCGGCGGCGAGGGGAAGAGGCGATGGCAGCCTGTTTTCTTGCGCGCGCGTTGTCGTGCGTGGGTGTGACGCCGAAGGCATAGAATTTCATGCCATCGGCGCCCACCCAGCAGACCGGCGTGTCGCTGTAGGCGCAGGCTTTCATGGCGGCATGGGTAACCGTGGTGCCGGGGCCCAGCATCAGCACGCTGATCGAGGCTACCGGCAGCCGCATTACCGTGCGATCGGCACCGATCCATTTCACGCTGGCGTCGTCAACCTCGATCCGACCATGCTCGAGAAAAAGTGGTGTCCAGCGTTCCCGCACCGGAGGCAGTGTCTCCAGCGGCGGTTTCTCGAAAATCGGCATCTTCTCATTCCTCGGCGGCGCGGATGCGACGCGGGGCGAAGCGTCGGGCGTTTGGCGAAAAATCGAGGGGTCGATCCATCAGCGTATCGCCGCCCTCCTCGAAGCGTTTCGCTTCGCGGATCGCCCGCATCGGTTGCAGCCCGCCCGCCGCGGACTGCAAGGCGCCTAGCGCCCGCGTTTCGTCGGCATGAATGCCTTCGAAGACGCGGGCTGCTGGAATGCAGGCCTTGCGACCGAGCCAAATGCCCCAGACAGGGTTTTCCAGGTGCCGCGCCAAGCGGCGGATGAGCGTCTCCTCGCCGCCGATCGCCACCCCGAAGCGCGAGTCTTCGAGGTATTCGCGCCATGTCTGGACCGTGCTGCTGGCGCCCCCCGAGGCTTTACGGCTGATCTTAAGCGGATCGCGCCTGGAATTGTAGCCCCCGCCGACGGTATGGTAGTCGACCAACCGTGTCCCCAGCTTGAAGGCATAGACGTTAATCTCAAGCGCCTCATCGAGGCGGCGCAACGACTCGCCGTCCGTGCGGTCGATGCCGGCGGCGGCGCAAAGCATGCCGATTACGCCGCTGCGCGTGGGGTGCGCGAGCGAAGTCCGACGATCGAACTTGCTTGCGAAGCCCCAGCTTTGTAGCGGCGCGTCGAAATAGAGTGCCAGATAGAGACGCCCATTCATGCCGGCTTCTCCACGAGTTTGGCGATCAGCGCATTGAGGTTTTCGGGCGGCAGTTCGGCCTCGTCCGCCTTCAGGCTGTAGAGCTTTTTGATCTGTGCCCAATGACTCTTGATTGCCGCCTCTGAAGCCTTGGCATAGCCTTCTCCCGTGGCCGCCACCGGGTTTTCGAAGGCGTTGACCAGCGAGATCGGTTGGCCCGTGCGCCGCAATCCCAGCACATAGGTCGGCGGGTTAAAGCCGAACATGCTGTTCTTACGCGCCTGGGGCACGGCCATCACGGCGGCGTGGATAAAGGATTCCAGCACCTTCCGCAACTCTTCGTTCGTGAAATGCCCGAGGTGATCCGCGTCTTGAAGCAGGTCGAGATTGATTCCGACATAGCGGTAGTAGCAGGCGGAATTGAACTCGATCGAGCCGATATGTCCCGCGCCCGCATCTTCGACATCCGCCGTGGCCTTCCTGACGTCGTCCACTGCGCTGAAGAAATCGAGCTCGTTGGCTACAGCATGGGTCGAGAGGGCGTGGCTGAAGAGACCGGCGCCCTCCAGCGTCAGGGTGTGGTCATCGGCCACCATGCGTCCGAAGATGGCGATGTCGGCGGCATCCTTGACTGCCGTTGCCAACGCCTTTGCCGCCTTGCCGACGGATTTGACCAGGGCTTTTTCTGCTTTTTCGGCCTTCTTCTTATCCCCGCAGTCAGCATCGGCCAGGAGTTTGGCGTCGAGTTCGAGGTTCCAGACGGCTTCGACCACGGCATTCAATTCACCCGGCGAGAAGAAGAGCAACGTTTTGACATTACCCTTGGCCGGATCGTCGAGCTTGCCGACGGCGTCAGCCGTGATCCGCGCCAGCACATTGGCCCTGGAGTCGTCCGCGCCCTTGTCGCGGAAAGCCTTTTCCAGCGCTTTTACCACGTAGCGGGTACGCTGTCCGGCGAAGAATTCTTTTGCTTGTTCGTCGATCTGCGCCAGCTCGCGGATCGCGCGCTTCCAGCTCTGGCTGGAGACGCGGGCCCGCTGTACCCCGCCGAAGAGCGCCGACTTGGGCGCGCCAAGATCGTCCCGGTTGAGGCAGGTGACGGGGAAGGATTGGAGGATATGGAGTTCGATCATGTTCATGGTGTGTTGCCTTTCTGTGTGCATTAGTGAATCGGTTGAAGCATCAGCAGGCCAAAGCCGAAACCCTTGGCCGAGCCAATGCCGGAGTGAAACGTCTGTGCGAAGCGGGCGTGTTCGATCACACGCAGTACGCCGGCGAAATCCACGGCGACATGTTTGCCGCGTCGCCCTTCCTTGACGAAGGTTTCGTCAAGCGGAGCGCCGATTTCCAGGCCGGCGGGATTCACCTCGAAGCCGCCGTCTTTAGCCTTGCGCAACAGCCATTCGTGCAGCCGTGTCTCGTCGGTGAGGGCCAGCCGTCGCTTGTCGGCGCTGCGGCGCATGGTCGGGTTTGTCTTGACCCTGAAGCGGTAGGAGGTGTGATCGAGAAAGGATTGCGCTACCTCCTTGGTTTGCCAGGCCAACGATGGGGTCGCCAACGGCTTGACCGCCGACAGCAACAGCACCCGGAAGTCTCTCGCGCGAAGATCGACACGAAAAAGAAAGTCCCGCTCGGCATCTGGGCGTCCTGGAAAGGACTCCCAGATGGCCCCATGCCAGGCATAACCGTCGGTCAGATAGGATCGAAGGGCCGTTGTGGTAGGGACCGTGGCTTGGCTCAGGTAGCGCATGTTGTTTCCTCCTCGTTTGGGACATCTTCTTGATTCGACAGCGCCATCCAATAGACCTTTGCCCACTGCACCCGGACGGTGGGCTCCTCGGTATGTTCCCACTTCTGGATGTCCCGGAAGAGCAGTTCCAGGTCCACGGGCAGCTCTTTGGCCACCGCGGCCCGGATGACGCTCGGCAGGTGGCGGCAAAGTTCCTCTCGCGTGCGGCAGGTGAGGAGTCGGCGGAAGCGGTTTTCGAAAGAAGCGAGTTTCTTTTCCGCCTCCTTGTTGTCCTGGCCGATGGCTAGATGCCGCATGGTTGCTCCCAGGTTGCCGACCCCGCGATACGAACGGATCAGACCGGCGGGGGCCAGCAGGGCCGCGGCCCCCGCAATGGTCAGCCAGACAATGCGCTCGCGTGAGTCGGCGAGATCGCAGTACGGGGCGAGGTAGGGCCAGGCATAGTGCTCGGTGGCCTCGCTCAGGCCGCGGCGCAACGCGGCGAGCATGCCGCGATCGCCACGGGCGGGGTCGGCCGCCCGCTGGATGTCAGCAAGCAGCATGTTGATTTTACTCATGTGGGTGTTCCTTTCTGTGTGTTTGGGTATCCGACTCCCTCCGCTGCACTTCGCTGACGTCTGGCGTGGACGAAGCGGAAGCGGAGTCAGCGGGATGCAGGCGAAGCAATTTCGACGCGAGGATGTCGCCCAGACGGGGCTTGTCACTCGGATAGAGCGAGATGAGCCGCTTACCGGCGTGCTGGTATATCTGCTGCTTGATGAGCATGCCGATCTTGTAGTCGAGCGTATCCATGCCCCAGTACTCGATGTAGACATCGTATTCGGGTAGGTAGAAATCTGGACGAATCTGGCGGCCCTCCACGATTCGCAGCCGATCGTCGTAACGATAGGCGATTCCCTGCGCCTTCAGCCACTCCGCGATTCGACGTTCGCCATCGGACTGGACCAGCGTGCCGTCGGTCGCACGGATGGTTTTATTTACCTCGACGCGGGTGTCGAAATTGCGGCGCTTGATGTAGGTCTCGTCGAAACAGTGGTCGCAGAAGCTGCGCTGAAACATCTTCATCGAGCGGGCGTATTCGTCCGGTGCGACGTCCGAACCGCAGCGCTGGCAGACGGTCGTGGCGCCGGCGGCCTTCATCCGCAGCGCCTCCTCGATGGTCGCGATGGCCGCTGCCGCATCGCGCCGGTTGTACTCCTTCTCGCTTGGGTTGTCTGCGATGTCGCGCAAGTCGGACAGGGCGGTCTCCGCGGCCGTGCCGTAGGCCTTGAGCGCCTTCACGGCGTATTGGCGCACCTGCGGATGCGGGTCGGACAAGGTGCGCATCAAAGCCGCAACGGCGGCCTTTGCATCCCCGATGCCAGCCAGCTTGCCGATGGCCGAAGCAGCCAGGCGCCGAACCTGCGCGGAGGGCGTGGCCAGCAGACCCAGGAGTTCGTCGAGCGCGCCAGGATCGGCCGACCGGCCCAGAGCGACGGCGCGTTGCGATAGCCTCCGTTCCGTCTCGCGAATCATTGCGCTCTTTTCCTCTTCCAGTCCTCGATAACCTTCAGGCCACGCGCGTACGCCTGGATCTGTCGCGGCGTAGCATGCGGACAAGTCTGCGCATAGGCGGCGCGGAGGGCGGAATCTATCACCCTACGCCAGGCCTCGAATGACAGAACCGTGTTCTTTTCGACAGCTTCCAACAAGACCGAAAAAGATCCGTCCAAAGATTGCCAGTACAGCGTTTTAGCTAAATTATATGGAATCTGTTTCGAGTCTCTAATGAATTTTATGTTTCCTTTGGCGGGCTTGTCGCATATCGGTTGGTTATATTTCTCCAATGCGGCCCGCAAACACCCTTCAGTTTGTTCGGCCAATGATATCCCAGTTTTATAGGCTGTAAGTGATCGATCCAGAAAACACGCAGAGGGCAATTCTGCACTCCATTCTACAAGATCATCATACTTCCCCTCGTTGTCGCCTCGTACTGAACCACCGATCCATACTCGAAAACACGTTGTCTGCTGCGGGAACACGAATGTTTGCATGAAGGGAAGCAACGCTAACGTTCCACCTTCCTGGTCGAGTGCAAGAATTGCTTCCAAATCCCTCCATATATGGCGTCCTGCCTTTGCTGACAAGTAGTATGGGGCGCCATCCTTTTTGGACAACCGTACTGTTGCTGCTGGTTCTCGTAGGAATGGGATGCGCTTCATTTTTAGGCACTCGGGGGGTGGCCCTACCATGCATGAATACCTGCGACCATCGTGTTTCATGAGCAAGACCAAGCGTGAGAGAGGAACCAGTCGCCCCAGATATGTTTCGGCTGCATTGCACATGGCATCTTTATCGTCTGGTGATTTGGGCATCGACTCCCAAACCGGATTACCCCATTTGGTAAAATCTCCAACACAGACAGAAGACTTAACGATCTCTTTGCTTACAAGGTTGAAGTGAATAGTGTCCACGATGTTGCGCCCCAGAAGATAGGTGTGAAGAAAGTTGTGACTGGGCGCAGTTGCCGCTGAGCCATTGAACACACTTCCACGCCATTGCGCTTTTCCAACCTTACCGCTGCATGAGAAATTCAAATAGCACAACAGGAACAAGGGAATAGCTATTTCATCCACCGAAGACTCCGAAGAAGTTGCAGCATGATCCCAAAGCATTGTTAGCCCCGTACCTCCATTAGCTGAAGTTGCATCCAATGTGGTTATCGGTTTCACAAAGCTGTCGTCAGGGTTCTCCAGCCCATCCACCTGCAAAAAAGCATGTTCGCCAAACAAATTGAACCGGTGTTGCCACTTGTCGAGGTAGGCGAGCGCGGCGGATGCGAGGCGTCCGCGGCACGTACGCCACTCCGCTTCGTCGGCCGGACCGTCAAGCGCCGCCTGGGCCACGCAGATGAGCAGGCGCATCAGCGCGATGCGCTGGCAGGGGTTTGCGGCGAGATCGGCGATGGTCTCGCCACGCGTGAAGATGTCGCGCAGACTGACGGTTGCGCTACTCTTGTCCTGTAGAATGACGGGAATCCAGGGATCGTTTACCAGGTTCATGTTTGCTCCTTTACCAGTCGGTTTTGAAGGGGTCGAATTCAGCGTCTTCTTCGTGCTCCGGTTGCCGCGTGGATGTGGGCGGGCCGCTGTCCCGCGCTTCTTCTCGCCAGACGCCATACTCGGGAGAATAGCGTAAGGATGTCGGACGGCCGTTCAAATCGGTGAGCGTTCCATCTTCATTTCCGACGAGAACCGCGGGCTTGTCGAAGAAGTGGCGCTGCAGCCAGGGTATTTCCTCGCGGCTTCCGCCGCGATCCGGCAGCAGGTGCGACGCGATGGTCAGCGTCGAGGCGTGCAGACGGCGGGTCGCCTCGAAATCGGGAAGCAACGGGTCGAGCCGCCATTCCGATCCGTCGAGGAGGCGTACGGCCACGCGCCCCTTCCCGAGTTCTTCGGGTCTCGATGCCAGGAGGAGCACGGAGCGGCTGGGCAGATCGCTGTAACGTGTCGCGGCGCGTTCGTCATCGTCCCCGCTCGGGAAGCCCCGGTTGCTATCCTTGGCGCTGCAGGCCAGTTTGCGGAGACGTTCGCGGCGATCAACGAGTTGGCGGGCCAGTTCCGTCATTACGCTGCCGGGAGCTTCGTCACGCTCGGCATACGTGGCCTCGATTATTTCGCGGATGTCGTCGGGTATCGAGACCGAGCCAAGTTTCTTCCAGACCTCGTAGGTTCGTATGAGGACATAGGGCGCATAGACGCAGGAGGTTGCGTGGCCCAGCAGGGCCACGGCCTCCTCCGGCGTGGTCGCCGCACCGGGATCGCCGGTGACGAGAATTAGTTTTGGCTCTGTGCAGGGACGCGCGTTTCGGTCATGCCGCCACAGCCGTCCCATGCGCTGCAATAGCATGTCTGACGGCGCCAGTTCGGAAATCATGAGATCGGCGTCGATATCGACACTTTGCTCGACGATTTGCGTGGCGATCAGGATACAGCCCCGCGTCCGGTCGACACCCACCGTCGGCTTCCCCAGCCGCGACATCCACTCCTGTTCGATGTCCGCGCGCCGGAAGAGGGGGAAGCGCGCGTGGAGAATGCCCACGGGGAAGGCGTCGGCGGCTATCGTCTCCTTCACGGAGCGGTACCACGCTTGCGCCTTCGCGACGGTGTTGGCGATGCAAACCACGCATTGACCCTGTCCTGCGGCGGTGACCGCCGCCGCGGCTACGCGAGAGGCATCCCAGTCCTCCATGCGTACTTGGTTGCGTTTCGATTCCGGCGTCGGGATGCCTTGAGCGAAGACCCTGCCCTTGGGGAGTGCTCCCGCCATCAGCGGATAGGCGGCTTCAGCAGCGAGGCTCTGGAATGAAGGCGCCAACTGCGCGCGGCGCTGCCCGGTCAGAGTTGCCGAGAGGATGATGACCGTGCAGCCGATCTGTTGCAATCGGTCGACGAGCTCGTCGAGCAGCGTACCGGTATACATGTCGTAGCTGTGTACTTCGTCGAGAATCACGACCTTGCCGGCCAGGCCGAAAAGACGGACGAAGTTGTGCCGGACATTGAGCACGCTCAGCAAAGCCTGATCGATGGTGCCCACGGCATAAGGATACAGCAGGGCGCGCTTGGATGGATTGAACCACGCCCCGCCTGCGGCCATCGCCTCGCCGCCGTGCCGGTAGGCGGAAAGCCAAGCCATGCCGTGGGCGAGCCTGGGAGTAACGGGTGTTTTGGCGATCTTTGCCAGAAAGGTGGCGACACGCTCGTGAATCCGGTCGCTGGTCAATCGTGTCGGAAGGGCGAAATAGAGACCCTGGTGATGCCCGGCCTGCAACAAGCGGTAGGCTGCATAGAGCGCCGCTTCGGTCTTGCCGATCCCCATCGGCGCCTCCAGCACATAGACGCCGGGACCCGTGATTTTCTCGAAGAATAGTTGCTGCGATGGCCTCGGCGGGAACCCGAATATCTCTTCGAAGGGGAGTCCCTGTTTGATCCCGACTGGATGGAATCCACATGCTTCGATCGCGTGGCGGGCCGTACGGGCTGGGTCGCCGTCAATCGCGGGCGGACTATCGGCGGGAAAGAACTGTTCGTCCGAACCAATCCAGTCCGAGACACAGGCCAGACCGGCCAGGAGCCAGGGGTTAGCCTGCAACTCGGCAGCCCGCGAACCGCCGAACCGCTCGATCAGCGCTTCGATCAACTTGCGGCGCTCTTCGGCCCACGAAGCACCGCCCATGGTTTCGGCCTGGTCGGGCGGATAGCCCCGGTCGAGGACGCCGTGGTGAGCAGCCGCCGCGAGCGCAAGCGGGGAGGACATGGCTTCCAGTCCCAGCCAGCGGTCAATGGCTGCCGCGCTGATGCTTGCATGACGCGCGCAGAAAGAAGTCTGGTCACACAATTCCGGCGCATGTTCACGAACGACCGAATCGCGAAAATATTTCAGCTCATAGCCTGGCGACACCTTGCCGACATCGTGGAGGCTGACGGCCAAACCGGGGGCCGCAGGCAAAAGGCGCCTGACGCTTTCCGGCAGCAGCGCAACCAGCGCCTCGGCCACTCTGCCGACATACAGGCAATGATCCTCCACGGTCGTCCCCGGTTTCCCGGAGGGTGTTGTTTTTGCGGCACAACAACAATAAGGAATTGCCGACAACCGCGGTTTGATAGGGCGACAGTGCGTTATCGTCGGGAACATTAAACACCTCCAGGAAACAAACACCAAAATTTCACATTAGAATGAAACCACATTGTGCTTGTGCGTGTCAAGGTCAATTGCAGAATTTTGCATTTTGCGGTGATGATAAAAATTAGCAGGGTGGGTGAGGGCGTCTTCAGATTGAACGCGGACCTGTTTCGTGGATTCGACTTTTAGCATCGTATAGTACAGACCAACCCAGCAAGACTGATATCGCTTGCTCATTCATCGCGCATTCGGCTTGCGTGGGTGATGGTCGGGTCGTATGATGTTTTCACGGATTTCGTATGGAAGGAGAACCGTATCGATAAATCCTTTTCTCGCGTCGGCGGATAGTAAACGCGTCGTTTTGCAGGCCAGTAGCTCAGTTGGACAGAGCACAGGATTCCTAATCCTGGGGTCGC
>CAZIUM010000107.1:0-9706 GCA_964542285.1 uncultured Lentisphaerales bacterium
GGCGGAGGGAGAGCGCCGCCGCGCGCGATGCGTGGCTCGTGGGATTGCAGGAAAGCGCCCTGCTGCCGCCGGGCGACTACGGCCGAGCCAGGGGCCTCGAGCTGATCGAGAAATTCGAACAGGAACTCGCGTACAGTCCCTGGCCCGGTTCGCGTTCCCTGATCGAGCTGTTGCGAGCACAGCAGGTCGCCGGGATGCATCCCATGGAACGAATCCTGGGCGACCGGCCGCTTTCCGGAAGCCTGCCGTTGCTTCCGGACGAAGACCCGCCGAAAGCGTTGTATTTTCGTCCGTCTGGCGTGAAGGCCCGGGACCTGCTCCGCGGCTGGCTGGGACACCTCGCGGCCCAGGCCGCGGGGGTGCGTTGCGCGACGCTGGTGCTGGGAACCGGAGAGGGCAAGAACGCCGCCCGGCTGGACGCCTGGGACGATCCGGCGCCCGCCGGGAAGCGCCTGCTGGAGCTGCTGGAACTCTGCCGCCGTGGGGTCGCGGCGCCGCTGCCTTTCGCTCCCGAGACCTCCCTGGCGTATCTCAAGAGCCTGGACGGGCAGGGCGATGAAGCCGTCGCGCTCGGAGAGGCCGAAAAAGTATGGCGCGATCGGGAATATGCCCGGGGTGAGATTCTGGACCCTTATCTGTTTGCGGTCTGGGGCGAGTCCGGTCCGATGCGTCATCCGGATTTCGGGGGGATCGCCCGAACGGTCTGGCAGCCTTTCCTGGAGGCGCGCGCATGAACTTCGGCGAGCAAATCTTTGCGCCCGCTTTCGATCCGCGGGGACTGCACCTGGTCGAGGCCGGCGCCGGCACCGGCAAGACCTACAGCCTCCAGACCCTGTATCTCCGGCTGGTATTGCTGGAAGGACTGGATGTACGCGAAATCCTGGTGGTCACCTTCACCAAGTCCGCTACCGCGGAATTGCGCGAGCGTCTGCAGAAGGTCTTGCGCGAGACGCTGGAGGGGCTCCGGGGAGATGCCCTGTCGCCGGAGGAACGCGTGCAACGCATGCTGGATCTGGCGCGTGCCGCCCGTATCCCGCCGGACGAACAAAGCCGTCGCCTGCGCCAGGCGTTGCTGGATTTCGATCTGGCCGCGATCTTTACCATCCACGGTTTCTGCGGACGGATGCTGGAGCGTTTCGCCTTCGAAACCGGACAGCCGTTCGATCTCGAACCCCAGGAAAGCGGCGCGACGGAACTCCGGCGCCTGTGCCGGGACTGGTGGCGCAGGAACATTTTTTTTGCCGACCCGGGATTGCTGAAGCTGATCGAACAGGCCCGCATCGACCTGGCCCTGCTGGAGCAGGTGACGCAAAAACGGATTTCCAAACCCGACGCGGTGTTTAAACATTCTGGCGCGACGCCGGAGGAGACCGTGCCGCGGGTGCAACAGGCCTTGAACCGGGCCTACGCGCAGACGCCCGATCCGTTGCCCCCGGCGCTCGATGCGGGACGGACGCCCAGGGCCTTGAAGGACCTGAATGCGGCGCGGGAGGCCCTGCGGCCCTGCATCGAGGCCCTGTCCGCCGGGGACTGGGGCCGTGCCCTGGCCTCGCTGGAAACGGTCGCGCAAATGAAGTACCAGGAAGGACGCCGCCGCCCCCCGGTGGCGACGCTGCTTTCAACCCCCTGGCGTCAGGTCCTCGAGGACATCCGGCGGTCCGGCGTCGCCATCTTGTTTGGCGCCGCCGAGTCCATCGCCGCGAACTATCGCCGCGAACAGTCCGAACGACGCAGTGTCACCTTCGATGAGTACCTGACCAACCTGCGTGCCGCCCTGCGCTCCGATGGTCCGGACGGGCCCTTGCACCAGGCCCTGCGTACCAGTTTTAAAGCGGCGCTGGTCGACGAGTTCCAGGATACCGATCCCATTCAATGGGGTATTTTTAATGAGCTGTTCGGCGGCGCCGACGACCACATCTGCTTCCTGGTGGGCGATCCCAAGCAGTCCATTTACCGCTTCCGCAACGGCGACATGGAAACCTATGTCCAGGCCACCGCCGTCATCGAGGCGCATCGACGCCATGTGCTCGACACCAACTATCGTTCCGAAGCCGCCCTGATCGCGGCGGTCAACCAGCTCTTTCGCGATCGGACGCGTGACGGCTCCGATCACACCTTTCGCCATCCCGGCATTCCCTATCGCGACCTGCGCGCCCAGGGCAAGCCGCCCGGCGAATCCCTGACAATCGGCGGACGGATCGATCCGCGCCCGCTTAAAATCCTGCTGCTTCATAACGACAAGCCGGGCAAGCTGCCGTCAGGCGCCAGCGGCGTGGCGCGTCAGGCCCTGGCCCTGTCCGCCGCCCACATCGCGGCGATGTTAGACGATGACTCGCTCCGTATCGGGGAACAGCGCCTGCGCCCGGGCTGCATCGCGGTGCTGGTGCATACCCACGACCAGGCCGCCCGCATGGAGCGGGAACTCAAGCAGCGGAGCATCCCCTGTGTGCGCCAGGGTACCGGCAACGTCTGGCAGACGCCTGAGGCCGAAATGCTGTGGACCCTCTTGCAGGGCGTCGCTTTCCCGCGGGATACCGGCCTGCTGCGCAGCCTGTTGCTGACCCCCTGGATCGGCTTGACGCACGACGAAGTGGCGCGCCTCAACCGGGGAGAAGCCCTGCCCGGCGTCATGGGCGGGCGCGAGCGTACGCTGGCGCTAGAGGACTGGGTAACCTTTTTCGAGGAGCGGCGCCAGGACTGGCTGACCCATGGCTTTGCGGCCATGTTTAACAAGATGGCCCGGGACCTGGACTTGCGAGCCCGGTTGGTGGGCGCGTCCAACGGACTGCGCCGCCTGACGAACCTGTTTCACCTGGTCGAGCTCGTGCAGCGGGAGACCGTTGCAAGGCGGCCGTCTCCGGAAGGCGTCCTGGCTTGGATACGGCAGCGGCGGGACGAACCCGAGGAAAGCGCCGATGACCTGCGCCTGCGCATGGAATCGGACCGGGATGCCGTGCGCGTCATGACGGTCTTTAATAGCAAGGGCTTGCAGTTTCCCATTGTGGTGACGCCCACCTTGTTCCTGCTCAAACCCTATATGCGCGGACGGGTGTTTGAATTTCACCGCCCAGACGATGCCGCCCTGGCGATTTCCACCGACGACGAAGACAAGCAACAGGAGCAGCGGGAGATTGAAATCGAATCCCTGCGCCATATCTACGTGGCCCTGACGCGTGCCGTCCACCGGACGGTCGTGCTGGCGGTGCATCCCGACGAAGCCGACGGCAACCAGACGCTGCAGTGGCTGCTGGGCGATGCCTGTACGCCAGAAAACGCTCCGGGGTATTTTTCGCCCGACCAGCCGGAAGCCTGCGCCATCGAGGTGATGCCCGGCGATATGCCGCCGGCGCGCCCCTGGCGGCGCGAAGCGTGCGAGGACCTCGCGCCGCCCCGTCCGCTGCCGCCTGTCGATACGTCGCGAGGACATGGAAGCTTTACCTCCCTGACCCCGCATGGAGCCCCCGGCACGCCCGCCGCCCCCGGGGAGGACGACGGGCGCAACCGCGACGGCGAAACCGTCCGGTTCGAATCTTTGGCTGGTCAGGAGGCCGACGAGGAGGTCCCCGCGGGCATCTTTGCCTTTCCCGCCGGCGCGAAGACCGGTACCTGCTGGCATGAGATTTTCGAGGAATTGGACTTCCTTGCCGATGATCGGACCCTGTCCGCCCGGGTCGAGGAGAAACTGCAGGCCTACGGCTTCCTTGCCCCGGAAGCCTTGCGCGAGGAACGCCTGCATCATACCCGCGAAATGGTGCGGCGCACGCTTGCTCAAACCCTGCCTTCGGAACGGGATGCCCGGGGCGGATTCTCCCTGAACGCCGTGACCAACGCAAACCGCCGGACGGAATGGGCCTTTAATTTTTCCACCCGCGTTGGCGGCAGTACCGCGTCGCTGCGGCGGATCATCGCGCGCGATGCGCGCTATGCCGCCTTTCTGCCGGAACCCGGGCATTGGGAACTCCCCGTGCCGGGAGGCTACCTGACGGGTTTTGTCGACCTCCTGTTCCGCCATGACGGACGCTATTACGTGGTCGATTGGAAATCGAACCGTCGCGGGGGGCGGCCGGAAGATTTTACCCCGGACGGACTGCGGGAGGAAATGACGCTGCACGGCTACTGGCTCCAGTTGCTGATCTATTGCGTGGCGGTGCATCGCTTTCTGGCCGATCGGCTGGAGGACTACGACTATGACCGACATTTCGGCGGCGCTTATTACGTATTTTTGCGCGGGATTGATGGACGAGAGCGCGGCATCTGGGCCGATCGTCCTTCCCGCGCCCTGATTGAAGACCTGGCGAACCAACTGGGGAATTTCGCATGAAGCGCGGGATCGACATACTGGAAGCGTTGCGGGAGATGGGCTGTCTGCGGTTTCTGGACCTGCAATTGGCGTCACTGGCCGCCCGTATGATCGGCGAGGAGGTCCCCGGGTCTCTGTTACTGGCCCTGGCGCTCGCCAGTCACGCTGTCCATGAAGGCCATGCCTGCCTTGACCTCAAGAATTGGTCGGAAGGACTGCAAAAGCAGTTGGGGCAGGACCCGGTAGAGGTCCTTCCGCCGGAGCAGGCCCGGGAACTGGCCCGGGAAATGCCCGAGGTGCTCGATTGGAAGACCTGGCGCGCGTGGCTCGTTTCGCCATCCGCCCGCACGGTGATCGGTGAACCCGGCGAGGCTCGTCTGTTCATCCTGGACGAGTCCCGGCTTTACCTGCGCCGTTTCTGGCAATATGAGCGCGCCACGGCCAGGCTCCTGGAACATCGGACGTGTCCCCAAGCCGTGCGAAGCGTGCCGGAGGAGCTGCTGGAACGCTATTTCCCGGCGGACCCGGAGCATGCGCTTTCGGTTCGGCAACAACGCGCGGCCGCCCTAAAAGCCGTTGCGCATGGTCTGACCCTTTTGAGTGGCGGACCCGGCACCGGCAAAACCTATGTGCTCGCGCGCACCGTGGCCTTGCTGGCCACGCTCGTACGACCGTCAAGCGGCCCCCTGCGCGTGCTGATGGCCGCCCCCACGGGCAAGGCCGCCAAGCGGGTGGTCGAAAGCCTGACGATGGCCAAGCAACAATTGCGAAACGCCAGATTCGATGAAGCGGCGCTGGCGGCGCTGCCCGACCGGGTCGTGACCATCCATCGCCTGTTGGGCGCCCGCCCAAACTCCCCCTACTTCAAGCACGACGCCGGCAACCCGCTGGCCGCCGACCTGGTCATCGTCGATGAGGCCAGCATGATCGATCTGCCGCTGATGGCCAAGCTGCTGGAGGCTTTGCCGGAAACCTGCCGCTTGATGCTGGTGGGCGACCGCCATCAACTGGCTTCGGTGGAGCCAGGCAACGTGTTCGGCGACCTGTGCGATGCCGCGCGGCAGAAGAAGCTGGGAGATTGCCTGGCGGTGCTGACCGAGAGCCGGCGTTTTCCCGCCGATTCCGCCATCGGCCGCGTCAGCGCCGCCATCCGCGACGGCGATCCCAACGCCTGGGACCTCCTGCTCGCGAACCGCGACGGCATCCTGTCCGTGGCCGAAAGCCGGGAAGCACTGCGGGCCGAAGGCGCGCTCGATCGCTGGATCGATACCCATTACCGCGCCTTTCTCGAGACGCGCACTCCCGACGAGGCCCTGGCGAAGGCCGGACAGTGCCGGATTCTATGCGCCCTGCGCAAGGGTCCACTGGGCATCCACCAAATCAACCGGCGCGTGGAACAACGCCTGTTCAATACCGCCAGGCGCTTCAGCGCTCGTTTCTACGACCACCAGTTGGTGATGGTCACCGTCAACACCCCCGCGTTGGATTTGGACAATGGCGATGTCGGCGTGGTGCTGGAGGCGGAAAATCCCGCCAATGGAACCCTGCGTCTGCTGGCCTGGTTTCCGGGGCGCGATGGAACGCCGCGTTCCATCCCCGTGAACTTGCTCCCGGAAAACGAGACCGCCTTCGCGATGACGATCCACAAGTCGCAGGGCTCCGAGTTTCCGTATCTGGCCATCGTCCTGCCAGACCGTGCCGATGCACCTATCCTGACTCGTGAATTGCTGTATACCGGGCTGACCCGCGTCAAAGTGAACGATGGCTCCGATTCCGGCGGAGTGCTGCTCTTTTGCGGGCGCGAACCCTTTCGCCAGGCCGTGCTGCGCGGGACTAGTCGCCGCTCCGGGTTGCTGCGCGCCCTGAACGCTTGAACTTGAATGCCGCTGTCAGACCAGGTCGCAGGCTTCCGGCGGCATCCAGTGGGCGTCCTGACCTTCCCATTTGACATTACACCCGATCGGGTTGGTCAGGGGAACGCGTACCGGCCGGCCTGCCAGGTGGTCTTCAATGGCGTTGGCCAGATCGTTGACCGTCGCGCGCTCGGCCTCGCGCGGGTTGTCAACACCGCGTCCGGTATAGATCAATTTGCGCTGGGCGTCGAAAACAAAGAAATGCGGCGTGCGCAACGCTCCATAGGCCCGGGCGGTTTCCTGGGTCTTGTCGTGCAGGTACACCCAGGGAAACCGGTGTTGCCGCATGCGTTCGACCATGTGCTCGAAAGAGTCTTCGGCATAGGTGTGACGGCTGTTTGAATTGATGCCCACGAATCGGACTCCCCGCGCGGCAAATCGATCCGCGGTTTGCCGCGTGATTTCGTCCGAACCGATCACGTAGGGACAATGATTGCAGGTGAAAAAAATCACCAATACCGCGGCATCGTCGAAATCCCGCGGTTGATACGTGCGCCCGTCCGTGGCAGGCAACGAAAAATCCGGCGCCTTGGCGCCCAGCGGCAGTGTAAAGGCCATCGGTTCTCTCCCGTTTGACGGATGCAATCTATTAGTATGCCATCGCGTAATGCCTTCCATTTAACCCGCAAACGGCAAAAGTTTCAACCCTAATCCGCCGGATATTGCCTTTCGTTCCGACGCTTTGCGCGGGTCGTAATAGGCTGGAGGAGGGGGGGGGTCCGACGCTCTGTGTGGAAACGGTAGAAGGGCGCTGAGGCCCTTCAGCGCCACGCGTGGGCCCCCGCGCGAACCCTGGACACTGGGTGTTGGTTGTTGGTTATTGGAGATTGTTGCACTCCGTGCGTCATCGTGCGCCCCTTGTCCTGCGTCCGGGGTCCCACCTACCGCGCCCACCGCGCCTCCGCGCGAGAATATTTTCCCGATGGAGTCCGCCACCTCCTGCTTTGAATTCTGACTCCGGAGTTCTGTCTCCTGAATTCTGGCGCGCGGGTCTCCCGCACGCTACGACTTGGCGGCCAGTCCCTGGCAAATCGTAATCGCCGTGACCCCTACGATGTCGTCATCGTTGCACCCACGCGAAAGATCGTTGACCGGGCGCGCCACGCCCTGCAGAATTGGACCATATGCGGCCGCTCCCGCCAGGCGCTCCGTCAGCTTGTAGCTGATGTTGCCCGCCTGCAAATCCGGGAAAATCAGCACATTGGCGTCGCCCTGGATTTTTCCGCCCTTGTTCTTGGAGGCGGCCACCGCCGGCACCAGGGCCGCGTCGGCCTGCATTTCCCCATCCACTACGGCATCCAGCCCGATCTCTTCGAAACGCTTGAGCGACAGCTCGGTCGCGCGTTGCATCTTGTCGACCAGCTCATGACGTGCGCTGCCCTTGGTGGAAAAACTCAGAAAGGCCAGGCGCGGTTGCTTTTGCAGCAGCGCGCGATACGTCATGGCGGTGGCCTGGGCGATGTCCACAAGCTGCTCCGCCGTGGGATTGGGATTGACGCCGCTGTCGGCATAAATCAAGGTCTCGTCTCCGGATGGGGTGGGAGACCGCAGGTCCATTACAAAGCAGGCCGAGGCCAGGGAAATGCCCTTTGCCGTGCCAATGCAATGAAACGAGGCGCGCAGCATGTCAGGGGTGGAAGCCACGCTGCCGGCAACCAGGCCGTCCACCTGCCCACAGGCCAGCAGCATGTTGCCAAAATACAGTCGCTTGTTTTGCAGGGTACTTAGGGCCTCTTCGCGCGTCATGCCCTTGGCTTTGCGCCGTTCGTAGAACGCTTCGGCCAGCGGCTCGATCTGGGGCGCCCGGGTGTAGTCCAGCACCTCTACATGGTTTTCAGCCAGGCTGACCTTGGCCTGGGCTTCCGCCGATGCCAGTTCCTCCGGCGTGGCAAGAACCAGCGGACGGGCCAGTTGCGAACGGGCGATTTTCACGGCGGCGGAGACGATACGCGGGTCCTGGCCTTCCGGGAGCACAATACGACGGTTGGCGGCCTTGGCGCGGGGATACAGAGTTTCTAGTAAATTCATGTTCGATGAATCCTTGAGGGTGGGGGAGTGGATTATGGTTTCAGAGTTTTGACCAGCACTTTGAAGGTTTCGCGGGCGATCATCAGCTCTTCGTTCGTCGGCATGATCAACACTGGCACCCGGCTGCCTTCGCGGGTGATTATGCCGGCGCGACCGCGCACCTCGGCGTTGCGGGCCGTGTCGAGATGACACCCAATGGCGTCGAGTCGTTCCACGATGGCGGCCCGGGCCGGTGCGCTGTTCTCGCCGATGCCGCCGGTCAATACCACGGCGTCGGCGCCGCCCAGTAGGGTGAAATAGCCGCCGATGTACAACGCGGCGCGATGGCCGAACATTTTTAATGCCGATTGCGCCGATGGGTTTTTCTCCGCTGCCGCATCGACGAGATCGCGCATGTCTCCGCTGTCGATTCCTCCGACTCCCAGCAGGCCGCTGCGCTTGTTCAGCAGGTCGTCGATCGCATCGGCGGTCATGCCCTGGCGCGCCAGGAACAGAACTACGGCCGGGTCCAGGTCTCCACAGCGCGTGCCCATCACAAGCCCCGGAAGCGGCGTCATGCCCATGGTCGTGTCAACCACATTCCCACCGTCTATCGCCGCAATGCTGGATCCGTTGCCCAGGTGACACGTGATCAGCTTCAGCTTCTCGACCGGTTTCTGCAGCCATTCGGCGGCCGCCTGCATGACGAACTTGTGCGAGGTGCCGTGAAAACCGTATTTACGGATTTTGTAGCGTTCATAATATTTGTAGGGAATGGCATACAGAAATGCATGCGGTTCCATGGTTTGGTGAAAGGCCGTGTCGAACACCGCCACGTTCGGAATCTTTGGGAAAACCTTTTCGCAGGCCACGATCCCGCCAATATTGGGAGGATTGTGAAGCGGCGCCAGTGCGGCGCAATCGTTGATGCCCTGCTTGACCGTTTCGTCGATCATAACGGAATCCCGGAAGTGCTCGGCTCCATGCACGACCCGGTGCCCGATGGCATTGACCTCCGCCAGGGATTTCAGCACTCCGCGTTCGGGATCGACCAGCATCTTGCAGGCCATCTCCAGCGCTTCACCGTGGTTGTCGGCCGAAATGGGTTTTTGCGTTTTGGCTTCGCCATTGCGTTGATACGCCAGATTGGCGCTCGGGGCACCGATGCGCTCGACCAATCCTTTGGCGAGCATGATTTCCTGGCGCATGCTGAACAGCATGAATTTTAGTGAAGAACTTCCGGAATTGACCACGAGAATGCGGTCGAATCGACTGGTTGGCATGTAAAACTCCATGGGAACTAACGTAGACTCTCTGTCGCCAGCGGCTTCAGAAACAGCATGCGCATCATGCTCCCTGAACAAGGAAGCTGCAAGTAAAAAATAATTACCTGTCGGCGTTTGACTTCCCAACGCGAATTCTGTACCTTCAATCCTGTTTTCGAAATAAAGCGGAGCAGGGGACGTTCGTCCGCCTACCGCATCCC
>CAZIUM010000108.1:0-9500 GCA_964542285.1 uncultured Lentisphaerales bacterium
AGTCGGCAATTATTTTTTCATACCATTTCACAAAGGTGCGATTCTCAATCGTTTAAGCGCACCTGGAATTCACATCTCAGTTCTGAATTTAAGGTCGCGGGATCGCCAGGAATTTTAATAGGGAACTGAGCGCCAATGTGTTCATTCGCAAATTATGATTCCTTTTTCTTGATGCTAAATCTGTGAATAAATGGCCAAAGTGTTTGTCGTCCCCAGCACCCAGAGCCCCGTATCCAGTTTCGTGCTTGCCAACCCTTCCCGTTCCGGCTTAAATGATCGATCAAGGCACCGTCTTGGTTGTTGTTAAAGGAAGCAAAATCATGCGAACCAGACCCTACCGGCTCCTGTCACATCTTGTTGCGTGGATAGGGCTTTTGACGCTTACTCAAAGTGTTCCGGGCACCACGCCGCCGACGAAGGCAAACGACGGCTTTTTCTATGCCGTGATCGAAGCCGAGGAGATGCGGGTTGAGGGGGATTGGCGCGAGGCCGCCTCTCACGAGGGTCATTGCCCCGCCTATCCGCAATTCTGGAGCGCCAACCGCCTGCGGGGCGGCGCGGGGCCGGAAAATGCGCGCGCCGAATCCGTTGTCGAAATTCCATCCAACGGCACCTACGCCGTCTGGGTACGGTACGAAAGTCCCCATGGCTTCGACACCCTGTTCGACGTGGCGATCCACCAGGGTTCGAGTCTTTTTTCGCGCGGCAAGCCGGTTTTTAACGCCACGTTTGGGGACCGCGACGATCTTAAAGCCTTTGGGGCCGCCTGGCGAGTTCAGGGGCCCTGGTCCTACCACAACGCGGATTTTGTCTGCCAGAAGGGAATCGCGCAACTGAAGGCCGGCAAAGCGCGCGTCGTTTTATTGAAGGGATATAACGGCAAGAACGGCGCCGTTCGCATGATCGACCTGATTGCCATCACGGACGATCTCGAACGCGAACAGGCCGTCCGGTCCCGACCCCGTCCCTGGGCGCCCGAGAACCTGGTGGATCACTGCAAGCGTCCCTTTTATTTCCGTGTCCGGGTCAGCCCGGATCAACCGGCCCGAGTCGGCATGGCCTACAGTCTTTTTTCTCCCAGCTACGGATTGAACTTCCGCGTATCCATTCCCTTCACCGAAGAGACCCGACTGAACACCTATCCGGTCTCGACCCGCTCCCGCAACCTGAACCTGCCCAAGGGCATCCCCCATGAAGCCTTGCCCGCCAACCACGATACCGGATGGCAACGCTACGATCTCAGCACGCTTTGTACCGCGGAAATCAACTTTTACACCGATGCTTCGGTCACGTTTTCGGTCTCGCGCCATCCGGATGGACGCGATGCGCAATCTTTTTACATGACGCCCGCACAACAGGATGGATTCCAAAACCGCCTGATCGTCGGCACGGGATTCACGTTGACGGAAGAGCCCCTGCTGGGAGATCACTGGATTCGTAGCCATCACGAAATCAGTCAACGCCAGTATGAAATGCTGGCTGCCTATCAACCGCCGGGGCGGCGCCCCTTCGATTTTATCGTGCAGATATCCGGCCTGCCTGAAAATCTTGGCCCGTTTTACAACCAGATCAAGTACGAAGCCGGCAGGAACCTTGCCGGCTACGAACCCGAACTGTACCAGCCCGAAACGGCCAAGGCACTGGGAATCAATCGCCCGGCCGGGGGCTATTATTTCCCGTTGCACAACCGCTTGCTCAATCGGCAATGCTATGAAGGCAATTACGAGCGCTACCGCCAGGCGCTGCTCGATCTCAAAGCGCGCGCCGAAGCCGACAACATGGGAGACATCCCCTGGCTGGTGAAACTGATCGAGGAATCCGGTCCCCCACCCCTGTTCACTTTGCGCACCTGGCCCTTGATTGTCGCACGGTTTCGCGACTACCTGCAGTCCATCGAGGCAAACCCCGCGGAAATGCTGGACGGCAAAACGCTGGCGGAAGCCATCGCCGCGGGCAAAACCGGCGCGGACGATTTATGGCCGCGGGTCAACTTGAGCGACGGCTCCATCGACGCCGCCCGCCAGAATCCAAAACTTTTTTACCACAGCAAGATTTTCGCCGCCAATCTGTTTGTGGAGAATCTGGCCCACGGCGTCCGCCTGATCGAGGAAATCCTGCCGTCTGGATCGGCCGGCGACCTGGGATGCGCCTGGACCCAGGACGGACACGCCGTGCGTCGCAACTGGTACGACGAAATGATGCTGTTTCGCCACCGCGGGGCCACGGCCTTCGGCACGGAGAACACCTGGGGCCTCTGCGGCATGCCCCACTACATCGGGCCACAGACCGAATCTTACCAGGGCGCCCTGGCGCGCGCCTGCGCCAAGTACCACGACGACACACGCCTGGACTCCACCACGGCGATCTTTTCCTGGCATTCTTACGGCTATCCTCCGGAATATCCCGAAATGGTGGCCTACGCCATGGCCGCCAACGGCATCAAGGGGTTCTGTTTTGCCACCTGCGGCGAATGGGCCACGCCCGAGATCCTGCGGGCCTGGAAACGCGCCGCGTTTGCACTCGGTGGCGTCGAGGACCGGCTCGTGCCGGCCCGCAACGTTCCCGGCAAGGTCGCGCTGGGATGGTCCGAAACCACCGCCATCTGGGACCAGGCCATCCCTACCGACACGGGATTCCGCCGGCCCGGAAACCTGATGTATCAACTCGAACGCCATTACCTCTACCTGCTGCTGCGTCACATGCAATTGTCGGTCGAGTTGCTGTCGGATGCCGACATCGAAGAAGGACGTTTGAGCGACTACGAGGTCTTTTTCATGGTAGGCGACCACACAACCGGCCAGGCGGCCCGCGAAATCCGCGATTGGGTCGCGCGAGGCGGCACCCTGGTCGCAGGCGCGGGCGGAGGACTGTTCGACGAATTCAACCGTCCGCTCGACACGCTCACCGAAGTGTACGGGATCAAGGGCCAACGTCAGTATGCGGCGGACCAGGGCGCCGAGTACATTCCCGGCCAGGTCTACGCCGACGCCGGCGCCGACAACAAATTGGAACGGCTTCATCAGGCTCCGCGTGCCAAGCTCGAATTGATCCACCTGCCTCCGGTGGATTCCATCCGAATCGACGGATGTGACGCGACGCTTCCCGTGCTTGCCGCCCGCCAAACTTTCAGCGTCGCCGGAGGCGATGCCATCGGTGCCTTTTCGGAAGGGCAAGCGGCCATCGTCACCAATGGCTATGGGAAGGGAACCGCCACCATCATGGGGTTCCTGCCGGGCGTGAGCTATTTTCACGATGCCTTCCCAAAACGCCCCTACGGACGCGGCGGCGAAGACCTCAGTTTGCACCTGTTCCCGGCCAACAAACCCCTGGTGCGCAATGCCATCCAGGGCCTGCTCCAAAACCTGCGCCCGGGATTCAGGGCTCCGGTGCAGGCGTCCAACCCCTTTGTCGAAGCCAACCTCATGCGTCATGGCGACGAATTTTCCATTGCCCTGGTCAATTTCAGCGGTCGTCCTCTTGACAAACTGACACTGAGTGTTGTCAAGGAAGCTTCTGGCGATCCCGTACGGGCCACGTCCGCATACAGCGAAATCGACGTCAGCGACGACGGACAGGAACTGACCCTGACCCTGCCGCTGGACAAGTTCGATTTTGTGTCCCTGCATGCCGGTCGCTCCCGATCGCGAACGTTGCCGTAAAGGTCTTCAGGGAGCCGGCCGGGTTTCGCGTCGATACTGCAACGGGCTGCAGCCAATCTTGCGCCGAAACATCCGGCTGAAATAAAGTGGGTCGCGAAAACCGCAGTGCTGGGCAATCATCCCCACCGTCAGGTCGGAATGCTCCAGCAACTGCATGGCCTGTTGCATGCGCAACCCGATCAGGTACTCCGTAGGCGTCATGTTCATGCGATGCCGGAAAACGCGTCTGAAGTAATCCGTGCTGACCCCCATCAGACGCGCCAGTTCGGGCACGCGAATGTTCTCCGCCAGACGTTGTCGCATCTGTTGAGTGATCTTCTCGATCTTTCGGGTTTCGGGATCAGGTTCCGGCACCTCCAGGCAGCGCGTGAATTTCGCCAGGATGGTGCGCGCCATTCCATCGAGCAGCGGTCCGATCGGTCCGCCCGCCTGCCCTATCGAACGCAGCCAGAGATCTTCGATCGCGGCCGTTATTTTCTGACTGTTGACATGACGGATTGCAGTCTGGTTGAATTGTTCAAAACAGGTCCCTCGCAAGCCGATAAAGACGATATCGATATTTCCGCAAGAATTTTCACCATGTTCCAACCGGGGAGGAATCAGAAAAGTGGTGTTGGAACGCAATGCGATGACACCGTCGTTCTCGAAAAACAACTCCCCCTGCCCGGTGACGACGGTGCCCAATTCCCAGTGGTCATGCGGCTGGCTTTTGCCATGATTGCGAGGACCGTGGTATCGATTGGCCTTGACCGGGGTCAATTCCTCGGATCGTTGCATGAATCCCCGATCGGACCACAGGTCGTCACGCAACCAATTCATATAAGGATGATGCGGTCGTTCGATCATGCCAAGAGTTGAAGTGTCGGACTTTACCTCCATGGAGTGAAAAAATAATTCTACTCTCCAATGTCTGAAAAGTCCATAAAATTAAATTGATTCGTCCATTCACAACCGGATTACGCTCGCTCTATCATGAGATTATTGCAATTTGTAAATGGTGGATGCATCTTTGAGATGATCCGGACCCAGGAGCCAGAATGCGAAAGTCCTATCGCCATCATGGCCTGATTCTGACGGCATGTTGTCTGTCGGCCTGTTTTCGTTTGGGCGCGCAAGCGGCCGACTTTGCTTCTCCCCCCCCCTCGGCGGTGCGCTGGCGCCTGCTCTCGGACAATGCCCATTATCGGGGGCCGGCAAAATCCACGGGAGCGACCTATCGATGGGAATCCCCCGCAACGAACCCCGGCGACAAATCCGGACGGCGCTTGCTGGACGGCGACCGCCCGAACAACTGGAACACCACCACGGGATGGAATCGCCATGACAATGCCGTGGTGTTCGACTTTCAGCAACCCTATCGTTTCACCCGCGCCGAGTTCCACTTTCACAAGGCCATTCCGGCGTACGTGGAAATTCAAATCCCAAACCCACCCGATGCGACACAGCCGGACGACTGGACCCCCGTTGCGCGCATCGATGCTCCCGCCAACGGGTGGAACGTCGTTTCGATCCCGGAGGCTCCCCATGCCCGGCACCTTCGCGTTTTCGTAAAATTAAAGGAATGGGGCGTTTACTTCCGCGAAGTCCGCTTTTTCGGCCTGCCTCCGGACGAGGTTTCCCCCACCCCCCCCTCGCAGCTGTTGGACACAACCGGCCCAATGGTGCTGGTTCGTAACGGAGCCCCCGGCGTTTCCATCGTCGTGGATCGGCCCGAAAATCCGGAGGTGCTGCATGCCGCCTGGATTCTGCGTGACATCGTCGAAAAGATGTCGGGCGCCGCGCTGCCAATTTTTGCCGCGGCGGAGAATCCCGCGGGCCGACGCATCCTTGTAGGCTCCGGCCCGCTGGCACAAGCCGCGGGCCTGGCCGTATCGCAGTCGGACCTTCCCGGCACCGAGCGCTACCGCATTCAAACCGTCGGCAACGACCTGATTCTGGCGGGAAACGATGCCGGAGATTTTCGCGGAACAACCCATGCCGTGTACGATCTGCTCCAGCGGCTGGGCTGCGGCTGGTTTGGTCCCGATCCCCTCTACCATGTGATTCCCAGGCGGGAAACCTTGAGCGTCCCCCCCTTGAACGTGGACGAAGCCCCGGACTTTGACATGCGACGGATTGGTTTCGTCCGCGATCCCGTCCTGCTGGACGCCTGGCGGCTGGGTGGCTTCCGGGTCCACACCAGCCACACGTTGAATCGCCTGGTTCGTGACGCGCTGCGCGAGGAGCATCCCGACTGGTTCGGCCCAGGGCAACCGTGCCTCACGCACCCCGGAGTCCAACAGCATATCGTAGAGCAATTCCGCCAACGGCTGGATGACCGTCCCGGACGCTTTCTTTCGCTGTCGATCGGCCAGAACGACAACGCCAGGTTCTGTTCGTGCAAACGATGCCGGGAAGCCGGCAACGTCAGTGCCCGGTATCTGAAATTCGCCAACGCCATCGCCGACGCCCTGCGCGAAACCCATGCCGGCCGCTTCCAGTTGGGATTCCTGGCCTACTGGGTCACGCACGGGCCCCCGAACCCCATGGTCGAGGCGCGCCCGGAAGTGACGGTGCTGATTGTCAACGAAGGCGACCACACCAAACCGCTGGACCTGCCGGTGCCTCCGGAAAACGCCAAACGCGGTCGCAACAACCTGCGGGAGCAGAATGCAATCGAGGGATGGCTGCCCAGTAATGCGTTGAAAGGAGTGTACGAATGGTGGATTCCCGGCTGCCGCAATCCAGACTGGCGCCAGGTTCCCTGGTACAGCGGCGAAACCGCCCTGCGTAATCAGCGCACCTGGAAAGAGCACGGGTTGCGTTCCCTGACCTACGAAACCGGGTATGAAGAAGGAAACGGCTTCCCGCTGCGCTGGCCCCTGTACTACGTGGCCGCGCGCGGCGCTTGGGACAGTACGTTAACCTCTACGCAAATCATGCACGGAGCCTGCGCCAAGCTCTTCGGCGCCGCGGCCGTCCCCATGACTCGTTATTACGCGACGCTGGAAAAAGCCATGCTCGAGACTCCGCATCCCGGCGGCAACTGGCACCTGCCCAGCGCCGAAATGATCTACAGCCCCGAAATCGAAGCCCGCGCCACCGACTATCTCGACGAAGCGGATGCAGTCGATGCGCTTCCCTTGGAGCAAGCCCGGATCGCGGCGGAACGCGCCCTGTGGAACCGCGCGCGCGCCACCTTGGCAAAGTTGCGGGCCGAGCAGGAAGCCGGCGGGTTCGAGGTGCGCCTCGAAGACGAAACCCGCACATGGGGCGTCCCGGAAATCGACGTCAAAACCCTTTGCGACATCTTCGGGTTGGAGCGAAATGCTGCGTTGCTGGCCGTGGAAGGCGACGGACAGACCCGCGAGGTGACGCCCGCGGATCGTTTCGACCTGCGCACCGGAGTGATTTTCCGAAGCGCGCCAAAGAATCTTGAAGGACATTGATGTGCGACATAAAAAAGGAGACCACCATGCAAACCAAACCCGACGCTTCAACCTACCCGCGGTCCCGTGGGACCGCGAAAAGAGGAGTGACTCTCGCAAGGGGAATCGTCCTCGCCGGCATTGTGCTGGCCGGCGGGGTCCAGGCTACGCCATCCGTTCCCACGTTCTCCGGGTCCGACAGCTACATCAACCTGGGCACGCCCGAAATATTGCAGCTTCCTGTTAACCATCCCTTCACCATCGAGGGCTGGATCTGGTTCGAATCCATCAGCGGAACGGTCACACTGTATGCAAAAAACAGTTTTCGGGGAGGACAACCTCATTCGTACATGCTTGGATTCCGGGACAATGGCGCGCTCATGACGGCTTATACGGGCAATTATGGCACAGGAACACTGGCTAAGACTTGGTGTGATGTCGCGCTTCCCACTTCGCTGCAGACCGAACGCTGGGTCCATGCCGCCTACAGCTATGACGGGACCAACCTGTCCTATTATCTCAATGGCGCTCTACTTGGTAAGCAACCCTATTCCTATGGCAATCGCACCACGTTCGACGACCTGATCAAGATTGGCGGATACCAAGCATCCACGGACATTGACGGTTACATATCCGATGTCAGAGTCTGGGACCATGCCCGGGATTCGTCACAAATCAATGCGTTGCTGGGACAACGCCTGACGGGACGGGAGACCGGGTTGCTGGGCTATTGGCCATTGGACCAGGCGCAGGGCCGCGTCGTCGCGGACCAAACCGCCCATGACTCGCGCGGGGAAATGATCGATGCGGGATGGACGACCGTTACGAACCTGCCGATCTCGACCTTTTTGCCGGTTCATCCCGTAACCGAAGGACGGCGCTTTATCAACACCAACATCCTGAACATCGCCGATTTCCAGGCTCCCGGGGGCTACACGCATTATCAGGTTGTGGAAGGCGAGGCGGCGCCAACGGACGATCCCCTTTTCTGGCAGGCCACCAACACGGTCCCTGCCACGGTTCAATTCACCTCGCCCATCCCGGAGACCAGCGTATCCCTTTCCGCATGGTTTACGAACCGTACCGCATCCGTCCCGCTGCACCGGCACAAATTCGTGGGGTTCTATACATTGGTCGAACCCCAACCCACGGTCCGAACTTCCTTGACGCGCGAAAAAACTCCCGGGAACCCGGTTGTGATTTATGCGTCCGATCTGGATATCGGGTCTACGGGCGGAGAAGTGGACGGAGAAACACTGCTGCTGACCAGTCGGAGTTTGGTCTGCGACACGCCGGGAGCCGACCAGACCCCGGATGATCCCCAGGTTACCCTGGCCACGACGGGGACTTTTCCACTGCGACTGGTTTTGCGCAATGAAGCCGGCAACCTTGCGATCTCCGAAACCGTTTGCGAAGTCACTGTCACGGAATATTCCGGCACGAATACCTGGACCGGCAATGGCGAGAGCGCCGACTGGCACGATGCCGCCAACTGGAGTGCGGGCGTTCCGATGGCGGGACAGGATGTGGCGATGGACACCGCGATCCCGGCGCAGATCAAAGCCGCCACCGCCCCGATGCAATCGTTTCTGCTGGGAGCCAACCAGAATTTAACTTTCGAGGGGTGGAACTCGGCCCTCGAAGCAACCAACCTCATCGTTCAAGGCTCGATGTTTCATCTTCCCCAAACTATCGTCGGGGCCGAAACCAACGGACTCTGGCAACCGCAACATCGCATCCTGCTCAAAGGGTCCAACTTGACGGTGCTGGCGAACGGGACCCTCGATGCCGATTACAGCGGATACCTTCCCAGGGCCGGTCCGGGCCGGTCCTACTTGAGGGGCAATTTTTCGACCGGTGGGGGTGGAGGCAACGGCGGTAATGGCGGTTCCGGGTACGATGGGGGCGAACCCGGTCCGGAATGTGGCGATGTTTCCGATCCCTGGCACCCCGGCAGCGGCGGAGGCGCCGGTGGAGATTATGGCAGCCGAGCCCGTCCCGGCGGCGGTGCCATTCATGTCGAAATGCAGGGCGAGATTGCCATTCATGGAACGCTCACGGCCAGCGGATACCCGGCCTTGAGCACCCGGGGTTCTTCCGGGTCCGGAGGCAGTATTGCCCTCCATTGCCGCACCTTCACGGGATCGGCCACGGGCCTGGTCCGTGCCGATGGAGGACGCGGAAACGGTTATGCCGGGTGTGGCGGGGGCGGACGCATCGCCCTGCATTACGATCCTGTCGCCCAAATCGAAGTCCCGATCCCTGCCGTGCGATTTTCGACCTTTGCATGGAAATTTTCCTCGGGGGTCTCCTACTCCTACGCGGTGCAGGCGGACATGGGCACGCTTTATCTGACGGACACCACGCTGCTGGCGGATGCGCCCGAAGGCGACGTGGTGCTGGATGGGCAGCGCTTCTGGCACACCCGGCTCTA
>CAZIUM010000109.1:0-9377 GCA_964542285.1 uncultured Lentisphaerales bacterium
ATCGCCAGACGGGATTCGATTTCGATTCCCACCAGGTTGCCGGCGGCAAACCCCGCGGCATAGGCCACCAAATGCAGCAGGTTGGCGTCGCCCGTGATGACCTGCCGCACCACCAGGATCCAGATCATGATCTCCAGAAACCCGAGGATAGCGGCGATCATACGCGCGCCACGCACCACGAAAATGATGCGCATGGTGCCGATGGCCACATCCGCGATGCGGGCGAAAAAAATCAACAACGGGAATAACAGCCAAATAAACCAGGGGTTACTCATAATGGGAGGCAGTATAACCGAATATTTTTCAAAGCGAAACCATGAGTTGTGTGCGTCACTTGATACAGTAAATGCTTCCAAGGTAGGAGCAATGAGTCTGCCAAACGGGGACCAGAGGGTTGGGAGCAACGAGTCTGCCAGGGACGGGGCGAAAGGGCTTGCCGGAACACATGACATAGTGATAATATTACATCTTATTTTCGAACCCCGAGTACTTGAGGTTGCCGTGGCCCAAAAAAATGTCAGTTTCATGTGTACCGCGTTCCGCGATGGCTTTCAATCCGTCTACGGCGCTCGCGTTTTGACCAAGGATTTTCTTCCGGCTGTCGAGGCCGCCTATGACGCGGGGATTCGCTGGTTTGAAGCAGGCGGTGGCGCGCGCTTCCAAAGTTGCTATTTTTACTGCAACGAGGATGCCTTCTGGCAGATGGACGAGTTTCGTCGGGTGTGTCCCGAGGCCGATTTGCAGACCCTCGGGCGTGGCGTGAATGTTGTGGGACTGGAATCGCAGCCCAGCGACATGATCAAGCTGCACGCGGAATTGTTCAAGAAGCACGGCATCAGCTCCATTCGCAACTTCGACGCGCTTAACGACGTCAACAACCTGGTGTATCCCGGCAAGACCATCAAGGACGCCGGTCTCAAGCATGAAGTTGCCATCACCCTGATGGGCCTGCCTCCCGGACTGTCCGGCGCGCATGACGTGGAGTTTTACAGCCAGACCCTGCAGCGCATTCTGGACGCGGGCATCGAGTTCGACCGCATTTGTTTCAAGGACGCCTCGGGAACGGCCACCCCGCGTACGGCTCATGATGTCATCAAGATGGCGCGCAAGATGCTGCCCGGTGACATGCATATCAAGTATCATACCCACGAGACCGCCGGCAACGGCATCTCCTGCTACCTGGCGGCGATAGAAGGCGGGGCCGATGGCGTGGACGTTTCGATGGCTCCCGTGTCCGGGGGCACCTGCCAACCGGACCTGATCGTGTTGTGGCATGCCTTGCGCGGCTCGGATTTCACTCTGGACATCGACATCGAGAAGGTGCGCAAGGCCGAGGAAGTTCTGAAGGATTGCCTCAAGGATTACTTCCTGCCGCCCGAGGCGCTGTCCTCCGATCCGGCCATCATCTGGAGTCCCATGCCCGGCGGCGCGCTTACGGCCAACACGCAGATGCTGCGCGACAACAACATGCTGGACCGTTACCAGGAACTGATCGACAACATGAACGAAGTCGTGGCGCGCGGCGGCTTCGGCACCTCGGTCACGCCGGTGTCGCAGTTTTACGTGCAGCAGGCTTTCAACAATGTGTTGTTCGGCAAATGGAAGCGCATTGCCGACGGCTATGGCAAGATGGTGTTGGGATACTTCGGCAAGACGCCCGTAAAGCCCGACCCCGAAATCGTCAAGATTGCCGCCGAGCAACTGGGGATCGAACCCACCACCAAAACCGTGCTCGAAATCAACGACGCCGATCCCAACAAGGGCGTGACCGCCGCCAAAAAAATGCTCGGGGATGCCAAGCTCCCGATCACCGACGAGAATATTTTCATTGCCGGCGCCTGCAAGGAAAAGGGCATCCAGTTTCTGCAGGGCAAGGGCACCATCGGGGTGCGCAAACAGAAGCCGCGGGAAGCCGGCACTCCGGGCGGCGAGGAGGGCGGTTATACCGTTAAGGTCAACGGCAAGACCTACGCCGTGGAACTGCACGGCGACAAGGCCGTCGTCAACGGGCAGGAATATGCCATTGACGTCAAGGACGGCATCGAAAAGGTCGCCCCCGGCGGCTCTGCTGCCCCGTCGGTGCCCGACGGGGAGGGACAGGAGGTCAAGGCACCCGTTCCTGGCATCGTACTGCGCCTGGTGGCCGCCGAGGGCGATCCGGTCAGCAACGGCGACGTGCTGATGGTGATGGAAGCCATGAAGATGGAGATGCCCGTCAAATCTCCGGCCGATGGGACCGTGCAATCGCTTGCCGCGGCCGGCCAGAAGGTCAACACGGGCGACCTGCTGGCTCGCATCGGGTGACGACGCGTTTTGTGCCGTGACGAGATACGTTGCCGTTTCCTTCCCGCTGCTTGAAGAATCGAGGTTTTGTGCCATGAAACATCTGTTTTACATCCTGGTTGCCCTGGTGCTGTTCGGCGCCGCGGGGCGTTTGGTCGCCCAGACGGTCGCTCCGGCGGCCACGGGCGACTCCCTCCGGGTGGAGAACGCGGCGGAAATCGCCCAGGAAGATGACGCCGAACATTTACTGGCGCGCGTCAGGGACTTGTGGAAGAGCACCGGTCTGGCCGGTTTTTTTGCGCCGGACCCGGAGGGGGCTGAACGCCAGGGCCTTCCGCTGGGGCTGCGCCAGTTGATTATGATTCCGGTTTGCCTGCTGTTGATCTACCTGGCGATCGTCAAGGAATTCGAGCCCATGCTCCTGCTGCCGATCGGCTTTGGCGGCCTCCTGGCCAACGTGCCCTTCGCCGGCATCACCGCCGAGCCGGTTCTCGACGCCGTCGGCAACATGGTCGAACCCGGCGGATTTCTCTACTACATTTTCAGTTTCGGGGTGGATACCGGATTGTTTCCGATCCTGATCTTCATGGGGGTGGGGGCCATGACCGATTTCGGGCCGCTCCTGGCCAATCCCCGCACCGCGCTTCTGGGCGCGGCGGCACAGCTCGGCATCTTTTTCTCGTTGCTGGGCGCCCTTTGGCTGGCGGATCTGTTCCCCGAAGCGATCAAATTCGGTTTGCGCGAAGCGGCTTCAATCGGGATTATCGGCGGCGCGGACGGTCCCACCGCGATCTGGCTGACCTCCAAGCTGGCGCCGGACCTGCTGGGCGCCATCGCCGTTGCGGCCTACTCCTACATGGCACTGGTGCCAATTATCCAGCCGCCGATCATGAAGTTCCTGACCACCGAAAAAGAGCGCAAGATCGTCATGAAGCAACTGCGGCCGGTCACCAAAATCGAAAAGGTTACCTTTCCTCTGCTGGTGGTCCTGCTTTGCGCGTTGCTGCTGCCGAGCGCCATCACCCTGGTCGGCGCCCTGATGCTTGGAAACCTGGCACGAGAATGCGGTGTGGTCAACCGGCTTTCGGATACCATGTCCAACGCCCTGATCAATATCGTCACGATTCTGCTCGGGCTGGCCGTGGGCGCCAAGCTGGCGGCCGAGAAATTCTTGACGATGGAGACCCTGGGCATTATCGTTCTTGGTTTGTTGGCCTTTGCCATCGGCACCGCCGGCGGCGTTTTGATGGCCCGGGTGATGAATGTCCTGTCGAAAGACAAGATTAATCCATTGATCGGTTCCGCCGGCGTATCGGCCGTTCCCATGGCCGCGCGGGTGTCCAACAAGGTTGGTCTGGAATACGATTCCACCAATTTTCTGTTGATGCACGCCATGGGGCCGAATGTCGCCGGTGTCATCGGATCGGCTGTATGTGCCGGTGTCTTGTACGCTCTTTGCGGTTGATTTTGAGTGTCAGTCGCCTTTCACCCCGGTTGGTAAGCCGGAACCGCATTTGTGCCGCGGCAGGCTTGCCGTAACCGGTATACGGCCTCGTGCCGTTTTATTTAATAACGCAAAAAGTGAGGACTCGCACATAATGACATTAAAAAAACGCACTCCCATGTTTCGTCTGGCGGCTTTCTGTCTTGTTTTTTCATCTTTTCCCCTGGTGGTTCCGGCGCTTGAACTCGGACCGCTGGATATCGGTGGCGCCATCCGCGCCAATTACATCTATGGCGATTATTCCACCGATGGTTCGGGCTCCCCGCAACGTGGCGGCGGCGGCGGCGACTTCGAACTCGACACCTTCCGCATCAATCTGGACCTGCAACATGAGGCCTGGCTCGGCAAGGCCGAGTATCGATGGTACCGCGGGTACAATTTTCTGCATACCGGCTGGCTGGGCTTCGAAAACGAAGACCTGGGCCGCATCGAGCTGGGACTGACCCGCGTGCCGTTCGGCGTGGGTCCCTATGGCCCCGCCAACAGTTGGTTCTTCGACCAGCACTACTACCTTGGGCTTTCCGACAAGATGCGCCTGGGCGCCAAGTATACGCGCTCCTTCGGCGATCTGACCCTGGACCTGGCCTATTTCGCCCTGCCGACCTTCAATGGCAAGGGGACCTCGGACGAGAGCGTCCGCTATTCCTATGCCGTCGTGCCCGAAGATGTTTACGACGTGCCGGGGTCCTACGAGGAATCGCACCAGCTCAACACCCGCGGGGTGTACCAGATCGAGGAGCTTTCCACCGCGCTGGGCTTTTCGGCGCAGTGGATGCGGTTGAACGCCACCGACGGCCGGGCCCGCGATGCCGACGCTTTCGCCGCCAGTCTGCATTCCAGCAGCCGCTTCGGCCCCGTCGGCCTGATGCTGCAACTGACCTCGTACAAGTACGATACCGATTATGTCGATGCCGCGGCCTGCAAGGACCTGATTGTCATGGGGGCCTACGACTTCGCCTGGCCTGCGGCTACCCAGGGCCTGGTTCCCTCGGCGGCTCTGTCCTATACCTTGTCCGGCGTGGAGGGCTGGTTCGACTCGATCACCTTCTACAACGATTTCAGCATTATCCTCAAGAATGGCGAGCTGAACGGCGTGGACTTCAACGACAGCGCCCTGAATGTCACGGGGATGGCCATTGCCAAGGGCAACTGGTACATCTATGTCGATTACGCCCTCTCGAACGGCAATTATTTTGTCGGAGACGATGGCGACGACTATGGTGACGGCGAAAGCATCGCCTCAGCGTCGGTCAGCGACTTCGGCGTGACCGGCAACGACGATTGGAAAGGCCGTTTCAATATCAACTTCGGATACTATTTCTAATCGTGTGGCGGTCTGGAGCATACCCATTATGACGGAACAACATGCCGCGCCCGTAATCGAGGTGCGATCCCTGTACAAGATTTTCGGTCATCGTTCGGAGGAAGCCCGGCGTATGGTGGAGGAGGGCCGCACCCGGGCCCAAATCCTCAAGCGTACGGGCTGCACCCCGGCGGTCATTGACGCGAATTTCGGGATTGTCCGGCGGGAGACCTTCGTGATCATGGGGTTGTCGGGCAGCGGGAAATCCACCCTGCTGCGACTGCTCAACCGCCTGATCGATCCCACCTTCGGGCAAGTTCTGGTGGGGGGAGACGATATCGGAAAGCTCAAGGCCGACGAGTTGCGCGCCAAACGGCGCACAACCTTTGCCATGGTTTTTCAGCACTTCGGGCTGTTTCCGCACCGCAACGTGCTCGACAATGTCGGTTTCGGACTGGAAATCCAGCACGTGGCCCCCGAGGTTCGACAGGAGAAATCCATGCAGGCGATCGAAGCCGTGGGCCTCAAGGGCTACGAAAGCAGTGCCATCGGCGCCCTCAGCGGCGGCATGCAGCAGCGCGTCGGACTGGCACGCGCCCTGGCGACCGATCCTGAGATTCTGTTGATGGACGAGGCCTTCAGCGCCCTGGACCCGCTCATCCGCACCCAGATGCAGGACGAACTCATCGACCTGCAGGCCCGCATGCACCGGACCATCGTGTTCATCACCCACGACCTGGACGAGGCGCTCAAGCTGGGCGACCGCATCGCCATCATGAAAGACGGCGTTATCGACCAGATCGGCACGCCCGAGACCATCCTGACGGAACCGGCCACGGAATATGTGCGCACGTTCGTCGAAAACGTCGACCGCAGCAAGGTGCTGACGGCCGGCAGCGTGTTGCGCAAAACCCCTTCCATCGCTACCCATAAGGATGGCCCGCAGCATGCCGTGCGCGTCATGAACCAGCACAACCATTCGTCGCTGTTCGTGGTCGACCAGGAACGGCGTTTTCTCGGCATGGTCACGATCGATGACGCCCTGCGGGCGGCCAAGCGCGGCGAACGCGACTTGAAATCGATTCTCAAGCGCGATCTGCCGACGGTGCTGCCGACGACTTCCCTGCGCGACATGATTCCCATGGCCAGCGAAACCAAGGTTCCGATTCCCGTGCTGCGCGAGGACGGCACTTTTTCCGGCATTGTCACGCGCGCGGCGCTGCTGTCGGGCTTGTCGAACAACGGAGAGGACGCATGACCCTGCATATCGGTCCCTATTTCGAATCCCTGATCAATTGGTTGAAGAGCGATTTTGCCGTTTTCTTCCATCATCTGGCGACCTTCATCGACAAATCCATCGGCGTGTTCGAATGGGTGTTCGGAACCCTGCCGCCGTTGGCGATGATCGCCATCCTGACGCTGCTGGCGCTTTGGCTTTGCGGCATACGGAAATGGGGGTTGGCACTGTTCGCTTTTTGCGGGTTCTCGCTGATCTACCTGATGGAACTGTGGTCCGACACCATGCAGACGCTATCCCTGGTGCTGGCCTCTACGCTGCTGGCGCTGCTCATCGGCATTCCGCTGGGGATCGTGGCCGGACGCAGCCGGCGTGCCGAGCGCTACGTGCGTCCGGTGCTGGACTTCATGCAGACGATGCCCGCCTTTGTCTACCTGATTCCGGCGGTGATCTTTTTCGCCCTCGGCAAGGTACCCGGAGCCGTGGCAACGGTCATCTTTGCCATGCCCCCCTGCGTGCGCCTGACCGTGCTGGGAATCCAGCAGGTGCCGGGCGATGTGCTGGAGGCTTCGCGGGCCTTCGGCGCCACCCCCATGCAGCAGCTCGGCAAGGTGCAGCTTCCCATGGCGCTGCCCAGCATCCTGGCTGGCGTCAACCAGACCATCATGCTGTCGCTGTCGATGGTGGTGATTGCCGCCATGATCGGCGCCGGCGGACTCGGGGAGCGCGTGTTGCGCGGCATTACGCAGATGCGCATCGGCCAGGGGTTCGAAGCGGGCATTGCGATCGTGATCCTCGCGATGTACCTGGACCGGGTCACCCATACCCTCGGCATGCGAAGTCGGAACAAGGTGCCGCAAAAATAAACGAGCGCCGTTCGTTCGGAACCTTCGTTCCGTAGTCCATTATAAAAAACAAGCAAGAAAGGAAATAATGAATAAAAACAAACGCAATCTCATGAAAACCGTTGGAGCCTGTCTGGGCGCCGTCTTGATGCTGGCCGGTTGTGGCCGTCAGTCCGCCGAAACCGGTGCAGGAGACAAGGGCACCGTCAAGCTGGCCTATGTCAACTGGGCCGAAGGGGTGGCCGTCACGCACATGTTGACGGTGCTGCTGGAGGACATGGGCTATAAGGTGCAGACCACCATGGCCGACGTGGCCCCGATCTATGTCTCGCTGGTCGAAGGCAACCAGGATGTTATGGTGGAGACCTGGCTGCCGGTAACCCACGCTTCGTACTTCGAGCGGTATGGCAAGGATATCGATTTCATCGGCACCTGGAGCGACGAGGCTCGCATCGGATTGGTGGTGCCGTCCTATGTTACTATCGACAGCATCGAGGAACTCAATGCCAACAAGGACAAGTTCAAGGGAGTCATTACCGGCATCGATTCGGGGGCCGGCATCATGGGCGCCACTGAAAAGGCCATCGAGGAATATGGGCTGGATCTGCGCCTGCTGACCTCCAGCGGCCCCGCCATGACCGCCGCGCTCAAAAGCGCAATCGATGCCGGAGAATGGATAGCCGTGACGGGTTGGGCGCCGCACTGGAAATTTGCCCGCTACGACCTCAAGTTCCTGGAAGATCCCATGGGAGTCTATGGAGCCACGGAAAAAATTCATGCCGCCGCCCGCAAGGGATTCGCCACCGACTTTCCCGAAGTGGCTACGTTGCTCAAGAACATGAAGTTCGACGGACAACAGATCGGTTCCCTGATGGATGTCATGGAAGGCGCCGACGGCAAGGAACGGGAAGCGGCCCAGAAATGGATTGACGCCAACCGCGAACTGGTGCAAAGCTGGATGCCTTGAACCCCGGGGGCGCTTTGTTGCGAAGTTCATGCAGAACCGCGGAGCCAACGAAAAATTGACGCGTCGTCGCCTGGCGATTCTCGAAGCCCTCCGGCAGCACGGAGGGCCCGTGATCAGCCAGGCGATTGCGAGCGATTTGCAATTGCGCGGCTTCGAAATCAGCGAACGCACGATCCGGCTCGATCTGCAGAAACTGGACCGCGAAGGCAGCACGGTAAACCACGGGCGACGGGGCCACACCCTGTCGCCCGCCGGACAGGAGGAACTTCGTCACGCCCGCACGGTCGAACGGGTGGGCTTTCTTTCAGCCAAGATCGATGCCATGACGTACGGCATGGATTTCGATCTCGAACGGCGCGCCGGCACGGTGGTGGTCAATACCACGATCTGCGAACCGCGCCAGTTGCGTCAATCGCTGGACGAAATCTCGACCGTGTTTGCCCGCGGCTACGCCATGGGGCGACTCGTGGCCCTGATCCCACCCGGCGATCAGGTGGGGGACATGACCATCCCCGCGGGACGCGTCGGGTTTTGCACGGTATGTTCGATCACGCTCAACGGCGTGCTGCTGAAGCACGGCGTACCGACACGCTCGCGTTTCGGCGGACTGCTGGAACTGCGTGATGGCGAACCCACGCGTTTTGCCGAGGCCATCACCTACGACGGAACCAGTCTCGATCCCCTGGTGGTTTTTATTCGCGGGGGGTTCACCAATTACCTGGGGGCCATCGAAAACGGCAACGGTCTGATCGGAGCCAGCTTTCGCGAGATTCCTGCCGGCGCCCGTGAGCTTGCTCGCCAGATTGCCGAAAAGACCGCCGCTGTCGGACTGGGGGGCTTTCTTGAAATCGGACCGCCGGGTTGCGAGCTGTACGGCATTCCCGCCAGCGAAGGATGTTGCGGCGCCGTGGTGATCGGCGGACTCAACCCGGTCTCGATCATGGAGGAGCGCGGCGAGCATGTGCTGGCGCATGCCCTCTCGGGATTCCTGGAGTATAACAAGCTCTTTCCCTACACCGAGCTGGGACGGCGCCTGGAAGGTATCATGACAACCCGGCGATGATGGCGACGGGGGGGATCCAACTTTGTCGATCACCCGACACAGGGACACAGGAATTCATGCAAAAAATTGTTTTCAATTCGAAATCGAATCCGGTATAGTGCTCCCTGTTCAAGACGTTCTGGAACGGATTGTTCTTGAACAAATTCGCGCGCGAGCGTGAATCTAAAGGTTAATC
>CAZIUM010000110.1:0-9368 GCA_964542285.1 uncultured Lentisphaerales bacterium
CGCGGATCACGTCTTCCGCGCGGTAATCGAGGCTCCCCGGCCGGCAAAAGCGTCCGATGTTGGCGTAGGAATCGCCCAGCGTCAACAGGCAGGGTTCGATCCCGCCGGACAGGCGTTGCCCGAGGCCAATGTTCGCCAGCAGCGCGTTGCATACACACTTGCGCCCTTCCAAATCCTCCGCCTTCCCGCCCTTGGCCAGGAAGCTCGCTTCGGGTTCGGCCGGACACCGGTATCCAATGGTGCCGTCTTCCCGCCGGTACGACTCGCGCAAGAATCCCAGGTCGCAAATCCTGCGACGCTGCCGGTAAACGGCGTCTTCGGAAAGCGTGCCGTCCAACTGGGCCACTTTGAAGGGAAAGCCCGTCGGCGAGGCCAGCGGGTCCGTGGACACCCTGGCCGAACCGTTCAACGCCTGGGCGACCAGCGCCCGCCGTAGATCGGGCCGGAGTCCCGACTCCTCGCACAAGGCAAACGCGGTGCCGACCTGGATGCCGGCGGCCCCCGCCGACAGAGCCTCCTGCAATTGCCCGGGGGAGTCGTACGAGCCACCCAACCAGAACGGCAGACCCAACTTGCGCATGACCGCCAGATCGACCACATCCCGTGCCCCGTAGATCGGCTGACCGTCCGCCGTCAGGTGCAACATCCCCCGCGGCGGCGCATTATGCCCGCCCGCCAGAGGAGTCTCGACGACAAAACCCTCCACACTCCCCCTGGCCTTGCGGAGAAACATCGTAGCCAGCGTATCGGAAGAGATGATCGGCAGGAAATCGGGTCGGTTCAGAGGCGGAAGCGCCGCGCCCTCATCGCGGTATTCAGCGGGGTCGAACTGGGCCTGAGCGTTCGTGTCGGCCTGTGCGTCGCGCACGTGCAGGGAATAAGTGGCAACCCCGTGCTGCGCCAGCAGATCCAGGACGGCCGGCATCTCGACGGCAATGCCCGCCCCCACAATGACCACCGCCACGCCCGCCAGCATGGCACCATAGAGGGAGGGCAGATGCGGCAACTGAACCTTCTCGAGATAATTGATTCCGACCGGGTTGGCATGCCCCTCGCGCGCCAGGAACACCTCCACGAAATTTGACACGATGCAGAGCTCGGCTTGCGCGCGCTTGTCCTTTAAAATATGCATGCCGCAGGGCTTGTAGGCCTCATCCGACGGAATGCCGCCGGAAACGAACAGCGCTTGTAGAACCCGCTGCGCCATTTTGGGAAAGGCGAAATGGCTCAGGGCGCGGCGGACATGCCCACCGGGATCGCCGTCCTGAAGTCGGCGGGCCATCACGATGTCCAGTGCAGTGCCCGAAACAACGCCCAATTGCCCTAGCCGCGAAACGGCCTTGGCGAGGCGCCAGTTGGACACGCCGACACCCATACCGCCTTGAATAATCTTGGGAATATTGCCGTGCATAGAGTGCAGTTTACCATAAACGCCCTGCCGTGACGATGCCGAATTCGACCCTCGATAAAATGGCGAAGGGGATTCAAAAGGGTCGTATTACCTCACGTTGATTCGCCCTTGTCGAACGAACCGTATCTTATTACTATTTTCTCGTGGCCTGTCGGCCAACCATTGATGACACGGCGAAGTACGGATACTCCCGGAATGACAGCCAGATCAACAAGCAAGAGGGGCAAGTCCAGTGTGCGTTCCCAAGACATCCATTCCCTAGCGTTCGCAAGGTTCATGAGTCCCGTGGCGGTTTTGTTGGGCATCCTGAAGCGGTTCGTGCCGGAGTCGACTCTGCGTTTCACTGAGGGTGGCCGCTCCGTAATTCGCGCTCGCAACCAGATGGACGTCGAGACCTCCATTCGCCGGCATGGGATGCTGCGGCCCAACGCCAAGGACGGCGTGCCTTTTGTGATGTGCCCACGCCTGAAACGACATGGCTTCGAACCGGTTGGAGATTGTCTGGAATCGATAGAAGCCGGCGTAAATATTGGCGGTTCAATTCAAAAAGGAAGAAGAGGCTAACATGAACACGATGATTGAAGTGCTACGCGACCCAGCCTGGTCGCCGTATGTGGTGGGGTTCGGGATCGGCGTTCTTTCATGGCTTACCTTTCTTTTCTCGGGCCACCCGCTGGGGATATCAACGGCGTTCGCCAGGACTACCGGAATGATCGAGAAAGCGGTTCGCGGCCCTAAGGTCGCAGAGAAGCTCTATTACCGGGAAAACAAGCCGGAGATCGATTGGGAATGGATGCTGGTCATCGGCGTATTCATCGGCGCGCTGGTGTCCGCTCGAATATCCGGCACGTTCCGATGGGAATGGGTGCCGCCGATGTGGGAGGAGGCCTTCGGCGCCGGCCTATTTGCACGGCTTGCCGTGGCTGTTGCCGGGGGGGTCTGTGTTGGGTTCGGCGCGCGCTGGGGTTGTGGATGCACAAGCGGTCACGGCATCAGCGGCACCATGCAGCTTGTGCTGGGGAGCTGGCTGTCGGCCGCTTGCTTCTTCATCGGCGGCATGTGCACAGCCTTGTTGATGTATCGCGTTTCCTAAACGGAAAGAGCCATGCCATGTTGACCACGTTTCACAATCAAAAACGCCTGCAGTTGGCACTGGGCCTCCTGTTCGGGTTCTGTTTCGGCTTCCTGTTGCAGAAGGGCCGTGTGTGCGATTACGAAATCGTCATGCAACAGCTCCTGCTGCGGGACTTTACCGTGCTGAAGATCATGCTGACCGCCATGGTGACGGGCATGGTCGGCGTCTACGCCATGCACGGGGCGGGCTGGATCACCTTGCACAAGAAGGCGGGATCGCTGGGAACCAACATCCCGGGGCCGTTGATCTTCGGGATCGGGTTCGGCACGCTGGGCTACTGTCCCGGCACCTCGGTAGGCGCGGTGGCCCATGGGGCGATGGATGCCCTGGTCGGGGGTCTCGTCGGCATCATGATCGGGGCCAGTCTGTACGCGGCGGTCTACCCGAGACTCAAAGGACGCATTCTGAGCATCGGCGACCTTGGCGACAAGACGTTGATCGATGTCCTTCCCGTTCGCAACCCCTGGATGGTCGTTCTGCCCGTAGCGGCAATTCTCTTGCTGGCCTTGCTTGGCCTGGAAAAGATGGGGCTGTAGGAATGTCGATATTCCACCCTCCCCCACTCAAACCATGACACCGGATATCGCATTGGTTCTCGCCGTACTCGGAGTTACGATTCTACTGTTCGTGACCGAGGCCCTACGCGTCGATGTGATTGCCATAACCATCATGGTGGTCTTGCCGTGGCTGGGATTGATCCAGCCGGAAGAGGCCTTTTCCGGTTTGGCCAGCAATGCCGTTGTCGCCGTGATTGCGGTGATGATCGTGAGCTATGGCCTGGATCGCTCCGGTGTCGTCGGGCACATTACCCGCCCCGTTCTGCGGGCAGCGGGAAACAGCGAACGCAAGATTGTCACGATGTTCTCGACCACCGCGGCGGTCATCTCCGCGCTCATGCAGAATATCGGCGCGGCCGCCCTGCTGTTGCCCGCCCTGTTGCGTATCTCGAAAAAGACCGGGATTCCGGCGGCACGGCTGTTGATGCCGATGGGGTTTCTTGCCATTTTGGGCGGCACCCTGACCCTGGTCGGTTCCGGCCCGTTGATTATTCTCAACGATCTGCTGGGCCAGGCCGGTCAGTCGCCGTATGGCCTGTTCAGCGTGACCCCGATCGGCCTGGCCCTGGTTGCCGGAGGAATCCTTTATTTCCTGATTCTGGGCAAGACGGTGCTGCCTGGGCGGACCGCGCAGGCGGGCAACCCCCCCGAATCGCCACAACATGAGATGATCGAAACATGGCAGATCCCCGGCACCCTGCGCCATTGCGTCATCCCGGCGGGAAGCCGCCTGGCAGGAATGTCCCGTGGAGAAGCGGGACTCTGGAACACCTACAGGCTGCACATCCTCTCGCTCAGACAGAACCGCGAAGTCGTCCATGCGCCCTGGCGGTACACACGCTTTTCCGAGGGGCAGGAACTCCGGCTGCTTGGAGGCGAAAATGACTTCCGGCGTTTTATCGATGACTACGCACTTACCGCGATATCGCCGCCCCGTGCAGGGCAAGAGGACGCGGACTCGGCGTGTTTCGCGGAGCTTGTGATTCCGCCGCGCTCGCCCATCGCCGGGAAGACGATGCGCCAGCTTGCCCTGCGCAACACCCTTGGGGTTGAGCCGATCATCCTCCTCAGCGGCAAACAACAACATCGCAGCGATTTCTCCGACATCCCCTTGGGCGTGGGCGATGTCATCGTTGCCTACGGTCCCACCGAGAACCTTCTCTCGACGGGAGACAATCGGAGATTCGCGCTGCTCACACCGGTTGACCCACCGCGGGGAGGGCCCCCCCGAAAGCCGCTGCGCGCCGGGTTGTGCGCCGCAGGCGCTGTTGTGCTGGCCCTGTCCGGCGCGCACCTGTCGGTCGCATTGTTCAGCGGCGCACTGGGCATGATTCTGCTGAAGGTCATGCCAATAGATGATGCCTATAAGGCCGTTGACTGGCGAACGGTCTTTCTCCTTGCAGGGCTGATTCCGCTCGGGGTGGCCATGGACAAGACAGGCGGAGCGGAATTCATTGCCTCCCGCATGATGCAACTGCCCCACGGGGGTCACCCGCTGGTCATCCTGGTCGGCGTTGCAATACTGGCAACGCTTTTTTCGCTGTTCATGTCGAACGTCGCGGCAACCGTCCTGCTGGTTCCACTGGTCGTTGCCATCGGTCAATCGTCCGACATATCGCCCCGTGCGCTGGCCCTGTTGGTTGCCGTCGCGGCATCCAATTCCTTTGTGCTGCCGACACACCAGGTCAATGCGTTGCTAATGGGCCCGGGCGGCTATCATAACCGGGACTATGTCCGGACGGGTGGCATTATGAGCATTCTCTTCATTGTGATTACCGTTGGCCTGGTTTATTCGTTCTATCTGTAGACCCTGCAGAAAAAGGAGTATCCATGCATGACATCATCAAAGGGCTGGCGCAATACGCGGCCTACTTCCTGGAAACCGTCGCCACCGTCATCATCCTTGTCGGCAGCATACGGACTCTTGTGCCCTATGCCATACACTGTTTGTTTTCCTGGCAGTGTCTCGGAGAATTTGCCGCCACGCGGATACGGCTTGGACATTCGCTTTCGCTGGGTTTGGAGTTTCTGATTGGCGCCGACATTCTTAAAAGCGCGGTATCCCCAAGCTGGCAGGACCTCGGTCAGCTTGCCGCCATTGTCGCAATCCGCTCGGCCATCAATTTTCTATTGATCTGGGAATTGAAAGAGACGGATACGGGAATTCAAATGCAGAATGAAAAGAAAGATTAACGATGCACCATCATGTAGATGTGGCCATTGTCGGCGCGGGCAGTGCGGGACTCTCCGCACTGCGCCAGGTCAAGAAAGTCACCGACAACTACCTCCTGATCGATCCCGGCCCCCTGGGCACGACCTGTGCAAGGGTAGGATGTATGCCCTCGAAGGCGTTAATCCACATTGCGAATGCTTACCACCATCGCCGCATGTTCGCCGAGATAGGCGTTTCCGGCGCCGAGCATCTTCGGTGCGATATTCCCGCGGTCTTGCGCCATGTACGCACACTACGCGATCATTTCACCACAGGGATGATCGAGGCAACACGCAAGCTGGCGGGTGAGCGGTTCCTTGAGGCCCGTGCCGTCCTCGTCGGACCCAAACGCGTGCGGGTCGGCGACCGACTTGTCGAGGCTGACCGAATCGTCCTCGCGCCCGGCGCGCGCCCCCTGATTCCCCGCGAATGGCAAATGTTTTCCGACCACATTCTGACCAGTTCAACGATTTTCGAACAGGACGTTCTACCCGCACGTATCGCCGTAATCGGGCTGGGTGCAATTGGCCTTGAACTCGGGCAGGCGTTGAGCCGACTTGGCATACAGGTAACCGGATTCAATATGGTCCGCGAAATCGGCGGACTGAGCGACCCTGTTGTCAACGCCGTAGCAGGAGAGATTTTTGCCGGGGAATTCACCATGCATAACGGGGTAGCCGCAAAAATTATAGTGGCGGACAACGGGGTGGAAGTGCATGCGGGAACGGCTTCCGCAACGGTTGATAAGATTCTTGTTGCAACGGGAGTTCGACCGAATCTGGAACATCTGGGCATGGAGACGCTTGGTGTGGACCTTGACGAATACGGCATGCCGCCGGTCGATCCGCACACGTTGCGGATTGGGGATCTCCCGGTTTTCCTTGCTGGCGATGCCAACGGCTACGCTCCGGTCCTGCATGAGGCGCTGGATGAAGGCTTCATCGCCGGTCGCCACAGCTTCGCCGTGGATGGAGTATCGGCCTGTTACTGCCGCCGCCCACCGCTGCGCATCGTGTTCAGCGATCCCCAATGTGCCGTTGTCGGCCAATCCTTTGCGGCTCTGCGGGGCACGCGCATCGTTATCGGACACGTTGACTTCAGTCAACAGTCCCGTGCCATAATTGAGGGACGTAACGCAGGCATGTTACGACTCTATGCCGACGCGTCGACGGGACGAATTCTCGGGGCGGAAATGGTCGCGCCGGAGGCCGAACATCTTGCGCACCTGTTAGCCGCCTGTATTCAGGCGAACATGACCGTACATCACGCCCTGCAGTTGCCTTTCTACCATCCCACTCTTGAAGAAGGGCTCCGTACAGCGCTGCGCGCTGCGGTCAAACCGCTGAAGGAATGTCCAGTCCCTAAGGGTCTTCATCTCTGTGAGAGCTGCCCGGAGTCTGCCCTTCAATGACCTTTTACCCCCCCGCAGCCGTTGCCCCGCTGGTCGGGGTACACCCCATGCCATTTCACAAACGAGTTCCCTACACTGCGGGGGTGACAAAGGGCGGGACGCCCAAAGTGCCGGTGGGCAAAGGAATTCTCTCGCGGATGTTTAACGTGTTCGGCAACATCATTGACTGCGAGCGGCGCTGTCCGATGTACAATGGCGCTTCGTTAAGTCCGAAATCTTTGAAACGGGGATCAAAGTCATCGATGTACTTTTTCCGCTGGAGCGTGGCGACAAGGCGGGATTGTTTGGCGGGGCTGGAGTCGGAAACACGGTGCTCTTTACCGAGATGATCCACAACATGATCGGGCTCCAAAAGGGCGTCAGCCTATTTGGCGGCATCGGCGAAGACACAATCGAAATCGAAGACCGGAACCACACCCTGTATCATCGCTGCAGCAGTCGGGCCGCACGCGCAACGTAAGCGTCACACCAACCGCATGTCGCTGTTAAAGCGGCGGTCGCTTTATTCCGTGACAGGTTTGTCTGACTTTGCCGACCAGTGGTCGGGGATGAGGGCGCCGATTTCGCTGGTGTTCAGCAGCGGCATGCGCCGCATTACGTCCAGCAGATAGTCGTACGGCGTATCCCCTGCGTTTTTGCATGTAGCGAGGATTGTCATCAGGTTGGCCGCGGCCATGCCGCTCTCGCGGTCCCCAATGAAAAGCCAGTTTTTCCGGCCCAGGGCGATGGGGCGAATTGCGTTCTCGACCGGATTGTTATCGATGCCAGCCTGTGGATCATTCACGAACTTGATTAGGCGATTCCAGTAGTTGTTGGCATAGGCGAGTGCCTTGCCGAGTCCTGACTTGGGCGGTGTGACCGGCAGCAGATCGTCGATTTTTTCGCGGATTGCATCGAGCACGGGCACGCTATGTTCATGGCGCGTGGCCAAACGAGTATCATCGTCAGCCTCGGCGATGCCGCGCTCCACCAAAAAGAGTTTTTTGATCAGCGCCACGAACTCCGCTCCCTGGCGGGGTGCGTCACTCTTGTGCGCATTGAAGAAGTAGCGTCGCGCGTGCGCCCAGCAGCCATAGAGCCTGGAATCGTCCGGTACGCCGTCAACCAATGGCAGCAACTTTTCATGCGCGCTGTAGGCATCGCAGGTGATCTTGCCGTCATAGCCGTCGAAGAAGCGAATCGGTCCATCCGCCGCACGCGAAACCGTGAAATCGTAGACCGTCCAAGGCCCGTCGCGCGGGGCTGCCCGCGCCGCCCAGAAACGGGCCTGCCTGATGCGCTGGCCGCGCGGTTTTTGCGCGTTGTCTTCAAGCAGGTTGACCGGCGTGTCGTCGAAATGCACCATGCCGGTCGCAAATAGACGTTTTTTGATCTCATCGGCCAGCAGCCCGAGCGCCAAACCGGATTCCTTGACCCAGCGACAAATCGTCTGGCGGGAAAGATCGATTCCAGCGCGCTTGAAAATTTGTACCAGCCGGTACGCCGGCAGGTGGTCGGCATATTTTGACACGATCACGTGCGCCAGCAACGTTTCGTCGGCCAAACAGCGGGGAACGAGGCGTTCCAGAGCCGGCGCCACGATTACGCCGCATTCCTCGGCTCCCGCCGGGCTGCCGTATTTTGGACGGCGGATCACCCTCACAAAGAACTTGCCCGGTGTATAGGCCACCCGCTCGCTATCTTCATATCCAATACAGGGGCGCTCCGTACCGTCCGGCAAGAACTTTTCCGCCTCGGGAATATCCACGATCTCGACCTCGCGGGGTAGATGCGCTGGAAGTTCGCAGCGGCCGCGCGAAGACGCTTTGCGCTTGTGCTCCGGAATCGTGATGTCCGGGCCTGTGGCATTGTCCTCCGAGGGCGGATTCTTCTCAACCGCCTCGATGAGCACGTCGTCCAGATACATTTGGTTCGGATCGACTCGTTCGCTCTTGCGCCCGAACATCTGCCGCTTCATCCACTCGACCTGCTGCTTCAACTGCTTCACCTGGTCTTCCATCAGGCGAAGTGCCGCATCCTTGGTCTGCAGCATTTCCCGCTGCAGGCGGTTACTCCCTCCAGGATTAATGCCAGCTCGGCCCGGCCGATCTCCGGCGACCCCTCCGCGGATACAGCAAATCGCCCGCGTTCCAGACGCTTCGACCAGAGCGCGAAACCGTCCCTATCCCAATAAAGCGCCTTGATCATGTCGCGCCGCCTGCTGACAAACACAAACAGCGATCCGTCCGTCGGTTCTCGACCGAACGCTTCGTAAACCAGCCCCGAGAGTCCGTCAAAACCTTTACGCATGTCCGTTGCGCCACGCTTCAGAAAGATGCGGGCCGTCGCGGCCGGCCCCGTCACGTCAGCGCCTCGACCACACGGCGCAGCACGTCGGAGTCAAACCCGTTGCTCACATGCACCTGGTATTTTCCGCATGCAACCCATACTCCCGGATCGCGGGGCGAAGCCGAGAGTTCGACGAACCCAGTCGGTGCGTCTTCGCCCCGGCGCAAAGTCTTTACCCATTACCGGAACTGCCAGATCGGAAGCCCTCGTTCCCTGCAGTACTCCGCTACTGTCTTTCCGCTCGCCACATACTCTGCGATCAACTGCTCCCATGACGCCCGCGTCGCCGCGCGCCGTTCCGTCCAACTCATTTG
>CAZIUM010000111.1:0-9125 GCA_964542285.1 uncultured Lentisphaerales bacterium
CGGCGGTCGCGTTCGTATCCATACCCGATCTTGTTGAGGGCATCGACAAGAAGGTCCCCCTCCAGTTTCGGCAGCAGCACCTCAAAGGCCGCGCGTGCTTCCGGCCAGCGTTTGGCCCGTTGCAGGGCCTCGGCCTGGGCAAATTCGTCGGCGATATCCGCCCGCAACAGCGAAACGACCAGGATCAACAGAACGATACGGCATAGTTTCACGATGTATGCTCCTCTCTTCCCTTCTACCCTGGGGCAACCTCGCAGCGCTCGGCGCCCGTTTTTAAACCCTTACTCTCCCGGTTGCCAGGCGGGGTCCCGGGGCGACCAGAACATGACGGGGGCAAGAATTCCCCCGGTGCCCAGTTCGGAAAGGCTCTTGTTCTCGATGCGCACCACAACCCAGTTGTCGGCATCGAACCGCACCGCGTCGGTGGCCCGCAGGTCAAAGGGACGGAAACTGCCCGGGACTCCCGGCAAGCCCTCGCCGGGCTCCCGGCTGGACCCGAGAAAGCGTTCGTTGACCCAGACGCTGGCCAGTCGGTCAACCCCGCCGAACCAGAGGTACACCGGACGTCCCTTGAATTCCGGGGGAATCCGCACCTTCTGGCGATACCAGGCCACGCCCTTGTAATAGTGCAACCCCTGGTCGGACCAACTGCGGGACGACGTCTTGATGGGTTGCCAGTTGCCGCCCAGCGCACCGGGGCGATGCCAGCCGCCGATCTCCCCGATTTCGGCGGGGTCCAGCAGAAAAAGCCATTCGTCGGGTAACGCCGCCACCCGATCGCCTTTCGAAACGGTCCGCTCGTAACCGGCCTTGACCGGTCCGCTGAAAAATCGGTCGAAATAGTTGCCGCGGGTCCCGGGGTGTTCCCGCCGGTTGACCAGACGACTGTCTCGTCCCAGACGGATCCAACTGGCCTGCTCCGGATCGACCTCGAGTTCGTATTGGGTCAGCGCCTCCGTCAGAGCATAGTATTGCCGCATTTTGTCATGGGCCGTGTTAAAATCATGCGCGTTGCGGGCATTCATCATGTCAAGAAACAACTCCAGGCGATCGAACCCCTGGCGCAGTGCCCAGACACGTTCCCCGTAAAGCCCCTCTCCCTCGCGCGGTGCCCGTAGCGCGGCCTGATCCAGCATGCCGCGCAACCGGTCCCGGCGGGCCGCATCGAATATCGGCAAATACAGGTAGCTCGACCCGGTGCAGTAGGGGGTGTCCGCAAACGCAGCCTCCAGGGCCTCGTGATAGGCCTGCATCGGCTCGCGGGCCGGTCCGTAAAACCTGGCGTAGAATTCCGCCAGCAGGGCATCCACATCGGTGTCCACGTTCCACATCAAACGCGAGGCCACATACAGCGTCAGGGGATCCGACGCCCAGGATTGCCGGATCACCTCTACCCGCATGACGTTCAATCCCTGTCGGTGAAGGTAGGGAATCTCGTTGCGCACGCGATCCAGTTGCGTCTTGGGGAATTGCGGACAGGCCAGGTTGTTGTAGTAGCCGCGATAGTACATCTCGTTGGGCTTCAAGGCCGTCCAGGCGTCGATCAGCCAGCGGAAGGTGTGCCGGTCGGGGCTCATGGGATTGGTCATGCCGCGAATGCGATCCATCGAGATCGGGGCGAACACCCCGACAATCCGGGGGTTGGGCTTTACGGACGCCGGGGGCATCATGTGCAATCCGTACACGTACCAGACCAAGTGCAGATCGGGATAATCGGCCTCAAGATTCTCCAGCACCCGGTTGAAAAACTCAACGTAGCGGTCCGTCATGGATTCCTGTCCGTAAAAGGGATCGATCACGCCGCCATCCAGCGCCCGGCATCCGTCACATTCGCAGAATCCGCGTCCATCCCGCGGCCCCATGCCGATGTATTTCCGGTCGGGGTTGTCCTTCAGGATGTTGCGAAGGGCGTCCACCACACGGCGCAGCGTCTCGGGGTTGGACAGGCAGTGCTGTCGGGGCTTTCGTTCGCCATCGATCAGCGAGAAAAGTTCCGGGTGCTGCTCGAAAAGCGCCCTGCCGGCACTGCCGGCGGCCGGGAGCCCCGGCAGACCATGCGCGCCGGTCGAGCGCGGGTTGCCGCCCAGACGTTGCCGTTGGTACCAGGGGAGCGGCGCCATCGACTGCAACACGCGATAATCCATCGAGGGCGCCTGAGTGGTGCTTTGGAGTTTCACCCGCACCCGGTTCCCCTCCGGCACCACCGTTCCCAGATCGCCGGGAATGTACCAGCGGAAGCCAATCTGCTCGAGCAGCTCGTAAACCCCGAAAAGCGTACCTTCGGCGCCGAGCCCGCGAATGTCGATCCGGCCTTCGGCCACACGCAGGGTGAAGCTCGACACATTGTCGCCCGCCGCGCGACTGGCCGCATCCAGCTCTTCCGCGCCGGCCTGCCCCAGATAGATCGGAATGCTTTCCGTGGGAACGTCCGGCAGGGTTGCCCGCGGCAGACGAACCCCCGTCATCCGCTCCAGGTGCTCCACCAGCTCCTTCGCCGCCTTTTCCTCTTCGGCCTCCGCTTCGGCGGGAAGGACGACCACGGCGTGCGCCTGCTCCCCGTCAATCAACGTGACCTGCCCCCGCGCAGCCAGGGAAGCCAGGCACGCCGACGCCAACAGAACACGGAACGAACGGAACGAAAAGAAAAAACTCAACATGGGGCACTCAGTCCTTCATCAGGGTCTTTATCGCGGCGGTTGCCTTGCCATGCAGTCAACTATGCCACGACAAATCCGCCGATGCAATGCAATGTTTATGGTTGAGGAGTCGTCGTGAAGTGCAAAATGTAATGCACGGTTCGGAGGGGCCAGGAATGGACGGTCAGATGCGGATGGTGGGCTGGGAACCTGTGGCGCAGAGGGTTCAGATCCATCGCGGGATTTTTTTCTTAATCTCAGCGCCTTTGTTCCTCCACGAAAGATAAACCCTTCCCGGCAGGGAGGATCGATTCACTCCGGCTCGCACTGGCCCGCATGGATCCGTCGGCGCGACGGAAGCATCGCTTCGTGGTCTCTCCAGTTCTGCCCCTCCGGTATCGGTTCACCTGAAGATAATCACGGTTCCCATGGGCGGCGGTTCGTAGTGCAGCAAAACCGTACTGCCCGGTTGTCCATCGTTCTCGCCTCCCACCCCCTGGGCAACCGAAAGCGTGGCGTCAAAGCCTTCGAAGGCATCGAGCGTGACCACGGATTCCACCCGCAGGTCCTGGGCAAGCCTCTGACGCATTTCCGGCGGATAAGGGCCTCCCCCCCCACAGGGCAATCCGCCCACCCCCGCCGGATCCTCCCTGGTTGTTCGAGTTGCCGCCGTTGGCGCGCAACGTGCCGTCCCCGGCAAACTGCCGGGCGATCAACCAGATTCCGCCCCCCGATCCGCCGCCCGCGTAGTAGCCGGCCGTCCCTCCGTTGGCCGTGACGATCCCGTTCACGAGAATCGTTTCGGTCGCTTCCACCCGGATTTGGCCGCCCCCCTGACCACCCTGGCCCGAACTGGCGCCTTCGCCACCGCCGCTGCCCGCACCGGGCGCGTTGGTGTAGCCATACACCGCTCCACCGGATTCGGTGGATCTCGAGCAGTCTCCCCCGGCGCCGCCATGTCCCCCGCCCCCGCCGTAGCCGATTTGCCGACCGCGCCCGTAGCCCAGGCCATCCGATCCGTCGTTGCCGTACCCTTCGTAATTCCCTCCCAGGAATCCGCGGGAGTCGGCATCGATGCCGCTCTCCGGGTCGGCCACGAACAGGTTGCGGACCCGAATCGACGGGCCGCCGCCGTTGATGGGATGGCTGACGGGATACAACCAGGAATCCGCCCGGATCGTCAGGTCGCCCGAAACGTCCAACCGCGCGCCATGATCCGGATTCACGGTGTTGGTCGGCCCGCTACGCAGAACCATCCTTCCGCCATTCGTCAGGGTGACATTCCCGCCCACCAGCACGTCGCTCCCCATCCCGAAGCCGAATTGCCCGGAGTTCACCATCACATCATCCGCAACTTCGACCCGAAAATCGTCCGGCAGCTCGAGATCGCATGCCGCGGACACCGTGATAAACTCCGGGAACCAACTGGGTTGTTCCGGCAAGATCAGCTTGCCCGCATGTTCCCGGTCAAGATTCTCCCGCAACAGGGGCGGGAAGCAAAGGGTTCCCTTATCCCCATCCTGGCGCGCGGACCCGGCGCCACCGCCGGCATGGAACGCGATGTCTACGGGCGACGCCACGTTCTGGGCCGCCTCGTCATAATGGATGGCGATCCGTCCCCCGCCGCCTCCACCGCCGTTGCCGGATCCGTCTCCTCCCCTGGCCCGAATCGTTCCCGTGCCCGTGAGGGTGCGGCAGGACACATCGACGCCGCCCCCGGAGCCCCCACCGGAATAATACCAGCCGGCATGTCCATCCGCGGAAATCGCTCCATTGACGACCACGTCACCGGAAGCGACCAGGCGAACCAGGCCGCCGCCTTCTCCACCGTTGCCATAAGAATAGGAGCCCCCGCCGCTGCCGGGCAACGCCACGTTGGTGGCGCACCCGTAGGCGAAACTCCAGCCATACGCCGCCGAACCCCAGCCGCCCTGGCCGCCATGGGCGGCGCCGCCACCATACGTTCCGCCAAATCCACCGCCGGGACCATATCCGTCCTGCGAAACGCCGGCATCGCCCCCCTTGAATCCGCCATAGTCGGCCCGAATGCCGGCATCGGCCGTCGCAATGGTAACGTTACGGCAGAAAACCGCCGGAGCGCCGCCGTTCGTGGGATGGCAATAAAGCTGCAGCCAGGCGCCGCCGGCGATGTCGATGTCGCCTTCCACGTCCAGCACCGCGCCATAGCGATCCACGCCGTTGGTGGGCGAGCTTCGCACGCTCAGCAACCCCTGGTCCGCCAGCGTCAACGTCCCCCCGATCGAACACGAACCGCCCCAACCCAAGTCCAGCGCCCCGTTTTCGATCCGGCAATCGTTTGTGACGACCACCTCGAATCCGTCCGGCAATACCAGCGCGCAGGCCGCGGCAACCGACAGGCGATCCAGTTTCCACTCCGACACCCCCGGCATGATCAGACGCCCGACATGCGGCAGCGCGATGGTCTCGGTCAACAACGGCGTGCCGGGAAAGTAGAGCGTCCCGGGTTCGCCATCGCGCGTCAACAGATTCTGGTAGGCCCCGGCACCTCCCTTGACGGAAAAGGTAACCGAGAAGGGCGGCTCGCTGGACTGTGCCGCGGGGTTGTACACGATGGCAATCCTGCCGCCGGCGCCTCCCCCGCCCCCGCGGGATACGGTGTTGCCGTCGGCGTTCACCGTTCCGCTTCCCGCGAAGGTGTGGCAATCGACATAAACACTGCCGCCGGAACCGCCGCCGGAATAGATGCCGTTGCGCACCCCGCTGGCGCGGATGGCGCCATCGAGGGTCACGGTCCCCGCCGCCGAGATGCGCACGGCGCCTCCGCCATCCCCCGCCTGCCATTTAGCGTCTTTGGTCGCGCCGCCGCTGCCCGGCTGTTCCGGGGCGCTGTACGAGCCATACGCATCGCCCCCGACCATGTCGATGGAATTTCCCTGCGAACCGCCGCGCCCGCCGTGTCCCGCTCCAGAACCGTAGCTGCAGGGGCCATGGCCCCCGCCGGGTCCGTTCCCGTACTCGTTGGGACTACCGCCCGCATAGCCCTTGCCGTTGACGTCGATCACGGCACCGGCAGCCAGCAGAAAATCTCCACTGCTGACAAACCAGACCCGGTTCGACATCTCGCTGTTCGTGAAGGCGGGTGGGAGGGTCACGGTGCCGCCGGAAATTGCGATGTTCGTCGCACTCACCCGGACATGCCAGTTCGAAAAGGTCAGGGTGCCCCCGGTCATGTCCAGCATGCCGATCTGCGCCGTTTCGTTGGTCAACAGGATATCCGCTCCAAGACCGATCGAAACATCCTCGCCCAAGTCCGGCACGCCATCGCTCCAATTGCCGGCATGAAACCAATCGCGGCTTCCCGCCCCACCGGTCCAGGTCGTAGTGGAACGGGCCAAAACGACCCCCGCCAGAAGACAGGAAATCATGGCGCCAAAAAGCCTGTGTTGCTTACTCATGTTAGAACTCCACACCCTTAACATCCCTCAAACGACTACGATTGTCTCAAAAAAGATGTCAAACCGTCAAACGTGAATTATTCACATCTTCATGAATCCGTTTTATCTTGTTGCCGCGCATCCACCGCCACCATTCATCTTACGATGAATCATCGCACTCCGGCGTACACGCCCTTCCGCACGAGCGACGCTCGAACCGTTCGAAGGTCTTTACGCTTGGACGAACCGCCTGGGAAGTGTACAACGGGGCACGGGTACCCATCGGAAAGGAAAGAACCATCATGAGCGCGACGACTTGCAACGTGTTGACGTCCCTGGAAGGACCGTTTGAACGGATCAACGCAGAGGTCTCGCCCACCGCCGAGGATTATGTTCGGCGTCTGCCGGTAGAGGCGCATCCTTCCACGCCATTGAGGATTTCCGCCGACATTCGCACGGTTGGCGTCCGGGGAACCCCGGGTTGCGACTGCTCTCTTTTCTGCAACCTGGAGTACGACCAGGCCCCGGTGTTCTGGGATACGTTTCTCTATCCGGACACGGGGTCCACCCCCTGGCGACGCTTGAGCCGCGAATGCCGCGCCCGCGGCCGACTGACAGCCGTGGAACTGCACATCCGGCACCGGTTGCGCGGCCAACTCCTGGTGCGGGATTTCCGGGTGGAGACCCTACCACCCTGGGAAGAGGACGCGGACGTCACGATCGCCGTTTTTGGCGACAGCACCGACATGACCTGCTACCTCCCCTACGAGCACCGCCTGACCCGGCGACTGGAACTGCTGCTGCGGGACCGCTTCCCGGAACGGCGCATCGACGTGCACGGTCTGGCCGAAGGAGGGGAGTATCTTCACCGGCTGGTGGACAGCGGACGTCTGGACCGCGAACTGGCGGCGCTGAACCGCTGCGACCTGGTCCTTTTCCGTTACGGACTCAACGACGTGAACCATCAGGTGACGGAAGAGGCCTTCGCGGCCAAACTGGTCGAGGCCATCGACCGCGTCAGACATTTCCATCCCCGTGCCCGCATCGTCCTCAGCACAACCATTCCCTACCGGTGCGACGGGTACGACACCCGGGTGCGAGAACTGGCCGCCGAGCTGCGATTGCCGCTGATCGACTTGAACGAAGTGCTCGTGCGTCGCAGCCGGGCCGGCGACTGGGACTGGCATCACGATCCCGGACATCGCATCGGTCGCCGCCGCGAAACCCTGCCGCCCGACAATCCCGATGGATTGCGAGGCGACAAGCACCCCAACCTGTACGGCGCGACCGTCATCGCCGAAACCTACTTCGAGCGCCTCGTGGAAGTCATCGCCTCGATGCCGGACAGTACGTCGTCCCCGGCCCCGAGGGTTCCAGGGTCATGACAACAGTTCCGGACGGACCGCGGGGAGGTTGGTTCCTGGAATCAGCTTCTTCCCGTCCGACAAGCCGTCCTGGGGGCGAGCCGCCAATTCCTTGACCATCCGTTGACGCCAATGGGCGATTTCTTCCCGGCGACTCGAATCGCCGGACAGTTCATTAATTTCCCGGCGGTCTTGTTCGAGATCGAAAAATTCCTCGCGCCCGCTTTGGGTGTACCAGACGTACTTGCGCTTGCCGTCCGTGAGATACTGCATCCCGCTGTCCGCGGAATAACAGGCCGCATGCTCGCCGTGCATGTACGAGCGCCAGCCGGCCTCGCCGGGCGAGGTCTCCAGCAAAGGCGCCACACTGCGTCCCTCGACCGCCTCGGGGCATTCGATGCCGGCCGCATCGAGCACCGTCGGCAGAATGTCCTCCAGCACCACGGGGGCATCGCAGGCATGCACTTTGGCGTTTCCGGGAGGACAAACAATAAACGGAATGCGGGCGGACCCTTCATACGCATAGGTTTTCCGGAAAAGGTGGTGATCGCCCAGCATCTCTCCATGATCGGAGGTGAAAATCACCCAGGTGGGGCCATGTCCTTTGAGGCTGGCCAGGAGCCGTCCCACTTGATTGTCGATATGGGCAATTTGCGCATAGTAGGCGCGGGCATAGTTTTGCAGAAGACGTTTGCTCAAGTGGCCCCGGGCCGCATTGATGTCGCTGGGAGGGACATCGTTCGCCCGCGCCCATTCGCCGATCGGCGGATCGGGAATCTCACGATCCCGGTAGGAATCGAAATACACCGAAGGCGGATCGGCCGGCGGGTGCGGACGATGAAACGACAGGTTCAGGAAGAACGGTCTCGTCGGATCACGATGGCGCAGGAACCGCCCTCCCCGCGTTGCCACCCAGGTGTTGTTGTGCAGTTCTTCCGGCAGATGGCTGGGACGCGCGTACCAGGAGTTGGACTGCACCCCGTGATCGCGCTCCTCCATGGTCCCGTTGGTGCGTTCGCGCAGCCACTCCCGGTAGTCATTCACATACGAATCGTCAAAGTATTGGTCGGCCTCGTACGTTTCAATGGCGTCGAATCCCAGGTGCAGCATCTGGGGATAAAAGTGTCGCTTGCCAATGCAATGGGTCTGATACCCGTTTCGTCGCAGAAGTTCCGCCATGGTATCCCGGTAGCGCCAGGGCACCTGGTCCCGATACCCAAGGCGTCCGGTATTGGTCGGACGTTGGCCAGTGAAAAGACTCGCGCGCGCGGCAATGCACGAAGGGCACGAGCTGTAGGCCGAAGTAAAGTTCACGCCGCGCGCCGCCAGCATATCCAGGTTCGGCGTCTCCACCACCGGATGTCCCGATACGCTCAGACAGTCGCCGCGCATTTGATCGGTGATAATCAAGACGATGTTCGGTCGTTCATTGGATGCAAGCTTCATTCGTTCTTCCCTTCACGCGTCGGACCGCAAAAACGCTCCCCCCGCGATTCCGGCGAAGCGCAATGCCACCCATTGAACAACCAAACGGCATCGGCTGCAAGTTTATTGACCCGGAATCCCTGCCCCTTACCGGATGAGAAACAGGGTGCCGAAGGGCGCCGGCAATTCGTAGGCCCCCATGTCCGGGATCGATCCGGCAATGCGCGGGTTTCCAGCCAGATCCAAAGCATCCCCCATCCAGGCAAGGGAGACACCTCGATCGA
>CAZIUM010000112.1:0-8955 GCA_964542285.1 uncultured Lentisphaerales bacterium
CGCGTTGTTCGAACGCCTGGGCATCGCGCTCGGCCTCGCGGCGCAGCTTGTCCGCCTCCCGCTTGGCCTGTTCCAATTGCTGCTTCGCCTGCTCACGTGCCTGGGTGACGATTTCCTCGGCCTCCGCTCGGGCCTTGTCGACGCCCTCGCGTTTGATTTTTTCCAAAAGTTCCTGTAGTTCTTGGGTCATCTAACGCTCCCGAATGCCGTTTGCGCCACGGTTGGACAAGCCGGATACGACAAAATGCGGCGGCAAAACGGCTGATTAGAAGGTTGAGTTTAGAGCCTGCCGGGACGTCAGTCAATGGAACATTTTGGAACATTTTGTGTCTCCGATGCGGGGTCGCTTTTCCGGCAGGGGCTGTTGGAACGTGCCGCGTCCTGCCATCCTGCCTTTGCGAGCCCTGCCTCCTTTGCGAGGGAAGATTCCGTGATGAAGTCGTCAGACGCCTGACTCTCTTTCCGGCGCTTGGCGCCGGAAAGAGCCTGATCGCGATTTCGACGGTGACTCCGATTCGAGTGCGGCACCCCTGAACTCTCGAGCGGTCCGGAGCGCCGCGAACCGGGAGGTGGAAAATGCAAAAATCGAGACTTGTCCCGGCGCTTCGCAACCGGTATTAAGTCCGTGCGGTTAACACAGGACGGTGCGGGGAGAACAAAAAGCGCTTGGGAGGCCGATGACGGCGCGAATTTTGCCCGAGGCCTTCGTTCTCATCCGCGTTGCCGCTAAAGAAAGGATCGATCCCATGGCCGGCATATTGCACCAGACGACCGTTGCGCGCGATGGCATGCATAACGGATTTCCCGACCTTCAGTTCTGGCAAGGAGCGTATTGGGTCAGCTATCGCAAGGGCGCGGGGCACACCTCCATGGATGCCCGCGCGGTGCTTTCCCTGTCGCATGACCGTTCGCGCTTTACCGAAATCGCCTCGCTGCGCGTTAAGGGCGACGTGCGCGATCCGAAGCTTTTCCCGATTCACGCGGATCGCATGGCGATGTATTTCCCTTCCTGGATTGAGGGCAGCGGACAGGTGGAACGCGACGGGAAGCGCTATTGCAAGCCGGTTCAACAGTTCATCTCCTTCAGTCATAACGGCCACGATTGGGAACCTCCGCGGCCCATTCTCGATCCGATGCTCTGGATGTGGCGCATCCGTAAACACGCGGGACGCTACTACGGGCTGATTCAAAATCTCGGCGCGGCGTTTGCCGCCGACCGGTCGCCACACCAGCTCGATCTGGCCGTAAGCGATGACCTGCTTCAATGGGAAACGATCGCCCGTGTCGGAGACGGATTGAACGAGAGCGATCTGGTCTGGCGCCCCGACGGCGAAGCCTGGATTGTGGCGCGCACCGTCAAAGGCCGGTACAGTGTTTTTGCATCGGCCAGGCCGCCATATACCGACTGGAAAACGCTGGACATGGCGCCCATGGTGCATGCGCCGGTGATGCTGTCGCGCGGGGGCGAACTCTTTGTGGCCGGGCGCAGCCTGCCCGCGTCGGAAGAAATCGCCGACGCCCCGTTTCAAGGGGCCAGCCTGAGCGTCTGGAAGGTCGGTCGGGGAACGTTGACGCCGGTTCTGCGCATCCCCGCTTTCGGCGATTGCGCCTACGCGGGCCTGATCGAGGACCCCGAAGGACGCGTCTGTATCGCCTATTATTCCCAACACGCCTACACCCTGGGGGTGCTGCCACGGCGAATGCCCACGCCCGGCATGGAACATCCCGGCGGGGAAGCCGACATCTTCTTCGCGGAACTCGAGCTGCCCTAATCTTTTTTCGGATTCGCCGGTATTTCCGGGTCCGTCACCGTGGGCGGCTTGGCCCAGATGGGTTGGCGCGACAGCATGCGCAACTGGCGCAGGGGATCGCGGATCGCGACCCAGGTGGACTTGCCGACCAGGCCGCGGGCCCGGCGCAGATCCTCGTCAAGAACCGGCAGGACCGGATTGGCGGGCGAGCAGTTTCCCTCGATCATTTGCAGGTAGGCGTAGCCGGCGTGCAACCGCAAGGCATGGCGGTCGGACGCCAATGCGCGGATGGCGCGCGAACAGGAATACCTGCCCAAGGCGGGGTGATGCTGGTCCAGCAGGTCGCGCAGATGCGGGCGTTTTTCCATGAGTTGCGCCAGGTCCGACAGGAGCAGCAGGTGCTGGGAGAATTCGGACAACCCCAGGATGAAGGCGTCGGCGTGCAACCGTGGCTCCCCGATGGCGTCGATATGATGGAATCCCTGGTAAATCTTCATCATCCGCTTGTGCGCTTCGTCCGCGGCAAGGAAATCATGCCAGCGGCGTCGGATTTCTTCGGGATTGACCTGCGACGCAGCCTCCACCCGGCGCAGTTGCTCCAGACAGGCGGCCGAGGTTTCGCGCCGCCGGACCCATCCGTGGATGTCCTCGCGGATGCGGGCCCGCAGTTCTTCCGGGGGCAAATGGGAGATCGGGGTGGGCGCCGGAGGCGCCAGCACCAGCCAGACACGCAATCCCAGCGCCAGCAGGATGGCGACGACGGCGTGCGGCCCGTACACCAGCGCGGCATGGCGCAGGTAGCTCTTGCCGTGTCGATGACGACGCAGGTCGCGAATCGAGACCGCTAGTTGCGCCACGGCGAAAAGTAGCAACAGCAACGCCACCACCCACATCGGGCGTGACAGCGTATAAAAGGCCAGCAGCGCTCCGATGGCGCCGGTGATCAAACTGGTGCGGAAACGGCGGCGGTACGTCATGGATGGGAATCGCCCTGCTTCTGACGCATGTCCTGGCGCCAGAGTTCCTTCTGTGTGCGGTAGACGGTGACGAAGAGTCCGAAAATCGAGATCGACACCACGTAGGGAATGGCTCGCACGAGAAACCCGGGACCCAGAAAAATCAGCAAGGTGTTGATAATGATGAACAAGAGGCGAATTTCAGTAGGGCCAATGCCCATGTAGGCGATGCGGAATTCCTGGGTGCAGGCGAAGGACAGGAAGGAGTTTACCATGAACGCCCCGAACATGGCCATTACCAGAAACATTTCGGCACGCCGTACCTGGGGAATCAGTATGGCGTAGGCGATCAGGATCGCGCAGAGGAAAAGGTAGTCCAGAAAATGGTCCATGTAGAAGCCCCACTTGACCAGGCCGGTGTTGCGCTGACGTCCAATCGCACCGTCCAACAGGTCGGTGACGTATTGGAATACGATCATCAGCGATGCCGCCCAAAGCCAATGAATGCTGGCGCGGGCCAGGAACGCAAACAGGGGAATCAACAGCGACCACAGCAGGGTGGTCAACGTCAGGTGATACGTTTCCACACCCTTGGGCACGCAGGGCAGCAGCAGATTTTTCAAGCGCTGCTCCGGCTCGTACAGGAATGACCGGCCGAATTTCGTGTCGCCTTTGAAACTCATGCGTAACTCCAGGGGCAATTCCGCCTTCGCGGGAATATCGAAGTTGGACCACGGGCATTGAACAACGCGCGTTAAAATAAATCAATCAGAATCCGAACCCCATGCCTTGCGTGGGTTGCCCCGAATGCAGGGTAAGAAGAGCCAGCAACAAAAACCCGAGGCCGTCCACGGCGTCGATGCGCTCTTCGCCCGCGTGGGAACGGAACATTTCGCCGTTGAAGAGTCGATCCTTGGCGGTTTGCGCCATCGCGACGGCCTGTTCGGCGTATGTTTCGTTCCCTGTTGCGCGGGCCGCGCTTGCCAGAAAATGAATGGCGCGTCCGTACAATTCGGCATATTCTCCGTGCCCCTGGCCGGTGCGCTTCGGCGGCGGCGTCATTCTAAGCACCGTAGCCCAGCGTTCAATGCCCTCTTCGAAAAGCGGGTCTCGGAAGCGTTGGTGCAATTCAACACAGGTTTGAGCCAGGGCCAGGGGATAGTCGTGGGTGGGGAAAAAAGCGTTCCAGGGATCGCTGTACCTTGCCGGCTGGTAAAAAAGGTCCCTGCCGGGGCAAGCTTCGGGATCGATGTTTGGAGGCTGTCCGTCGCATACGTTCAATTGCCCGAAATAGCGTTGCGTTTTCTCGTCATATCCATGGGCGAGATAGGCCGCGACGGAATCGCGCGCCATCTTTGCCAGCCCTGGACGCCGGGCCAGGTCCGAGGCCCGCAGCAGGGAGCCGGCCCAGAGCCCGATTTCCGTGGTGCAAACCCACTTGTCCCAACGGGTGGTGGTGGGATTGTTTTCCACCAGCCCCGTGGTGGGATTGCGGTGACGATAGCTGAATTCGGCAACGCGTTCCGCCAGGTCGAATGCCGCCGTGTCTCGGGTGTGAACCCCGAGCCATGTGAGCATCTCAACCAGGATTCCGCCCGATTCCAGAAAGGCACACCCCGGTCGGCCGTCGTCATGGCGGTTAAATCCGCCGGTCTGCCGGTCGAACACATGTCGTTGGGCGGCGGCGCGCATGTGTTTGACGGTCTGTTCCGGCGCCAGCCGCAGAAAGGGTTCCCAGGCCGGCGGGATTGGACGCATTTCATGGGGGCCGCCATGAAAGGCCGCCACCTCGTCCTTGAAGACGTCGTAATACAGGTGGTTGCCCCATTGGAACAGTCCCGTGTCCCCGGTGCAGTGCGCAACGAAGTCCAGCAGATAGGCATCCGCCGCCGTGGCATAGCTTGCGTCACCGGTCATACGGCTGAGGTTGTAGGCCGTGACCAGGAGCGGCTGGTCCCAGTAGAGCGAGCTGCCAAAGGGGGTATCGATGTCGCGATACACCCGTTGGCCAAGGGGAGCGTGGGGTGCGTTCGTTGGATAGGAACCGGTGCGCAGGTCCAGCGAGGCCACCCAGGCCGGGGAATGCCGCGGGCCGTAGCGGTCGGTGCCGCGATGCAGCAGGGCGTCCATGTGGGCGCGGACGAGGGGGAGACCGTCGAAACGTCTTGTCTTGGGCATTTTCATAAAGAATTCCACGGGAAAGGTTCGATGGACGACATGCAAGACCATTAGTTCGTTCAAAAAAAATCATTCGCGTCCGAATTTGCGCGCCAGTTCCCGCAGAGGGGTCAGAAGCATGGTGGGCCGCCCGCGCGGGCAGGTGTAGGGCATCCTGGTGGCGGCGAGATCGCGGACCAGCGCTGCGATCGCTTCGGGGTTGAGCGGCCTGGTGTGGCGCACGGCGGCGCGGCTGGCCGCACGCGCCACGGCTTGCTCCCTCCAGCGGCCCGCACTGCGTTTGGGTCCGGCGGTTTCGATGCCGTGCGCCAGGTCGGTCAGCATGGCCCGCGCATCCGCAAGGTCGAGTCCCGAGGGCATGGTCTCGACAATGAAGCAGTCCGCTCCGAATTCATCCAGCCCGAAGCCCATGGCGCGCAGTAAATCCAGGTGCCTGTGCAGCAAGGCGGCGTCCGCGGGAGGCAGCTTGACGGTTTCGGGGATCAGCAAAGGCTGGGTCGCCACGTTGCGTTCCGCTTCCACGGCCGCCATCAAACGTTCGTAGATTACCCTTTCATGGGCCGCGCGCGGGTCCATCACCACGTATCCGTCATTGGTTTCGAGCAGCACGTAGAGCCCCCCGACTTGACCCAGCACCCGGCACCATGCCCAGGGCGTGGAGGGGTTCTTTTGGGGGTCAAACCCCATTGTTCCGTCCGCTTCAGGCGCAGGCGGCCTGTCGGATTCGGACGGGGACGAACCCGTTCCGCCGGTATAGCGTGGGACAGCACCGATCGGCAAGGGATGGTCGACGAAGGCCGCGGGCGGCGCTGCCGGCGTCGGTGGGGTTGTGTTTTGATCCGGTTCCCTGCCGGAAGGAGGGGAAGGGCGGGTTCCGGGGCGTGACGACGCGATGCCAAGCGCGCCGGACACGGCTGCCATCACCGCATCGCGCACCGCCGAGGAGCGACGGAAGCGCACTTCGCGCTTGGTGGGATGCACGTTGACGTCGACATCCTCGGGCGCCACGTCGAGGAACAGCAGGGCCACGGGACGACGACCACTTTCCAGCGGCGGATAGGCCTCGCGCAGCGCATAGGGAATCACCGGCGCCGAAGCCGCGCGGCGGTTGATGAAAATGTACTGTTCGCCACGGTCGGCGCGCGTCAGAGTCGGCAGACCGATGAACCCGCTGATGCGCACCCCGCCATGTTCGTGATCCACCTCCCGCAGGGCATCCAGAAATTCGGCTCCGAACAGGTCCGACACCCGTTCGCGTAGCGTGGCGTTCGGCGGCAATTGATGCAGGTCGCGACCGTCGGCCTGCAACCGCATGCCCGTTTCGGGATGTGCCAGCGCCTGCAGCAGAAACGCCGTGCGGATATGAGCCTGCTCGGTTTGAAAGGCGCGCAAAAACTTACGCCGCGCGGGAACGTTGAAGAAAAGATCGCGCACCTCAACTGTCGTGCCGGCGGGGAACCCGATGTCCCGCACATCCTGCAGGCGGCCTCCTGTGACGGCCACCTCCGTGCCAACGCTTTCGTCACGTCGGCAGGTGCGCAGACAGAACCGTGAAACCGCCGCGATCGAGGCCAGGGCTTCCCCGCGGAAACCGTAGGTGGCAATGCGCTCGATATCGTCCACGTCCCGGATCTTGCTGGTGGCTTGCGGCTCGATCGCCATCATGGCGTCGTCGCGCACCATGCCGTCCCCGTCATCGCTTACGGAGATCAACTTGCGTCCGCCGGCGGTAATGACGACTTCAATGCGCGTGGCGCCGGCGTCCAGCGAGTTTTCGATCAGTTCCTTCACCACCGAGGCCGGGCGTTCGACCACTTCGCCGGCGGCAATCTTGTTGGCGACGTTCAGGGGCAGTAATCGGATGAGTGTCTCGCTGGACATGACGACATGATGACCGATGCGGACAATCATGGCAAGACCTTGACCTGCGGCAGTCGGGGGTAGCCGCCAGGGTTGGGATGAAAAAGAAATGCGAAATGTCAGGCCCTATTGCGCCAGTCGATTACGAAACCGATCGGGGGATGGGTCTCCACGGCCAGCCGCCGGTAAGCCTCACGCACTGCTTCCGGTTCGATGATCTCCGAAACCAGCGGACGGACCTGGAGCCTGCCGGCCGCGAGTAACTTCAGAAAGGCGCGGGAATCGTCGGCTTCGGTCCAATGGTGGGGCGCGGACTCGGACTGGGCGCGAGTGAAGGAATGCGAACCGATCAGAGAGATGCCGCGCCGATGCACGTACTTGTAAAAATCGATCGGAGCGTCGGAAACCCTCGTGCAGCCCAGCAGCGAAATACGCCCCTCCCAGGCGACGTATTCCAGCGCCTGTCGCAACGCCTGGGCCGATCCGGTTACTTCGACCACCGCTTTGGGGCCTTGCCCCTCCGTGGCTGACTGTACCTGCCGGGCAAGGTCCGGTGCCGCTGGGTCGAACACCGCCGCGGCCCCCAGCCGCAGGGCCAATGCGCGTCGTTGCGGGTCCGGGTCCAATGCAAGCACGGGGATCGCGCCGCTGAGAGTGGCGAACTGCAACGCCAGGGCGCCGAGCAGGCCTTGACCTGCGATGAGCGCCGACTCGCCGAGTTCGATCCGCAGTTTTCGAACCCCCAGCAGGGGAAACGATGCAATGTGCGCAAAGGCGGCGTCGATGAGGTCGATCGTGTCGTCCTCGATCCGCAGGACGCGATCGGCAGCGGCGACCGTGTGGGATCGGTGTCCGCCCCACCGTACAGCCACCCGGTCGCCCGGTTTGATCCGGGGAACGGATTCGCCGACGGCCAGTACGCGTCCAGCGCCACTATAGCCCGGCTGGAAGGGAAAGCCGCTCTGCCAAGTGACCGTATTGGGGAGCCGCAGCAGGTTGGCCCGTTCCGTTCCCGCGCTGATCACTGTATATTCGTTACGTACCAGCACTTCGCCCGCTCCAGGTTCGGGGACGGGGAAGGGCTCTAATTCCGCGCGTTTGGCTTCGGGAAAGATCACGCGCCAACCTTGAGTAGTCATTGCCTATCCTTTATGTTCTGTAGCAGTTCGTCAAAAGGGTGGCCCACCGGATTGCATCCTCCCTCCGCCTCCTCGTGGGTCATCAGGAGGACCTCTTGTTCCAGGCCGCGGCCGGTTTCGTCCAGCATGCGGACCACGCGTGTAATCTGTGGTTCGCGGGAAGCGCGCAGGCGCTGCAGAACGGACTGGGAGTGACGCAGGAGCTCCGGACGTCCGTAGGTGGCGATCAGGGTGTCGAGGTTGTCGGGCAGGTGCAGACGGGCCCGATCTCCCACCGCGGCCTTGAGCCGCAGGAATTCGTCCAGACCGACAGGATCGTAGTCTCCGCAGTGAACGAAGCGACAACGGGACAGACCGGGGGAACGGAACCATTCCAGGACCAGGTCGGACAGTCGTCCGGCGGCGTACAAGGCCAGGCCGGACCGGATGCCCATCGTTTCGAAGTGAAGAAAACACTCCAGGTTTTCGACGACGGCAATCTCCGTCGTGAGCGACCAGGTGTGCCCCTCTTCCAGCAGCAGGCAGGCAACCCCCGTCTGCCGCGTCGCGGCCCACAGGTCGCAGGGGATGTTGTCGCGTTCGCAGACGAGGGGCGCCAGGGCGCGGACCAGCACCGGTTGCTTGTCGGTGCGGGACGCGCGCTTGGCATTGCGCAGCGTGGCGACGGCCTGCATGCGGGGAGGGCCGGATAAGACCGCCTGCCCGGAAGGGTAGCAATGACGATAAAACGCCGCCAGCGTGTCGGGATTTCGCACCTCGATTGCCAGGCCGCCGCCGCTGCGTGTCTGACACAGCGTTCCCGCGTCGAGGAGGCTTTGCAGTCGTTTTACCGACTGCGCGCTGAATTGCGAGCGGGGCGCCCGTCCGTCCCGGACGAGTCGCTGCAACAGGCGGGCAAAGGCGTCAGGCATCGGTCACGGCCTCCGTTTCCGGTTGCGGGCGGCGGATGCGGACCATGGCGGAGCGGGGGTCCAGGACCACCCTGCCGTCTTCGCGTTCCTGGAGGAAGTAGAGTGTGTCCGCGGCATCCATGGCCTCCGGACTGGCCAGGACCGCCATGAACCCCATCTG
>CAZIUM010000113.1:0-8908 GCA_964542285.1 uncultured Lentisphaerales bacterium
AAGACGGAATCCTCAGCGAGAATCCGATCTACCGGCAGGTGCTGGGCATCTGTTCAGCGCTGGCAGTGACCAACCTGCTGGCCAACACACTGTTCATGTGCGCCGGGGTCATTTTCGCCGCCTCGCTGACCAACCTGACGGTCTCGCTGCTGCGCAACCATATTCCCACCCGCATTCGCATGATCGTACAGGTGATCGTCATCGCCAGCTATGTGATGATCATCGACATCGTCATCAAGGCCGTAGCCCCCGACATCCATCGTTTCATTGGCCCTTACGTGGGGCTGATCATCACCAACTGCATCATCATGGGACGCGCGGAAGCTTTTGCCAGCCAGAATCCACCCCTGCGGTCCCTGATGGACGGGTTGGCCTGCGGCCTGGGGTATTCCGCCGTCCTGGTGGCCATCGCCATCCTGCGCGAAACCCTCGGCTTCGGCACGTTGCTGGGGCATGCCCTTCCCGCGCGCGCAATCTGGTGGCACCAGTGGACCATCATGGTGATGCCTCCCGGAGCGTTCTTCATGCTGGCGCTGATCACCTGGTTTGCCCGGGCGCGCCTGGTTAAAGAGGAGAAGAAGTAATGGTGCTGCCGGAAATGAGCCTGTTCGCTTCCAGCGCCCTGATCATGGTGTCGGCGGCCTTCACCGACAACATCCTGCTGGCGCGCTTCCTGGGAATGTGCTCCTGCCTCGGCGTTTCGCGCAAGGTCGACACCAGCCTGGGACTCGGTGCGGCGGTAACCTTCGTAACGGCCTCCACCTCGGCGCTGAATTACCTGATTTACCGCTACATGCTCGTGCCACTGGGGATCGAATACCTGCGGCTGATCGTCTTCATCGTGGTGATCGCCGCCTTCACGCAATTGGTCGAAATGATCGTGGAACGCGTCTCGGAAAAGCTCTACAACGCCCTGGGCATCTTCCTGCCGCTGATCACGGTCAATTGCGCCATCCTGGGTATTTCGTTGTTCATGCTGGGCAAGCCCTATAATTTCGTGCAGGCGCTGGCCTACGGTTTCGGTGGCGGATTCGGCTGGCTGCTGGCGATTGCGCTGATCGGCGCGATCCGCGAGCGGATCAACGAAGCGGCCCTGCCCCGCGGGCTGGAAGGTCCCGGCATCACCCTGATCGTCATCGGCATCATGTCGCTGGGGTTTGTCGGGTTTTCGGGCATGATCAAGTTCTAATCCTTTGGAATCAACGATGTTCGTCGCCATCCTCATTTCTGTCGGATTCCTGCTGGCCTGCGGCCTCGTGCTGGCGGGGTTGCTGCTGATCGCGGAGAGGAAGATTCTCAACTACGGCACCTGCCGCGTCGACATCAACGAAGGGGGCAAGGTGCTGGAAGTGGACGGCGGCGCATCGCTGCTCTCGACCCTGGCCGAACAGGACATCTACCTGCCCTCGGCCTGCGGCGGGCGCGGCACCTGCGCCTATTGCAAGGTACGGGTGACCTCCGGAGGCGGCATGGTCGGTCCGGTGGAAGCCCCGTACTTGAGCCCGGAGGAACTCGCGGACCATGTGCGCCTGGCCTGCCAGGTCAAAGTGCGCCGCGATCTCGGCATCCGCATCCCCGAGGAACTGTTCTCCGCCCGCCGTTTCCAGGCCCGGGTGGCGCACAAGCGCGCCCTGACCCATGACATCGTCGATCTGCGTCTCGCGTTGCTGGACCCGCCTACGATCGACTTCACCGCGGGCCAATACGTGCAGCTCGAATCCGCGCCCTACAAGGGCCATGATCCCGTCATGCGCGCGTATTCGGTAGCGTCCCCTCCGTCGGCCAGGGACCATGTGGACCTCATCGTCCGTTACGTTCCCGGCGGCATCTGTACCACCTGGGTGTTCGAACACCTCCAGGAGGGCGACCAAGTGACCCTGGCCGGGCCCTTCGGACATTTTCAACTGAACGACAGTGACGCGCCCATCCTCTGCATCGCCGGCGGAAGCGGCATGGCCCCCATCTGGAGCATCCTGCGCGACATGCGCGAAAAAGGCACCGATCGCCGACCTACGACCTATTTCTTCGGCGCCCTGACCCAACAAGACCTCTTTCTGCACGACGAGTTGCGGCAAATGGAGACGGAATTGCCCTGGTTCACCTACGTGCCGGCGCTTTCGCGCGAACCGCAGGATTCGGACTGGCGCGGGGACCGCGGCATCATCACCGACGTCGTGTCGCGTCACATTCCGGATGCCTCGGGTCACGAGGCCTACCTCTGCGGTTCTCCCGGCATGATTGACGCCGCCGTGGCCACGCTGGTAGACAACGGCATGCCCGAAGACAAAATCTTCTATGACAAGTTCGCTTGAAGACTGGAGACGTTTGCCATGAAAACCACCCCGGAAGAAAAAGCCCTGGCGGAACGGCTGCAGGCCTCGCGATTTTCCGGCGAAGGCTTTCTGGGAAACGATCCGCGTTCTCTGGACGAGATCGTCGCGGAGGATCGCCGCACCCTGGAACGCCTGGGCCTTTCGCGCAAGCAGATGCTGGCCGTGCTGCGCGACACCTTCGAACAGGCGCGCGCCGCGCTCGGCTCCGAGATCGAGCCGCTTCCCGGCCTCACCGCCGTGGCACACGAAGCCATGGGCCGCATCCCCTCGCCCTTTCGCGGCGACGGAGTCTTTGAAAAAGGCGACGTCGAGGTGACCGACCGCGCCACGGGCGAAACGCTGGTCATCACGCGCCTGGGGCTGGCCCTGATCGAGAAGCACGGATTCTTTCAAGGTCACGGCAGCCGGTATCGCCTGGACCCCCAACAAGTCGCGGAGGTCTTCAAGCTGGACTGACCTCTGCAGTCCAGCGCCCGCACGCCCCTGAGTTGCCATGATCTTTCTATTTCTTACTTCGCTGGTCTGGGCCTTCTCGTTCGGCCTGATCGGCAATCGTCTGGCGGGACTTGATCCCGCTCTCGTAGCCGTCGTGCGCCTGGCCCTGTCGCTGGCGGTGTTCGCGCCTTTTGCCCGCCGCCTGCAACTGGGCGTATGGGATGCGCTGCGCCTGCTGGCGCTGGGTGGGGTTCAGTTCGGACTCATGTACGTGCTTTATATCGCCAGTTTCCGCTGGCTGCCCTCGCACCTGGTGGCACTGTTCACGATTTTCACACCCCTGCACGTGGCCCTGCTGACGCGGCGCGAAAGCGGCGCCCGCTTCCCGCGCCTGCTGCTGGCGGCGGCCCTGGCCGTCGCCGGCACCGCAGTCCTGAGCTGGCGTCGCGGCGATGCCGAACGCCTGTGGCTGGGCTTCGCCATGGTTCAGGGGTCCAACCTTTGTTTCGCGCTGGGACAGGTGGGGTACCGACGCCTGATGAGGACATTACCGACGATAGGAAACGCCCCGGTCATGGCCTGGATGTACGCTGGCGGAGTCATGGCGGCCCTGCCCTTCGCGATCTTGTGGCGCACTCCCGGAGGCTTCGTGCCGTCACCGTCCCAGTGGCTGGTGCTGATCTACCTGGGCATCGTGGCATCCGGAGTCTGCTTCTGGCTCTGGAACCTGGGCGCGCGCCGGACCGGTGTAGGGACTTTGGCGGTGATGAACAACGCCAAGATTCCCCTGGGGGTGGCCGTCTCGCTGTGGTTTTTCGACGAACCCGCCTCCCCGCGCCGTCTGGTTGTCGCGGCCGCGGTCATGGGAGCCGCCTTGCTGCTGAGCGCCGGAGGCGTTGCGCGCGAAGCGGCGAAACGCCCGAATTCAAGCATTCAGGAGTCTGAAGGGTAGCGAACGCCATGGGGAGAGGAACTCAATGTCCAATATCCAAACCCAACACCCAATATCCAAGTTTTCGCGCGGGGGACCCGCCCAAAAGAATGTAGGGCGGTGAGGCCCTTCGCCGCCGCCTTCGCCCTACGGGCGCGCCACGGCCGCTTATAAGCAATGGTTGCCTCTTTCAATCAATGCCGGGATCGAGATCGGGCGTTGCGGCGCGAAGCACCGAACGCGGAATTCAGAAGTCCGGAGTCCGAATGTCAACGGCCAGCGCGGGAATAATCTCCCGCTGTGGCGCAGTGACGCGGAGGTGGGGATCGGACCGATCGGACAAATGGTCCGGATCGGGATCGCGCTGGAAACCCGCGCGCGGCGGCGAAGGGCCTCGCCGCCCTACCCTTTTGACGCGAAGCGGCGAAACAATAAAACCTTGCGCATGGCCCCCTCAAGTCTCATCCCTCCAGCCTCAAACCTACCGCAGCCGCTTCATCGATTGCCGATCGCGCCTCTGGCGGGCCGCCATGCCAGGCGAATTGCCCCGTGTACATGATCCCGGGATAAACGCTTTCCGGCGGAAAGTCGTACCAGGCCGTCGTGATCATCCCCAGGGCGCCGGCTTCCCGCAGACGTCGCCCAAAGGCAAGAATGTTGTCGGCATAGCGCGGAAAATCCGGCAGTCCATGCCAAGTGCTGGTGTTGCCGCCCCCGGTGGGTGCGCCAATCACACGAAAGCCAAGATCCTGGTAGTATTCAAGGAAAGGGAAGGCCCGGATGCGTTGTGGATAGTCCGGTCCCAGGTACCGGGCAAAATCGTGCTGAAACGCGGGGGGCAGGTCGCGCGACAGGTCGAGCGGCTGGGCAAAATGCCGTACCATACGTTCCTCCACCTCGCCAAGGTCGCGGAGATCGTTGCGATACCAGGCGCGGTCGGCCACAATGCCCCGTCCCGCCGGTCGCGCCACCACCATGGGGCTGGGATCCGTCACGGTCCAGTAGTCCCAGTACATGATCACGATATCGCGCGGCATGTCCGCCAGGATTTCCTTGTGGGCGCAGAGCATGTCATCCCACACGATGGGTGTCAGTCCGCGCGAGCGCACGTACTCGGCCGCCTTGAGCACATAATCCAGGTAGAGCCGTCCCTTGCCCTCGCGCGCCGCGACCTCGGCGCAACGCGGACAATTGCCCAACCGGCGGGTTTCGTCTCCGCCGATATGAAAGAAGCGAACGCCGGGATGGGTTTCCAACAGGTCATCCACGCAATCCCTGAAAATCGCGAAGGCCTCGGGATTCAAGGGACAGAATTGATCCCGGAACTCCGCTTCCTCGCTCAGGGGACCAAAGCCATCCCGTTGCAAGACAAACTCCATGTGCCCCAGACATTGGTGCAACGGAATGGTCTCGATGCCCAGCCGGCGCGCCTGCGCCAGCAGGGACGAAACCTGGTCGGGGGTGAGGGCATCGGGAGCCGGGATGCCGGGATGCCGCCGGTAGGGGAATTGTCCGTTGTACTCCAGCAAGACCGTGTTCAGGCGCCAGCGTCCCATGGCTTCCAGCATTCGTTGCGCCTGTTCGAACGTGAGACTCGGAATCGAAAAGCGCAGGTGCATGCCGCGCAGGGACAAGGCGGGATCATCCGCGACGCGGCCAATGCAGGCGCGGCCGTCGCCATGCACGCCGTCGGCCAGCAGATGGCGCAGGCATTCGAGGCCGTAAAGCAATCCGGCCCGTTCCGACGCGGCCAGTTCGATTCCTTCACGCGCCACCTCCACGCGATAGGCCTCCGCCGCCAGTCGGGAATCGTGCCGGATCGCGATCGGTGTTGCGCCCGTACCGCGCACCAGCAATTCGCGCACAACGGCTTCGGGCAGGTCGTGCCCCCGGATCGCGATGGGAGACCGGGGGCCGACCTGCACGGTTTCACGGGCCAGGGCCACCTCTTTCGGTGTCGGCAAAAGATTGATGGTCATCGAGCGTTCTCCAGAGCGATTGATGAATCGGATAACATGCACATTGAACCGCGAATCGTGAAAGGATGCAAGCCGCGCGGCGCCTGTCCCAGGAGTCCCAGGAGTCATCCGCTCCTGCGGATACGAAGAAGGGAACACGCCCACTCCTTCCGGCGCCAGGCACCGGAACAATAAAACCCTGCCGCTCAGTTGCCTGTAAAAAATCTGAGGGCGTCTGACTCCTGGATTCTGGATTCGTTGAATCACCCCCGGACGTGACACGCCCCCTGACGCGACCAGAATCCGTGGTTGCATCCCGTAACGCAATAGGCGAAGATAGACCCGTTTTTGGGCACCGCGATGCCTGGTGCCCCGGATCCAACCCTGGAGCATGATGTTGAAACCGGTAACGATGATGGTGGTGGGCGCCGGAGGGCGCGGTTGGGGATATTCCCGTTTTGCAAAACAATGTCCCGACAAGGCAAAGGTGATCGGGGTCGCCGAACCGCGCGATTTTCAGCGCCGGCGCCTGGTTGAAGAGCATGACATTCCATCGGAAAACGTGTTCAGCGACTGGCGCGAGCTGGCCGCAAAACCGCGCCTCGCGGACGCCGTGTTGATCTGCACCCAGGACGCCATGCACGAAGAGCCCGCCGTGGCCTTCGCGCGGCTCGGATACCATATTCTCCTGGAGAAACCGATGGCGCCAACCCCCGAAGCCTGCCGCAACATCGTCAATGCGGCCAAGGAGGCCGGCTCGGTGTTCGCGGTGTGCCACGTAATGCGCTATACGCGCTACACTCGCACGCTCAAGGAACTTCTCGACGCCGGCACGATCGGCGAGATCGTCAACATCCAGCATTTCGAGCCGGTGGGATTCTGGCACCAGGCCCATTCCTTCGTGCGCGGCAACTGGCGTAACGAAGCCGAAAGCACCTTCATGCTGCTGGCCAAAAGCTGTCACGATATCGACTGGCTCAGTCACGTGATCGGCAACCCCTGCCGCAGAGTCTCCTCGTTTGGCTCGTTGTTCCATTTCCGCCGTGAAAACCAACCCAAAGGCGCCGCCGACCGTTGCCTGGACTGCGCCGTGGAAGCCGATTGCCCCTATTCCGCCAAGCGGTTTTATGGCGAACGCCTGGCAAAAACAGAGCACGGCTGGCCCCTGGACGTGCTGATCGACGAGTTTACCCCCGAAAACCTCGAAAAAGCGCTGCGCGAAGGCCCTTACGGGCGCTGCGTTTACGCCTGCGACAACGATGTCGTCGATCAGCAGATCGTCAACCTGGAATACGCCAACGGAAGCACCGCCAGCTTTACCATGTCGGCCTTCAACCACGGCGCCGGACGCATGACCCGCATCGGGGGCACCCGCGGCTTCATCGAGACCGACAGCAGCGCAATCAAGCTGTTCGACTACATGACGCGCGAATGGCGCGAAGTCGACACCGACGCCTCCGATCACAGCATCCTGGGCGGTCATGGCGGCGGCGACGGCGGCATCATGGAGGCCTTTACCCATGCCGTCGCCACCGGGGACCGCTCGGGCATTCTTTCCGGCCCCGATGCCACACTCGAATCGCATCTGACCGTTTTTGCCGCCGAAGACGCCCGCCGGCGCGCCAGGGTGGTGGAACTGTCCTGACCCGGTCAACAACTTCCAAACGGGCATTGAGATTGAAGCAAATGGAAACGGCAAGGACATCCGGAGCAGATCGCGGCCCCCAGGCGGCGCCGCGTATCGCGGTATTGGGCGCAGGAGGCATCGGCCGGCACCATGCCAACTGGTGGCGCGTGGAAGGGGCCGAGGTGGTGGGGATCCTGGGGCGTACCCCGGAGACGGTCGCCGCCTCCCAGGCCCGTCTCAAGGACCTGTGCGGGTACGACGGCCCCGGGTTCACCGACCTCGACACCTTGGTTCAGGCGACCCGTCCCGAGATCGTCGACATCTGCCTGCCGCCCGCCCTGCATGTTCCCCCTGCGCGCCAGGCGCTGGAGGCCGGATGCCACGTGTTGTGCGAAAAGCCCCTGCTGTACGATGCGTCGCTGGATGACGACGCCATGCGGCAACAGGCGACCGACCTCGTTTCCGCGGCGCGCGAAAAGGGCCTGCGATTCGGCTTGTGTTCGCAATTCTTCGTAGCCGCCGACACCTGCCGCGAACTGACGGCCGCCCGCGGCGCCGCGCCGCCACGCCGCATCGAATTGGAGCTGCGCTCGCCGGCCCGCGGTCGCCCACCCGACCCCGCGCAATGCTGGATCGATCTCGGCCCCCACCTGGTGGCCGCGCTGCAGGCTCTCTGTCCCGATGCGCGAACGATCGAACCCCACCCGCGTGTGGAGGTCGACGGGTACAACGCCGATCTGTGGTTTACCCTGCGCAATGCCCCCGACCACCGCGAAACCGCCGTACACCTGACGGTGGGGTTCACCACCGGCACCCCGGCCAACGTGCGTCGCATCACGCTGGACGACACCGCTTTCGACCTGTTGGGCGAGGCCGGACCCGATGGACTTTTCCGAATGCGCTATCGGTCCAACGACGGCATCGACGTGCCGAGACCGGACCCCATGCGGTTGCTCATCCGCGGCTTTCTCGCCGGCCATCCGCCGCTCGGCGCCTCCGCCGCGTTGTACAACCAGGAAATGCTGTTGCGCCTGCTGGGCTTCATCAGGACGGCGGCATGCTCCTGAATCGTCCCGACATGGCACCTTTGCCCGTGGCCCACCGCAGGCGGATTGTTTTGCCGCGCTGGGCGCCGGTCCTGGCGATCGTGCTGGGCGTCCACCTGCTGCTTCTGCTGGCTTGGTCCTGCCGCCCCGGAGGCGGGCAACGACCTCCCGAAAGGCCGCCCGACGAGACCACGGAAAGCCCCGCCGAAACCAACGAGGTAACGTGGGCCCTGCGTCCGGCTCCGAAAACCTTCCCGCGCAACACCTACATGCCCGACCAGCGCGAAGGCGTCGCCAGCGGCTCGATTCACATGCCCACCTTTTCGGCCGGACGCGATCTGATGTATATCGACGACGAACGCGTCTGGTGGGAGAGCGACCACGACGGCGAACACGACGACGAGTGCGACCACACTATCCATTTCATGCTGGAAGCTCCACTGAAACGCCTGATCGAGATGGTGGCCGCGCGGGACGCGCGCCTCAAGGTGCAGGACGCCTTTCGCCCGACCGGGATACACAACCCTCGCTCGCCGCACCGCGAACCGTGAAGTTGATGAGCTTCGTCGCGCCCTCAC
>CAZIUM010000114.1:0-8897 GCA_964542285.1 uncultured Lentisphaerales bacterium
GGGTGGTTTTTGTTATGAAGTCGGACAACTCCTTCGAATTGACCACCTACGACACTGAAGGCGCCGTACTGGGTCACGTCGTGGCCGCTGCAAATACGACCCATGAAGGCTTTGACCGGCTTGTCGTTCATGGGGGATACGAGTTTTTCGTGGACCAGGTCCGGCTCTACGATCTTTCTCAGCCGCCGGCAGAGTATATGCCCGCGACCCCCTTCACACTGGCCGACCTCGAGACCGGCAGCGTGCGCTTCACGAACTCGAACGAAGTGGATGTGGCCTCTTTCCCGCTCCCGAGCGAGTACGATCAATACCAGTTTACGCTAGCAGGCGACATCGCTTCGATCGACCCCAACGGCTGGGTTTCGACCAATACGATTCCGGCGCAACTGGACTTTCCGCAACCCGCGGCCGACTCGAACATCGTTCTTTACGCCTGGTTCACCAACAGCGTCACCAACGCGACGCTGTTGCGGGGCGAAGGCAGCATCTACTACACCGAAGTGCTTCCCGCCCCGAATGTACGCCCCACGCTCACGCGCGAACGTCTGCCGGGCATGGACGTCGTGATCGCCGCCTCGGACCTCGACCTGGGCTCGACGGGGGGCGAAGCCAACGGGCTCGTGCTCGGAGTCGTGGACCGCATCGCGCTGGCGGCCAATCCCGCCGACGACCTGACGCCGGAAGAGCCCTTTGTGACTCTGACCTCCGAGGGCGACTACCCGATTCTCTTGTGGCTGAAGAACGAGGCCGGCAATGCCGTCACTTCCGTCGCGACTTGTCTCGTCTCGGTGGTCAGTTACACGGGCACGAACACTTGGACGGGACTGGGCTACACCGACCTGTGGAGCGATGCTGCCAACTGGAGCGCCGGGGTGCCGACCGCCGGGCAGGAGGTGGTCGTCCCCTCCGGCAGCCCGCGGTTGACCCAGCCCACCGCCGCGCTGGCCTCCTTCGATCTGGCAAATGGCACGACCCTGACCGTGGAAGGCTGGGACAGCGCGCTTACGGCGGAAGAAATCATGATCGCCGGCACGGTGACCCACGCGGCGCAGACCGTGACCGAGCCCGATCCCGTCACGGGCGAATGGGTGCCCGAGCATCGTATCCTGTTGCAGGGGAGCAACCTGACCGTGAAGGGCACCGGCAGCCTCGATGCCGACTACAAGGGCTATCCGCCCGGCGCCGGTCCCGGACGCAGCATCGATAATATTCAAGGGGGCGGCGGCGGCGGATATGGCGGACACGGGGGGGCCGGATACAGCGGCACGTTGCCGGGACCGGTGAATGGCGATCCGGCGGACCCCTGGCAACCCGGCAGCGGAGGCGGCGCCTACAGCGCCAGCCGCCCCGCCGGGGGCGCGATCCGCGTCGATGTCGAGGGCGCCTTGACCGTGGAGGGCATAATTTCCGCGCGCGGCCAGGATGGAGCCAATCTGCGCGGCACCTCCGGTTCCGGTGGAGGCATCGCCTTGCTTTGCCGCACGATTCATGGGGGTGGCATTGTGCGAGCGGATGGCGGACGAGCGCATGGATACAGCGGCAGCGGCGGCGGGGGACGCATCGCCGTGCATTATGTCCCGTTGGACCAGGCCGCTCTTTCGGAACCGCGCCCCGCTTTGCGATTTTCTGCCGTGGCACGTTATGCCGAAGCCTCGATGACTGTCTGGCCCGAGATGGGAACCTTGTATCTTCCGGATACCACCCTGCTGACCGACGACCCCGAAGGGGATGTCGTGCTGAGCGGACAGCGCTTCTGGCACGTGCGGCTGATCCTGGAGTCGCATCCCACGGACTGGTCTCCGGCCTCGTTGACGATCACGAACTGTGTCGTGGGGTTCCCCGAGGGATATGAACTGCATGTCGGCAGCGACCTGGTCATGCAGGGCATCCGGGGCCTTTCCACGCCGCTTGTTGGAACCCTCCAGGCGGGATTGCGGTTGCATGCCACCGCTTCGGAAACGCTTTACGGGGCCAGGCTGCGGGTCGGACGGGATTTTCTCATCGGCAGCGACGCCTGGTTCTATCCGCATACTTCCGGCACCAATCCGGCCATTGTCGAAGTGAGGGTCGGACGGGACGTGCATATTGCCGCGGGTGGGGGCATCGATGCCGACCGTGCCGGCTACATGCCCCAAAGAGACAATCTCAACGGGCCGGGGGCGGGGCTTAACAACGAAAGTGGGGGCAGTTATGGCGGACATGGCGGCGGGGCGAGCTATCGCCCACCTTATGGCGAAGCCGCGCTGCCCCTCGCCCCCGGCAGTCCCGGGGGCTGGCGGGTTTGGGGCACGAGGAGCTACACGCCGGCCGGATCGGGCGGCGGGGTCATCCACTTGCTGGCGGGCAACGACATTCGCATCGATGGGGTCTTGTCCGCCAATGGAACCTCGGGGGTCTATTATCGCGGGCCTGGCGGCAGCGGAGGCTCGATTTTTCTGGCCGGACGACGCCTATTCGGTTCCGGGGAGTTGCGGGCCAACGGCGGGGCCGGGGGCAACTCGCGCGCGCCCGGCGGAGGAGGCCGCATTGCGGTGTGGCGTCATATGCCGTTGTCATTGGTGGATCAACGCATCGCGAACCGCGATGTGCGCTCCCTGACGCGGACCGAAAAAGTCCCCGATTTTTCGGGAACCTTTTCCGTGGAGGTTTATCCTTCAGGCGTTGCCGAATATCACCAGGCGGAAACCGGAACGGCGGGATTTTATGGGCGCGCCTCCACGCTCCTGATCCTGCATTGAAGCCCGCGGGCGGGTCGTGATCGTCTGCAGGGGTGAGGTGAGGGGTGAGGGTTGAGGGTTGAGTTCCGCGTATGCGCGCAACGGTAGGGCGGCGAGGCCCTTCACCGCCGCGTGCGGGGTTCCCGCGCGGATATACAAGGCAACGATTGCTCATCAGCGGCCATGCCGGGCCTCGTCGCCCTTCCTCGGGGTCTGTCCGAGCCCAAGCGCTGGAATCGGTGGGACGTGGGAGCCTTGCGCGACATGGGCTTTGCCCCCTGGGGATGAATTTTCGATGACGATACGGCGTACCTCGACGCCAAGGTCCCGGGGATAGCCGCGCAATCCGTGACGGCCTGGATCGTAGGGATGCCTCACCGTCAGGCGGTATGTGCCGGTGACGGCTGGGATATTGGAGTCGGCCGGTCGTTTCAGCACGATCTCGCGCGGGCGCCATTCCGCGTTCACCGTCAGTTCGGCGGGGGGGGCGTTCCATGGCGGATCGATGCGCAACTGTTGTGCGTTGCGACCGGGAGGGGTTCCGGTGAAGGCGCAGTCGATGATAAAGCGGATGGATTCCCCGGGGGCAGGCACGGGTCCGACGATGCCGCTGCCCTGGCGGCTCCAGCGCCGGGGCCCCCCATCGGTCCGGCGTCGGCAGGGTTCCCAGGGCCCCCGCAGGCCAATGGGGCTTTCGTCCATGAGCTTGTCCTGCCGCGCGACCTGGGCCTTTTCGACGGGGCGCATGCGCATGAAGGTATGGCGAACGTTCCGGTCGATGGGGGCCGGAGGAAAAAAAGTCCTTCCCGTATAGGTTGGAAGTGCGATGGCGGATTGTCCGGCCGGTTCGAGCCGCACGCCGCTTTCCAGTGTGCAGGGCTCCCAGGCCGTGACCAGCAGAATGTCCTGGGTACGTGAGCGAACGGCAAGCCAGGTCGCGACATCCGGCCATCGGCCCTGGGAATGTTCTCCCAGACCGAGGACTTTGCGAGGCAGGACTTGGGCGTAGGGCACGCTGTGCGGAAGATAGTCGAACAATACCAGGTCGGCATCCAGATTGGCGATGACTTCCCTGGTCCAGGGGTGAGCGTCGGCTTCATTGATCCGCCCGTAGAGCGAAGGCCATCGCAGGAAATTACAGAGCCCCAGGGCCAGAATCAATATTCCGGCCTGCGTTCGGCGCGCGGAGGGAAGCGAGACCAGCACGGCGGACATGGGCGCCGCCAGCAGGGAGATCGTCAGCAGGATGACCGGCAGCAGGCGGCGGAAACTCCAAACGCCGGCGGAACGTTCCAGTCCCTTGATGTAAAGGAAGAAAACCGTGCCCGCCGCGAGCGAGAGCAGCCAGAATTTTTCACGCAAGGGGCGGTCGCGGCGTACCAGGCCCGCAACGCCTGCCAGCAGAAGCAGCGTGAAGGGAATTCGCAACCCCGTCCAGGCGCCCAATGCGCCCCGGCGCAGGAAGCGTCCGTGGTCGCCCGGCAGCAGCATGGGGAGCGTGAGCAGTAGGATGGCGGCTCCCATCCACCATCCGGGAGACAAGCCGGCGATTCGTTCGGAAAGTCGGCGCCGACCGCGAGGGGAAAAGCGCAGCAGGAGAGCCGCCAGCAGCCCCGCGACGGCTAGGATCAGCACCAGCGCCAAGGCGCGATGTTCCGCCGAAACCGCGACAATGGAACGTAACGTGTCCGGGTCCATCCAGTTTCCGTAGGGTTGACAGACGTGTTTTGTGAAGTAGAACAGCGGCGCCAGACCGATCAGTCCCCCGCCCGACAACGCGAGGCAGGCCCGAGGCCGGGCAACGCAAAACAACCACAACGCCGGCGGAGCCGCCAGGACGGCCAGGGTGGGATGACAGGAAACGGAAAACCCCAGGGCGATCCCGGCCGCGGCGGCGTCCCAGACCTTAAAGACCGGGCGGACCGCAATGGACAGCATGACCGCCGAAACGAGGATTGCGCCCATGCCCTCGGGATAGAACCCCCGCAGGAACCAAGCGGGCCAAGCCGTGCCGAGCAGCATGGCGGCAGCCACCCACAGCCCCGTGCTTCTCCCGGCCCGCAGGGACGCCAGAAGAACCAGTCCCAGCCAGAGCGAGCCCATGATCGACATCAGCCCTTCCGGTCGCAGCAAGGGATCCAACCCGGCGGCAGCCAGCGGCAAGGTTGGCAGAAAAAAGGGTGCCGTCGCCCCGGTGTCGCGGGAAAGCACTTCGAAAATCAGGTCCCGCGTGCGGCGACTGCCGGGAGCGTCGCGATAAAAAAAGGCTCCGCGCAGGGGGGGCGGAACGGTCAACAACAGTTCGTCGGTCTCGTGCGGTCCGCGACCGGAGGCAAAGGCGTGTGCCAATTGACGGTAGGCGCTGTTGTCGAGCCCGGTGAAGGTGTCCTGATGAGGCCGCAAGCACAGAAAGAACGTTCCCAGCAGCCAGAGCAGCGCGACGGCGGCCAGCATCCTGTGCCTCGCATGAGGCGCGAAAGTCTTGCCCGTGCCAGGCAAGGCACGGCACAGCATGGCCCCCAGCGGCAGCAGAGCCGCCGCCGTCATCGCCTGCATGTGCCAAAACATCATCGGAGCGCGGATGGAAGTTCGGTTTATTCGTAGGGAGCCCACTGTGCGATTTTCCCTCGGTTCGTGGAGCGCTCAGCGGGCCATGCGATACATTGAACATCGAACGCCGGCAGAAGGCAACCGAAATGAAGGAGAAGGAGAGAACGGCCGTGATCGCACCGACAGTTTTGTTTGATTGCCGGTTGCGAACGACAAAAATGTCGTCACGGCTGAAAGCACAGGGTTTCTGCATCCCGAAGATCGGCGTCCGCGCGGAGAAAGCAGCGTGAATTCTCCCGGAATTCCCTCGGTTGTCCTCCGTGAATTTTTTTTTGGTTCACGTTGTCGTCTGGCCCGATCCCTGCAATTGGAACCGGCGTGAAAGCCAATTTAACGGATGGTCTCCACGAGGCCTGTGGATTGATGGCGGTATTTGGCGTCGAGAATGCCGCCCGGATTGTTTACGCCGGATTGTTCGCGCAGCAGCATCGCGGCCAGGAAAGTGCCGGGATCGTCACGACGGAAAGCGGGCGCCTGTATGCTCACAAGGGCTCCGGGCTGGTGCAGGTGCGGTTCGACGCCGTTTCCCTGGATTCCTTGCCGGGGACAGCCGGGATCGGGCACGTCAGGTACTCCACCTGTGGAGGTTCGCATCCCCGCAACGCGCAGCCCTTGGTGGCGGACTGTGCCGGGGGACCCTGGGCGATCGCGCACAACGGAAACCTCACGAATGCCGCCCGCCTGAAGGAGGCCTGCCAGGAAGACGGTGCCATTTTCCAGACCGCCACCGACAGCGAGGTGCTGCTGCATTTGCTGGCTGCTCCACGCTGCCGGCACAGCGGCCAGCCGGTGGTGCAGTCCCTGGAGCAATTGCAGGGCGCCTTTTCCGTGGTCTTGTTGCGCTCCGACGCGGTGATTGCCGCACGGGATGCCCTCGGTTTCAAGCCTTTGGTGATGGGACAGTTGGGTCGCGGCTACGTGTTCGCCAGCGAAACCTGTGCCTTGCAGCAGGTCGGGGCGGAATTCCTGCGCGAGGTTGCGCCGGGCGAAATCGTGACGGTCGATGCCAATGGCCTGACCCGTCGCCGGTTTGGCGGAACGGCGGGACCTTCCGCGCAGTGCGTTTTCGAGATGATCTACTTTGCTCGACCGGACAGCAACGTCTTCGGGTACAATGTCCATGGAGTGCGCGTCAGGCACGGCATGCGGCTGGCGGAGGAGCACCCCGTGCCGGCGGATGTGGTTGTGCCCATTCCCGACAGCGGCATGTCGGCCGCGATCGGGTATGCGCGTGCCAGCGGGATTCCGCTGGACATGGGCTTCATTCGCAATCATTACGTCGGACGCACCTTCATTCAGCCGCAAAACATCGCCCGTCAGACGACGGCCGACTTCAAGTTGGCCATCGTGAAGGAAACGGTGGCCGGGCGGCGTGTGGTGGTGGTGGACGATTCCATTGTGCGCGGGAATACTATCCGGGGACGCGTGGCGTTGCTGCGCCGTTGCGGGGCGACCGAGGTGCATGTACGCGTGGCTTCGCCTCCCATCCGGTATCCCTGCCGTTTCGGCGTCGATTTCCCCGTTGCGGACGAGTTGCTGGCCGCGGAGCGCGGGGTGGAGGCCCTGCGCGAATGGATCGGGGCCGATTCGTTGGGGTATCTCAGCGAGGCCGGTCTGCTGTCGCCCTTTGAAAATGGGGCGGAGACCTTTTGCCGCGCCTGCATCAACGGAGCCTACCCGCCGGCGAGCGGGCGGTTTGACGGCAAGTTGTCGTTGGAGGGCCGCATTGTGGAAACGGTCGGCGAAACAGGGAGAACGTGAAATGAGCAAGCACATTTTTGTGACGGGCGGGGTGGTTTCTTCGTTGGGGAAGGGGCTCACTGCCGCCTCGCTGGCTTTGCTGCTGCGCAAGCGCGGCTACACGGTGAGCCTTCAGAAGCTCGACCCCTACATCAATGTCGATCCGGGGACCATGTCGCCGTATCAGCATGGCGAAGTGTATGTCACGGTCGATGGAGCCGAGACCGATCTCGACCTGGGGCATTATGAACGTTTCACAGGATGCCATTGCACCCGCGCCAGTAATTTCACTTCCGGCAGCATTTACAGCACCGTGATCCGGCGCGAACGGCAGGGCGAATACCTCGGACACACCGTCCAGGTGATTCCGCACATCACCGACGAAATCAAAAACGCCATCCGGTCGCTGGCCACCCCCGGGACCGATATCGTCATCACGGAAATCGGCGGGACGGTCGGCGACATCGAGAGCCAGCCTTTCCTTGAAGCCATTCGCCAGTTGCGCCAGGAGATCGGGCGGGACAACGGACTCTTTGTCCACGTTACGCTGGTGCCCTACCTGCGCGCCGCCGGTGAGCTTAAAACCAAGCCGTCCCAGCAATCCGTGGGCATTTTGCGCACGATCGGCATCATCCCCGACATGCTGGTGTGTCGATGCGAACGCCCCATGGAGCCGGAACATCGCCGCAAGCTGGCGCTCTTCTGCAACGTGGACGAGGAACTCGTCATCGAAGAGCAGGATGTCCGTAATTCGATCTACGAGGTCCCCTGCGCCCTGGCGGAGCAGGACATGGACGTTTTCGTGCTGGAACGCCTGCGGCTGCACGTAAACAGCCTGGATTTGACGGACTGGCAGGACATGCTGCGCCGCACGATCGAACCCCGGAATGGCCGCGTGGAAGTTGCCCTGGTCGGCAAGTACATGGACTTGCGCGATGCCTACAAAAGCATTTACGAGGCGCTGGTGCATGGTGGTGCGGCCAATAATGTGCGGGTCGACATCCGGCCCGTAGAAGCCGAAGCGCTCGAAAGCGAGGAAGGAAGGGGACGGTTGGACGGTGTCGACGGCATCCTGGTTCCGGGGGGGTTCGGCGTGCGTGGCATCGAGGGCAAAATCCATGCCGCGGGGTTTGCGCGTGAAAACCAAATTCCCTACTTCGGCATCTGTCTGGGGATGCAATGCGCCGTGATGGAACTGGCCCGCCACCTGTGCGGGCTGGAAAAGGCCAACAGCATGGAGTTCGATCCGAAAACCCCCCATCCGGTCGTAGACATGATGGAGGAGCAGAAGCGTGCGGCCGGACTGGGGGGGACCATGCGCCTGGGAGCCAAACCCTGTCGCCTGGCGCCGGATACATTGGTCGCCGGTATTTACGGCTGCGAAGAGATTCGGGAGCGGCACCGTCATCGCTACGAATTCAACAACCACTACCGCACGATTTTCGAGGAACAGGGTATCCGGATTGCCGGGACGGCGCCGGATCTGGACCTGGTGGAAATCGTCGAATTGCCGGGCCACCCCTGGTACGTTGCCTGCCAGTTTCACCCGGAATTTCAATCGACCCCGCTCCAGCCGCATCCGCTGTTTGCCGCGTTCATCGGCGCGTGCCGGAAGGTTCGGTCCCCCTCGGATTCGGTGGACGAGATTCGGTAACGGCGTGCGACAAAGGATGGCTGTGAAGGATTCCATCTCGTACCCGTATCTCTTTTATCCCGATTTCTGAATTCCCCGCGCGGGTCGTAATAGGTTTGAGGCTGGAGGGTTGAGGCTCGAGTTGCGTCAAAATGGTAGGGCGGCGAGGCCCTTCGCCGCCGCGCGCGGGTCCCCCG
>CAZIUM010000115.1:0-8875 GCA_964542285.1 uncultured Lentisphaerales bacterium
GGCCGTGGGCGGCGCGCCCTACGGAAACACGAATGCCCCCGTCATGCCCGGCAGCGGAGGCGGGGGATATATTGGATCAAGCCAGGGAATCGGCGGCAACGGCGGTGGCACGATCTGGCTCGAGGCGGAACGGTCGATCGATCTGGACGGCCTTCTGACTGCCAACGGCAGCGATGCCAATTACGCTTCCGGCGGCGGTTCCGGCGGCGGCATCTTCCTGGCCGCATCTTCTTTCCAGGGCGGAGAATCCGCCATGCTCCGTGCCGAGGGCGGCGCGGGAGATGACCGCAGCGACATCGCGGGCAGCGGACCGGGCGGCGGCGGCAGGATCGCCATTGCGATCGGACTGTCGGAGGAGGCACGAATTTCCCTCATCGCCGGGGCGTCCATGCCAGGGCTGTTCACTTATGATCTGGACCCCGCCTACCAGGGCGCCTTTTCGATTGAACCTTCTTCCGTTGGACCGGATTACGCCACCTGGGGGCCGGAACGGGCGCCGGGGCCGGGAACGTACCGGTTCGTTACCACGAACATCATCCTTTCCGTCGAAGGCTCGCCGGGGCGTTACGGGGTTCCGAAGCCAATTCCCTATGGAGGATCGCCCTATCTGCCCCGAAATGCCACAATCGCCAATTCGGTGGCCAGTCCCGCCGATGAACTCGACGGCCAGCGCTGGGCTTGTCTTGGATGGACGTTGAGCGACGCAAACCATGCCATCCTGAACAGTGGAACCACCACGCAGACTGTTTTCACGCTCAGCGATACGCGGCGCTTGACCTGGAACTGGACCAACGAATTTCTGCTGAACGTTTCATCCAGCTCAGCCGAGCAGGGCGCGGTTCGCACCGGGGCCAACGGCTGGCACACCAACGGCACGACGGTCGCCGGTATCTGGGCCGACCCGGCGGAGGGATACCAGTTCACCGAATGGACGGGCGACGTTCCCGCAGGTCACGAGTCGGATAACCCACTGACCGTGACCATGGACCAACCGCGCAACCTGGTGGCGCAGTTCGCCTCCTCCGAAGGCATGATCCGAACCTGGAATGGCACAGGTGCCTGGGAAACCCCGGAATACTGGACCCCCGAAGGCATGCCCGGACCGTACGATCACGCCATCATCGAATCGGGCACAGCCATTCTCAGCCTGCCGCGGGTTCATGCCCAGGTTTCGATCAGCAACAACGCCACGCTGGTCTTCACCAACTGGAGCACTTCGTTGACCGTCACGGACTTGACGGTGGGTAACGGCGGGGTCATCACCCTCCCTCCGGCGTTCGACGACACGCAAATGTCCAATCGCGTCTGGATTGTTTGCACGAATCTGTTCGTGGAAGAAGGGGGCCAGATCGATGCCGATGGAAAGGGCTACATGGGCGCCCGTCCCGGTGAAGATTACCAGGGCTACGGGCCGGGAGGCGGCAGCGGCGGATACAATAAACACGGCGCCGGCGGCGGCTATGGCGGACGCGGTTCCTGGAGCTATCCCACCCTGGGTACGGAAGGCGGTCCCGTTTATGCCACGGCAGCCGAACCCGCGGCCCCCGGTAGCGGCGGCGGCTCCCGCCAGGACGTCAAGGCCTATGGCGGCCATGGTGGCGGGGCCGTACGAATCGAGGCCACGGGCGACGTGCGCATCGAGGGTACGATCCACACGGATGGTATTCTGGGGAACTACTATTCCGGTGGAGGCTCGGGAGGTGGCATTTGGATTTCCTGCCGCCGAATCGGCGGAAACGGAACCCTCCGGGCCAACGGCGGCCCCCGGGCCAACAACGGCGGCCCCGGCGGTGGCGGCCGCATCGCCCTGCATTACGACGAACTGATCGGCGCGCCCGGAATCCGACTGGAGGCCCGAAATGGCGACAACCAGGTGCCCTACTGGCACAACGACTGGCTGCGCTGGCCCCAGTACTGGGCTGCCGAAGCGGGAACGGTGTATCTGTCCGACTCCGGCTTGCTTGGCCCGGTCATCTCCAACCTTTACGGCCGGCTGGCGATCCCCGGCTTCGCCTCTTGGTCGCCCCCGTCGCTGACCGTTGCCAACGATTCCTGGGTCCAGTTCGACCCCGGCTTCCATCTCGACGTGCAGGACACCCTGGACATCCAGTCCGGGGGCACACTGGAACTGATGGACGGCGGCCTGCTCACCTGCGGTGGAGTCTTGAAGGTCGATGGCGGCACCCTGGTCATGAACACGACGACACAGATGACCTGCCGGTCCGACTTGATTGTGACGAACGGCGGGTGTCTTTACGCGTACAGTGCCCCCACCAACGGGATCACGGCGTACGGAGCGACGGTGGACGTGGCGGGAACCCTCGGCATCGGCACCGCCTCCTGGATCCATCCCGACGCCAGCATCACCAATGGCGGCCCCGTCCGGTTCCGTGCCCATCGGGTCATCGTGGCCGAAAACGGCGGGTTCGACGCCGATCATCGCGGATTTGGCGGTCCCTATGGGGTCTGGCGCGCGGACGGCTATGGCCCGGGGGCGGGTGTCCGGGTAGGGTACGGTTCGGGCGCCGGTCATGGCGGACGCGGCGGCGATGCTCGCACTGCGGATTGGGATGCTCCCGGCGGTCCGGCCTACGGCAATCCCCTGGTCCCGGTGCTGTCCGGAAGCGGGGGAGGAACGTGGTCCGGTGGATTTGCCGGTCATGGCGGAGGTGTGGTCTGGATCGAAGCAACCGATTCCATGACCCTCGACGGCATTCTCTCGGCGAATGGCATGACGACCGGCTCAACCGCCTCGGGGGGCGGTTCGGGCGGCGGCATCTTTGTCAGTACCCCGCGCTTCACGGGCGGGAATACCGCGTTGCTCCGCGCCGATGGCGGCGGCGGGGATTTGTATAACGCAACCAAAAATTCGGCCGGCGGCGCAGGCGGCGGGGGACGTATCGCGGTGATTCTGAGACTGTCGCCGGAAAAACGCGATCGCCTCCTGGCTGGGGAAACCATGTATTTGGAAATCGTGGATTCGTTTTCAACCTTCGCGGGCAGCACGTCCGTGTCCGTTGGCGGCACGGGACCCGATTATACCGGCGCGGAAGAACACGCGCCTCAACCGGGAAGCGTGCTCTTTGTCAAGGGGGGCGAACGCGGAACCTTGCTGATGCTGCGATAAGCAGATGGAATGTTGACCATGAAACCTTTCCGTAACAGATTATTGGCTGCAATTCGGACGTTGTGTTGCGCGCCCTTTGCACTGGCGGTTTTCATCGTATTGGGATCGCTCGAGACCCCGGCCCAGGATGCGGAATGGAGGTCTTCCAAGGAAAAGTTTTTGCAGGCCAGCCGCCGGGAACACAATGCACGGATCGAAACCTGGAACGAGGTGGCCTCCTGGAACTTCGACGACAACCGGATGCCGGGCGGGTTTTCGGTGCTGGCGGGCGAATGGAGGATAGCGAACGGACAGTTACATGCCCATGGCGGGGAACCCATGCGCAGCCGTGTCATCCAGGTCGGCCATTGCGAGTGGCCGGCATTCCGGATCGAGTTTGACGCCAAATTGGAGTCCGACGATCCTGCCAATCCGGAACGAATCGGCGACATCATTCTGGGACTCAACTGCGATCCGGAAACCGGTTCGTTCGCCCGGGGGTATGCGCTGCTGCTGGCGCATTATTACAATCAGGCGACCACATGCTACCGGCTCAACATTCCCTGCGCGCGCGTGGAATGGTCCCCGATCGTGCCCGGTCGGCAACACCACATCATGATCGAGGTCGTCAAGCCGCATCTACGCCTGTGGGTGGACGACCGCGTCGCGCTGGACGTGTGGGAACGGACCGGACACAATCCGCGGGATTACAGCGATTTTCTCGACATGGACCCGACGAAAACTCTCACCCTTCGAACCTACGACTGCACCCTGAGCGTGGATAACCTCAAAATCTCCGTCCCGGGGCAATAGACGGTTCCGAGATCTGGTCCATTATTTTTTTGGGATTTTTAAATTTGCATATCGTTGAACAGGGTTGTAGTATTTTTTGTGCTGAAAGAGCCCGCTTTATCGAGCAAAGCTTAGATAACAGCCGTTGGGTGGGTCGTACATGCCGCAGTGCTTTTGAACGGTCCGTTGAAGTTTGTGGCAGGAGGAGACTGAATGCAGGTCAGAAAGCGAAATGCATGGTCCGTCATAATGACGATGGCTGCCGTCATCGTTCAAACATCCCTAGGAGGCGGCAGGTTCAGTGGAGGACCGGGGGGTGGCTCGGCCTCCGCCGAGGCGTTCGGGGGGCTTGGCGCACCGCCCGTCTGGTTTTTTGTTGATTCTCCACAGGTCATCGAACGCACGTTGGGCACAACGGTCGCCGCGACGATGACGATTTCCAACGCTGCTCCCGCGATTACTACGCACGGGGACCTGCGCCTTTCCATCCCGGAAACGCTGCCTTTCACCTGGGACGAAACCGTTGTCACTCCTGTGTTCGGCGGAACCGCGGCCGACAGGGTTGGCTCCGTAATCGGCTATGCCGACGAGGCTCGAACGGCGGTTATCGACGTCGATTCGGATTTTGCCGCGAACGACACCCTGACCGTCGCGGGACTGTCCTTTACCAATTTGACTCGGGTCTGCGTAGCCGAACGGCTCGAATTGGACATCCATGGAGATGGTCAACCCGACGCCTGGTCCGATCACGGCGTGCGTGTAACCGTCTGGCGTCCGGGTGGATTGGGGGACGGTGGCGTCACCTACACACTGACCGCCGATGTCCCCTTGCGCAGGGGCGGCACGTTGCTGTTGATCCGGTAGTTAATGCAACGGGGAGGAACCAAAGGCATGAAATCCGAACGATTCCGCATTTATCTCTTCCTGGCGGCCATGCTGGCGATGCAGACCGTCCATGGCAACAACCTGGCGATCGACAACGTGGCGTTGAGTGCCGCGGGCGGCGGAAAAGCCCATGTTGATTTCGACGTTTCGTGGGAAAATTCCTGGCGTGACACGTTGAATTATGACGCAGTCTGGCTTTTCATGAAGTTCAGCGCGGATGGAGGAACGCGCTGGCGCCACGCCACCCTGGCGGATGAAGGGTTCGATCCGCCGGAGTTTTCCCCCGGCAATTATGACAACCTGGAACTCTGGGTGCCGGACGATCGCAAGGGGGCCATGCTGCAGCGATCGGCAGACGCCACGGGCACCGTGGACAGCAGGAGCGTTCGACTGGTCTGGGATTTTGCGGGCGACAATGTCTCGTCGAATTCCATCGCGGCCATTCGGGTTTTCGGCATCGAAATGGTCTACATCCCCGATGGTCCTTTCTATGTGGGCGACGACACGTCGAGGGATGCGTTGATGGTGACCTACATCAATCGTGCCGACATGTCGGTCGGCACCCCGGAAAGCGGGGATGGTACGGTAGCCGCTCCCTACGTCAACCTGACCGACGGACTCGGTCGCCCCCAGGGGGTGACGGGCGATTTCAATCCGGGGTTTCCCAACGGCTACAACGCGTATTACATGATGAAGTACGAGCCGTCCGAGGGATTGTATGTCGATTTTCTCAACACCCTTTCACGCGGACAGGCATTAAGTCGTTATCCGGATATCTATGGAAGTTCCCGCAACACCGTGCTGGCCGTTTCCGCGACGGATCTGGCGGTGAACTTCACCACCGATGCGCCTCATCGTGCCATGCGTTTCAACCTGTACCCCGAATGCTGGATGCATGCGATCGCGTTGGCGGATTGGTCCGCCTTGCGTCCCGCCACGGAAATGGAGTTCGAAAAAGCCTGCCGGGGGCCAACACCGCCGGTGGACCAGGACTATGCCTGGGGCGCGGAACCCGCCGTGCCTTACAACGCCATCGTGGACGACGGCACGGCCTTCGAGGCTCCCGCCGAAACCGCCGCCAATTACAACTGGAGAAACTGCAATCCGCGAGGACCCATTCGGGGAGGGGCCTTCGCCACCAACAATTCCAGCCGGGTCAAGTCCGGAGCCGGGTATTACGGCGTGATGGAACTGAGCGGCAACGTGTTTGAACGCGTGGTAACCGTCGGAAACAGAGACCGAACAGGGGTCGGCGTGGCGTTGGGGTTTACCGGTCTGCACGGCGATGGCGAACTTACGACAGAGGGGCTTTTTGACGTTTCCGGATGGGGCTATGATGCGGCGCACTATCTTGGCCGAGGCGGAGCCTGGAACACGACCATCGATGATGTTCCCACCGTTGCCATGCGCCGTGGTGTCAGGGTTCCAGGCTATTTTTACGCGACCGGTTGTTATGGCGGAGCGCGCGGCGCACGCACGGCGCCGCGCGATCTTGAATAACCCACAGGAGTATCGCACCATGAACAAAACCATCGTATTCTTTCTGCTTGGCGCGGTTCTCGCCTGGTTTTCCACCTCCGCCACGGCAAACCATGTTACGGTGACCAATGTCACCGTGATTCAGGGGAACTATGGTGGTGTGGGCGTTGAATTCGATCTCTCCTGGCAAAACTCATGGCGTGACGAGTTCAACCACGATGCCGTATGGCTGTTTCTCAAGTATTCAACCGACCAGGGCGCCAACTGGCATCATGCCACGCTACGGGGTATGGATTATCATCCGGAAGATTACAGTTCCGGAACGAATTCATCGCTTGAAATCATCGTTTCCCCGGACGGCCGAGGTGCCTTCGTGCAACGTTCCGTCCCAGGACGTGGTCCTGTTCAAACCTCCGGCATGCGTCTTTGCTGGGATGCCCGGGGCGATGGCGTGTCACCAACAACCCTGGGCCGTGTGAGTCTGCATGCGCTTGAAATGGTCTACATCCCCGAAGCACCTTTTTATGTCGGGGACGACAGTTCGGAAAACTCCTTTCGCGTGACTTACATCAACACTCCCGACCCCAACCGTATGACTCCCGCTTCGGGGGATGGCACGCTGGCAAATCCCTACGTAAACCTTGAAGAAGGCATGGGACGGCCCCAGGGAACGACGGGCGAATTCAGTCCGGGCTATCCCAACGGATACCAGGCCTTTTACATCATGAAGTATCCCTTGTCGCGCGCACTGTACCTTGATTTTCTCAACCTGCTGACTGCTACTCAAGCGGAGGGTCTCAAGGTCAATTTTTCAGGGAGCAATGGCACGATTGTCGGCACGCACCCCAACTTGTCGAATGCCGAACCCTGGCGCGCATTGACATGGACAGAATCGAACGAACCCTCCTGGGGCGGTTGCCGGGAATACCTGGCCTATATGGACTGGGCCGGGCTGCGCCCCCTTACGGAAATGGAGTACGAAAAGGCTTGCCGTGGTCCCGACCTGCCGACCGATCGCGATTTTCCCTGGGGCACCGCGGACAGTGCTTTGATTCCTAACCGGGTCGTGGAGGCAAACACCGCCGCCGAAACGCCGGTCGATCGGAATGCCAACATTCTGATGGGGCAACGGTTCTTGCCCACCTTGTCGATTCCCCTTCGACCTGGAGTCTTTGCCGGAGCGAATACCGATCAGATTCAGGCCGGCGCCAGTTACTATGGCGTTATGGATATGGCTGGCAACGCCGGACAATTAACGGTTTCCGCAGGGGCCAAAAGCGGCGCCGGGGCGGTGCACGAGAAAGCACGCAATTTCATGGGCGAGCATGGCGACGGCAGCTTGAATCCCGATGGCACGACCACCATGGGAAACTGGCCGATTCCCGATGCCACGTTGTACTCGGGTGGCCCCATGGGGCACCGTGGCAGCAACAATTTATCGACTTTCAATTCCACGGTGGCCAGCCGGCCCTATGCTACGACGATCTATTATTCCTATCCTCGTGGGGTGCGTGGCGCGCGGACGGCGCCTTGAAAACAGTTCAAAAGGGGTGAGAAATGAAAATTCGCCGTCGTGTTCTGGTCTGCGTTTTTCTGATGGGAGCGCAGGCAATCGTGGGGGTGGGGGCCGTTACGAATTACTGGACCGGCGCATCCAGCACCAACTGGCATGACGCCGCCAACTGGAGCGAAGGAGTCGTTCCCGCGACAGGGGACGATGTCGTCCTTTCCGATTCCGGCTTGCGTCCCTTTCTCGATCAAGCCACGCCGAGAATGAATTCCCTGATGTTGGACGAAGGACAAACCCTGACGCAATTGGGGTGGGACAGTACCCTGGATGCCGTGAACCTGCGTATCGATGGAACCATTACGCACGGAGTGAATCCAGGGGAAACCAATCGGCTCGGTCAGTGGGAGCCCTGGCATCGAATTCTGCTGGCAGGATCGAATATTACGATCAACGGCATGCTGGATGCCAACGGACGGGGGTTTGGACGAAATGCCGGGCCGGGCCGGCCGACGCATTCATACGGTGGCGGAGGATATGGAACTTCCGGTGGGTGGGGATTTGGCGGAGGATATTATTCCGGCGGTTCCGAATATGGCGAACCGTCGGCGCCATGGTGGCCCGGCAGCGGGGGTGGTCCCATCAATACGAGTCGCTCAGGAGGCGGCGCTATTCGCGTGATGGCCGATGGTCACCTCGAAATCAACGGTACGCTTTCCGCCAATGGCGTGAACGGTGTGGTCAGCCATGGCGGCGGCGGGTCGGGGGGTGGCATCTGGCTGCATTGCCGGACATTTGGCGGGCACGAGACGGGACGAATCCGCGCTTGTGGCGGAAACGGACAAAGTTGCGGAGGCAGCGGCGGCGGCGGACGCATCGCGGTGCACTACGATGCCCAGGCGCAGGAAGAAGAACCGATTCCAGCGGTGCGATTCGAAGCTTTCGCGGGAAAGCAAGGAACGGATGACCGTCTTCCGCCCAAGCGCCAGGCAATGGGGTCACTGTTCTTAACGGATAACCAATGGTTGCAGGGCGATTTTACGGGGGGCCGGTTCGATCATACCAAACTGGTGATTCCCGGAATGACAACCTGGACGTATGCCGGC
>CAZIUM010000116.1:0-8842 GCA_964542285.1 uncultured Lentisphaerales bacterium
TGTATAGAAATCAAATATCCTAGCAGATTTTGCTTCTTTGTCAAATCGGGGTGTGGTTCAATTGAACTCTTGCCCTTTGCGAGAATGTCATGGATCCAGGAGAACCATCATGTCCAGCACGTTTGGTCATTTGTTGCGCGTAACGACCTTTGGAGAATCTCACGGAGCCGGAATCGGCGTGATCGTCGATGGATGCCCGGCCGGATTGCCGTTCGAATTGACCGCCGTGCAACGGCAACTGGATCGTCGGCGGCCCGGGCAGAGTGCCTTGACGACACCCCGTGAGGAGGGGGACAAGGTCACGCTGCTTTCCGGGGTCCAGGAGGGACGGACCCTGGGCACGCCCATTGCCATGATGGTGCCCAACGAGAATCAGCGGCCGGACGATTACGCCGCCATGTCGTCGATCCCGCGTCCGTCTCACGCCGACTACACCTACTGGGCGAAATATGGGTGTCGCATCCGCAGTGGCGGGGGACGAGCCAGCGCAAGGGAGACGATCGGACGCGTGGCCGCGGGGGTGGTGGCCGAGAGCGTGTTGGCGCGATACGGGGTCGAGATCGTGGCCTGGGTGGATTCGGTTGGCGATGTCGCCTCTGGAGAGGTGGAGGAAGAAACCGTGACGCGCGAACGGGTGGATTCCCATCCCGTGCGCTGTCCCGACCCCAAGGCCGCGGCACGCATGGCGGCCTTGATCGAAAAGGTCCGGGATGCCGACGATTCGATCGGCGGAACGATCGCCTGTGTCTGCCGCGGGGTGCCGGCGGGGTGGGGCGAACCGGTGTTTGACAAGCTGGATGCGCTGTTGGCCCATGCCATGTTGTCCATTCCCGCCGTCAAGGGTTTCGAGGTCGGTTCGGGGTTCGCCGGCGCCCGGCAGATGGGGTCGGAACACAACGACCCGTTTGTATGGCATGCCGACGGACGCCTGGGAACGGTCAGCAATCGCAGCGGCGGCATCCAGGGAGGCATCTCCAACGGGGAGCCGGTCCGGTTTCGCGTGGCGTTCAAGCCCGCGGCCACCATCGGAAGACCACAGCATACCGTCGATTATGACGGACACTCGGTGGTTCTGGAGGCGCAAGGCCGCCATGACCCCTGCGTGTTGCCACGTGCCGTGGCGGTCGTGGAGGCGATGACCGCCCTGACGCTGGCGGATGTCGCCCTGCGTCAGAATGCCCAGATGCCGACCGCCATGTGACCGACACGGCCACCCCGATCACATGCCGATCGGCAGGGGGCGCTTAATAATTGCGTGCTTAAAAATTGTTGAAGTGCACCTCGGAATTCAGTTGGGCCTTCGAGGTCGCAGGCTCCCTCGGATTTTTCACCGCAGTCTCTTTCCGGATGCTTCCGGATCTATCCTGCGAAGAACACCCTAAGAAGTGAAACGCTGCCGGGTTGCCCCGGCGGCAGTTCGGGATTGCAATCGTTCGTTGTTCGATGGTACATATTTGAAATGGGTTGTTCAGACTTCCCGAATGGGTTGTTCAGACTTCCCGCGAAACAGAATGGTTCGTGAAAAATGGAGCCGATCATGCAAAATAAAATCCAAGTTCAAGTCATCTTCTACAGCCTCTACGGTCATGTGTATCGCATGGCCGAGGCGATCGCCGAGGGAGCCGGGGCGGTCGAGGGCGTCGAGGTTCGAACGATGCGCGTACCGGAACTGATGTCTGCCGAGGCCCTGGCGAAAAGTGGTGGCGACAAGGCCCAGGCGGCGTTCGCGCAGGTGCCCGTGGCGGAGCCGGAAATGCTGGCCCAGGCCGATGCCATTCTTTTCGGCACCCCAACCCGTTTCGGGATGATGGCGGCCCAGATGCGCAACTTCCTCGATTGCACCGGCGGACTCTGGGCCAAAGGGGCGCTGGTCGGCAAGGTGGGAAGCGTCTTCGGGTCCACCGGCACCCAGCATGGCGGCCAGGAGACCACCCTGGTTAGTTTCCACGCCACCCTGCTGCATCACGGTATGGTAGTGGTGGGAGTGCCCTACACCGTGCCGGAATTGACCAACATGCGCGAGATCACCGGAGGCACGCCCTATGGCGCCACCACCCTGGCCGGCGGGGACGGATCACGGCAGCCGAGCGACAACGAACTGGCCATCGCGCGTTTCCAGGGACGCCATGTCGCGACCATCGCCCGAAACTTGAAAATGGGCGCATGCAACTCCTGATTGCCACCCGCAACGCCCATAAACTGGCGGAAATCCGTTCGATTCTCACGTTGCCCGGCATTGATCTTCTGGGGACCGCGGATTGCCCGGGCTTGCCCGAAGAGGTTGCGGAGGATGCGGAGACCTTCGAGGGCAACGCATTGAAAAAAGCCCGGGTCTTGTGTGACGCCTCGGGCTTATGGACGCTGGCGGACGATTCGGGGCTGGAAGTGAGTGCGCTGGACTGGGCGCCCGGAGTTTTTTCGGCCCGGTATGCCGGACCGCGGGCGGACGACCGGGCCAACAATCGAAAACTGCTGCGGGCGTTGCGGGGGGGGGCGGATCGTACCGCGCGGTTCCGTTGCGTGCTGGCCCTGTGTGCGCCCGACGGGAGACACTGGCTGGTGGAGGGACGTTGTCCCGGGCGCATCGCCGAGCAGCCTTCCGGAGGCGAAGGCTTCGGGTACGATCCCTTGTTTGTCCCCGACGGACACCGTTGCAGTTTTGCCGAAATGAGCGCATCGCTCAAGAATCGTGTGTCGCATCGCGCGATGGCGTTGCAGGAGGCCATGACGCAATGGCGCGATCTTCTGCTGAACGCCGCCGGGCGGTAGTCACTCTTTTTCTTCTTTGGCGTCTTCCGGTGGGGGATCGAAGATAAACACGATTTCGCCCGGACGAACCCGGCGGTTTTTACGCGCAACATGCTCGACGAATTCGGGGTCTTCCCGGAAACGGAGTTGATTGCGCTTGATCTGGGTCAGTTCCTGTTGCTTGAAGGCAATTTCCTGGTTGAGATGTTCGCGCCGGTCGATCATCAACCGCCATTCCCGGTAGCGGGGCGCCAGGACCAGGAATCCGATGGCGATCCCGACCGCGATCGCCACCCCCACCAGGCAGCGAATGACAAAGCGCATGTAATTGACGGCCATTTAACAAAGTGTCGCTAGGGAAATTCACCGATGGCGGGAACCCAGGTTGTCCCGGTCATTTGCACTCGTCGATTATCACCCGCTGGCCGGACACCGGGGCGATGACGTTGCGCCCCCCATGTTGTTGCAGGAGGTCTCGCATGGCCTCCACCTTGTCCTCCTCGCCATGAATGGCGAAGTTGCATGCCAGGGCGGGGGAGTTAATCGCGTCAAACCATTCCATCAACCCCTTGCGGTCGGCATGCGCGCTCAGAGCGTTGATGGTGTGTACACGGGCATTGAGCGGCACCGATTCGCCGAAAATGCGCACTTCCTCGCGTTTTTCCACAATTCGACGGCCCAGGGTGTGCTCCGCCTGGAAGCCCACGATCAGCACGATATTCCGTGGATTGGGAATGCCGTTACGCAGGTGATGCACGATGCGGCCGCCTTCGCACATGCCGGAAGCCGAGATGATGATCATGGGCCCCTTGCGGTCGTTCAAGGCCATGCTCTCTTCGACGCTGCTGGTGTACTGCAGCCCCGGGAAGTCCAGGGGATTGTCGCCGTTGCGCAGCATTTCCGAGGCATCCTCGTCGTAACACTCGCGATGCTTCGCATAAATCCCCGTAGCCTTGGTAGACAAGGGGCTGTCGACATAAACCGGGGTGCGTGGGATGCGTCCTTGCCCTACGAGTTGGTTAAGGTAATACAACAGGTTTTGCGTACGGCCCACGCTGAAGGCGGGAATAATCAGTTTGGAGCGTTGCTGATGAATGTCTTCGATAAACGCCTTCAAACGGCCCATCACATCTTCCAACACCGGGTGATCCCGGTCGGCATAGGTGCTTTCGATCAACAAGGCGTTTGCGCCTTCCACCGGACTGGGGTTCTTGATGATAGGCTGGCCGGACTGGCCCAGGTCGCCGGTGAACACCAACCGTTGCGATTTTTCGCCCGTGGTCTTGACGTCAAGCTGCACAATGGCGGAACCAAGGATATGTCCGGCTTCGTGAAGTACAACCGAGACTCCCGGCCCGATCTTGATCTGCTGATGCAGCACCTCCGGCTGCATGTGGTTGAGCAGCTTGTCCACGTCTTTTTGATCGTAGAGCAGTTCGAAGGGTTTCTTGCCCTGTCGTACCCGTTTTTTGTTGACGAAGTTAAGATCCTGTTCCTGGATAAACGCGGAATCGCGCAGCATGATGGAGCAGAGGTCGGCGGTGGCGGGCGTACAGAACACCTTGCCCCGGAACCCATGGCGCATCAGCGTGGGCAGGTTTCCGCTGTGATCGATGTGCGCATGGGAAAGGATCACGGCATCCAGTGAAGCCGGATCGACCGGCATGTTGCGATTGCGTTCGAAGGCCTCCTTGCGATGACCCTGGTAAAGACCGCAATCCAGAAGAATGCGCAATCCATTGGCTTCCACCAAATGCATCGAGCCGGTGGTGGTACGTGCCGCGCCGTGAAACGTTACCGCTAGCATATCGGGCCTTCTTTATTAACCATTAATAAGCAGAAAACGTAAACATTTCACATCATTGGGCGTCAATTGTCAATGACGGGTTGGTTTCGCTGTGTCGCCCGGACCGGACAAGGCGGTAGGCGTCCGGAAGACTAGCGGCAATCCGGACGCCCACCAATCGGCCATCAATATGCCGACCACACAAAAGCGGCGTTTAACAACGACTCTGGCCAAAGCCGTTCGCCGCACGGTTTTCCTGGCGGCAGGAAAAAGCCCGGGGTTGACCCGGGCTGAAGGATTGTATTTATTCTCCGTAAACGATGCAGCGATAGGTGCCGATCAAGCCCAGCACGTTTTCGGCTTCCCAGTCCACGTAGTGGATCTTGGTGATGCCGGCTCCACGCGCCGCGGTGTCGATGCTGGCATCGCCAGTGGCGAACATGGCAAGATAGGATTTGCATTCGGCCACGCCGCGTTTCAGTCCCTGCCTTGGAATGGCGCCGTCGCCAATCATGGCAGGCAACCGGACTTGCGTAACAATGCCTCCCACGGGATAGGAAGTGGCGCAGCCGCTAACGAGAACGGCGGCCGCGAGAATTGCGCAACCCACAGTCCAATATTTCATATTCTTGCTCCCAATTGTTTCAATTGCCTTCTTCAACGATCATTGAACACACGTTCAATGCATTTAGCATGGCAAAAAACGATTTCCATGACAACCCCTCATTTGAAAAATTCAACCGTATTTTTCGGACGCCTCGATGGCCAGTCGGGTCCATTCCCGCAACCGGTTGGGGTGCCCCGCCAGGGTTTGCAGCTCGCGCAGGACGACCTGGTACGAACGCCCGCGGAGACGCCGGGTGCCTGCATCCAAGTCACGGCGAATCTCATCGAGACCGTGGGGCATGACCACGTCCGAAGCTTTCTGTCGCCACATGATGACGTATCGGCGCCCGGTTTTCTCCAGCACCGTATCGAGGTGGGTCCAGGCGCTGCAGACGAATACCCGCAGGTTGGGAATCCGGAGGACGTCGTCGATCTTCCGAGTCAAATTCTCACAGCAACCATAAATCGTCCGGCCAAATTCCCGCAGCAGCGGCCATTGATACTCGAGGCAGAACTCGCGCCACATCGCGGGTGAAACCTGGTCGTATTCCTGGCTGTTGGCCGCGCACCAGAGGTTGGCCAGGGACAGGTGTCCATGGGGTGAAGGCGGCGGACCGAAATCGTCGCTGTACGACATGGGTTCGTCGTTGTTCCGGGTGAGCAGTCCTTCGCGCGCGAGGTACTGGTTGCTTTGGCGGATGGCTTTGGCCACATGTCGCGTGATCCGGTGAACCGTTTCCGGTTCGGTGGCCATCATCAACATCATTTCGTTCAGTCCCAGCAGGTCGGCCACGGGGTGGCCGATGGTCGCGGAGCGCAGCAGGCCGAAGGCGCCGCCGGTTCGCAAACGGACGGGCAGGGTGTCGCCCAGGACGCTCGCCGTCCGCTCGAGAGTTCGTTCGGTGGCGGCGGCGTTGTAGCGGAACCGTGGCATGGCCAGCCTCGTGAGGTCGTCCGCCGTCTTGATGGGCGGGTCGTATCCCCAGGCTCCTCCGTCGGTGTCCGACACGTGTCTGCCAATGTCAATGCCCCAGGTATTGGCGGGAGTGACATCGAAACGCCGTTGAACATCGTACCAGGGATTGACGATGGAATCGTCGCCGATCTCCTCCTTGATGAGGACTTGGCGCAGGGTTCGTTCGATATCGCGCAGGAAGGGATCGGTGCAGGTCAATGCCTCTTCCGGCAGCAGTTCCTTCCAGCAGCCGATCGGTTTGCACCACACCGGCGCGCGGTCGGGGATCCGCAACTCGTTGACATCGCGCCACCGGCGGCGAATGACCGCCATGCGTTCGCTGCGCGCGATGCGCGCAACCTGTTCTCCCATTTGGCGGAGATGGGTGATTTCGTTTTCGGGGAATGGGGTGTTGCCGCGCATGTGGTGGGGCCTGAGATCATTCGACGGGCGCATACACAAAACCGCGTCGGTACAATCCGCCGACTTCGGCATCGTTCCAGACGCGGATCGTTATAGAATTGGGCTGTCCGGGCCGGGCCAGGGACGCGATCTCCAGGTCCAGGTCATGGGGACGACCCCACCAGAGCTTGTGTTCCTTGTGTCCGGCATAGTTTCCGTTCACCCAGACCCACCCTTCGTTGATCAGTCCGCCGAGATACAGGCGAAGGGGGCTTCCGGCATATTTCTCCGGCAGGTCGAACGTGAACCGGTACCAGCCGTAGCCGTCATAATCATGGCCGGCCGCGTCCAGGGGCGGTTCCTGCTGGTCCCAGGTATCGTAGGTATTGCGGGTTTCCCAGCCTTGCGGATCGAAGTCGGCCTCGTGCCAGCCGGCCACGATGCCTTCGTTGAAGGGATCGCGGCGGAAGGCAGCCTCCAGCGGCATGGGGGCGACCCGTTCTCCGGCTTCACCGTTCGTCCTGGCGGCCAGTTCCCGCAGTTTGTCTTCCCGGCCTCCGGGAAAGTAGGCGCGTCGGGCATGGGCTTCGTTGCGATACTGGTGGAAGAAGGAATAGATTTCGTGCAGCTCGCGCTCCCGCCGAAGCATGCGGGCGCAAGCGTCCGCCGCTCGGACATAGTCCATGGCTTTTTCGGCGTCGTTGGCTTCGCCGAAGGCCAGGAGATGATCGGCGATGAGCGCGAAGGCCTCGACACGCTCCTTTTGCGCGGGGGTTGCCTGGGATGCCCGGGCCGCCGCCACGTGCTTCATCAGCGACCGCGCAAAGTCGCCGGTGTAGATGTGGTTCAACAACCAGTCCTCATGCGCCTGGATGGGGGCGTTCAACAGCGCTTCCTCGCAGGCATCCCACCAGGCGCGCACATGTGGGCCCGCGCCGGGACCGAAAAAGGTGGTGTAAAAGTCGGTCTTAATCGCATCGAGGTCGGTGTCGGCATTCCACAGCATGCGGGCCATGACGTAATTGCTGATCCAGGTCTGCATGAAGGCCTTGCGTCCTTCGCGGGTCAGCCCCTTGATGCCCAGCTCGCGGTAGATCGGGATGTTGACCGCCAGGTTGGCGGCATCGCGCTCCGGCACCCAGTTGCCGAGCAGCAAACCGGGGTTGTAGTCATAGATAAACACATGGGGAGTCCGGGCGCGCCAGCGAGTCAGGTTGCGGACGAAGTCCCGGCGTCGCCAGAGTTTCGAATCGTTGGGGTGCAGCACGTCGCAGGAGATCGGGGCGACGCAAACCGCCATGTTCGGTGGGATGTCTACGCCCTGGGGAACGATTTCACGCAGGGAATAGGCCATGGTGCCGATGAAAAGGTCTGGAAACTCGCGGGCCAGGCGGGCCGCGAACCCGAAGAATTCCTCGCTCTGGCTGGTGCGATGCACGTAGCGCGGGTACTGGAAATTCTGGCTGGCTTTCTTGCAGTCCTCGCAGTAGCAGTAGGGAACCCCGTCGGGCGGGGAGATCCCGATGCCGGTGGTGAACCAGGAATTTTCGCGTGTGCCTGCCTTCATTTCGCGCAGTGTTCGCGCCGCGGTGTCGAACACCTCTTCGTTGGAGAGGCACAGCATGGTGTGGCGTACGGTGCGTCCGCGGTGACGCTCGCCCTTTTCGTTCATGGCGAAGTATTCGGGGTGGTCCTCGAAGTGTTCGTTCGGATTGACCAGCATCGCCAGGAACCCGTCGCCGGCCACCGGGTAGAAATTGCGCTTGTCGGGTGTCATTCCCACCCGGAGCTGCCATTCGGTGTAGGCGGCTTTTTCCTCGCGGCTGGAAGGCAGCCAGCCGCCGAGGTTCACCGAACGCAGGGCGAAGTCCGGACGGGAAAGGAGGTTGATCGGGTCGATTGCGATTGTGGCGCGTTCGGGGACGATTTCGCCCCATTCGCCGGGAAAGTACCAGCGGCAGCCAAGCTTGCGTAAAAAATCGTAGACCGCGTATTGCGTCCCGTGGTACGGGCCGTCGTTATTGCCGGCCAGCACCAGGAAATTTTCGCCGGTCCGGATGCGATAGCCTTCTTCCTCGAAGACGTCGGGTCGGGGAGAGGGATCGAACCCGGCGGGGATGTCGAGTTTCATCGCGCGCACGGCATCCGTGGCCCCGACGTGAATGGTGACCGGGAATTCCTCCTCGGCGGGTTCCCCTTCGGTCGTTACAGGCAATGTCGCCCCGCTCATTTTTTCCAGGTAGTGCCGCAGTTCCTCGGCGGCTTTTTGCGCCTTGGGCTCCTCGCGCTGTACCACGATGCGTGCATGCGGATGTCCGTTTTCAACCAGAACCAGCCCGGCGGCC
>CAZIUM010000117.1:0-8773 GCA_964542285.1 uncultured Lentisphaerales bacterium
CCGCCGAACTGCGCCTGGTCCAGTTGCAACCGGGTAACATTTTCCACAACGACGAAACGCCGGAAGTCCGGGCCGAAGTCCGCGCCCTGCGCGAGGGAAACGGCACGCTTGCATGGACTGTGCGCGACATCGACGGACGGGAAATTCGCCGCGAATCCGCCACGATTGAACTCATTCCCGGAGAAACCAACAACCTCATCGTTCCGCTTGCCATGGAGGAACCGGGGCATTATGCCCTGACCTTCGAATTTCGCGACGATGCGGGCCACCCCCTACTTCAACACCAAGCGGCCTTTGCCCTGCTCGGAAAGGACACCCGCGAAGCGGGCTACGATTCGCCCTACGGGGTCTGGTGGTTTGGCGGCTCGCACCAGACGATCCGCGACCTCGATGTGGCCGGTCCCCTGCATCTCAAGGCCGGCTTGCGGCGAACGGTGGCCAAACGCTTCAGCGAAGCCGAGATGGCTCCCTGGAAAATGACGGCCGCCTCCTTCGGGTGGCTGTTCCGGATGCAGGACCTCGACAACTTCGAAGCCGCACGCGAACGTGTCGCGGGGCAACTGGCCGATTTGCGCTCACGCTATCCGCATTGCGACAATGTGCTGATTTATCACGAAAGCCACGCCAACCGGATGCCGATCGAGCTGGCGGGTCGGGAGCCGGAACACACGGAGACCCAACGCGAAGCCCTCCGAAAGAAAGCCGCTTTGGCCAACCGTGTCGGCGCCTTCTATCGGGAACGCTTCCCGGACCTGAAAATCGTCGTGGGCAATACCAGTGGAACCGCCCAGTTGATTGCCGACTTGCTGCGCTTCGGCTTCGACCGACGGCGTTGCGACGCCATCGGCATCGAAACCCCCGGCCAGACGTTCCTGCCGGAAAGCATTTCAGAACATAACCTCATGGCCGCCTGGGCCTGCCGTGAGATCGGCCGCATGCATGGACATGAAATTCCCCTGACCGCCACCTACGAATTCACCTATCGACTGGACCGGATTCTGGGTGGGCGCCGCCAGGCCGCCTATTACGCGCGCGACATCCTGCTGGCCCATGCTTACGGCTTCGAGCATATCTCTCCGGCGGTGCTGGACGACGCGGGATCGAGCTACGGAAACTCGCTCTGGGGCGCTTCGGGCCTGGTGCAACGCAATCCGCTGCTGTATCCCAAACCGGCCTATGTCGCCGTGGCCACCGCCACAAAGGTGCTGGACCGGGCAAGGGTAAAACGCATCGTTCCCACCGGCTCGCTGACCGTTTACTGCCTGGAATTCGCCAGAACCCGAGCCCAACCGGATATCGTCTATGCGCTCTGGACGCCCCGGGGAGAGGCCCGGGTGGAATTCGATTTTGGCGCCGACGTCGACTTGCGCGAAATAGAACTCTTCGGACGCGCAAGGGATCGGCGCACGCAGGACGGCAAAGTCACCTTGGCGGCCTCTCCCGAGGCGCGCTACCTGATCTGCCCCGCCCCCGTCCGAGAGGTACACCGCGTAGCGCAAACCTATGAACAGGACCGGCCGCCGGACGATTTCGTTCCCGCCCATCGCATGGATCGGGCGGACGACTGGCGCATGATGAATGACTACCGCATGGAGGGGGCCTTTCGCCGCCGGGGCAAATTTACCCTGCGCCCGGTCGAGGACCCTGAAAAGGGAGCCTGCCTGGAACTCGAGTTACACCCGGACAGGAGCCTGCCGCCGCTGGTGGCGGAATATACGACGCTCTGTCTGAAGACTCCCGTGGAAGTTCCCGGGCGTCCTCACACCATCGGCCTGTGGGTGCGCGGCAATTCCAACTGGGGTCGCATTTATTTCGAAATCGCCGACGCCGAAGGGCGCTTGTGGCGGTCCAGCGGCGGCTACAACGATTGGCCCGCCGACCTCGCCGTGAATTTCGACGGATGGCGTTTTCTCCGGTTTCATATCGACCCGGAACGCTCCCCAATCCCCAACCATTCCCCGGGATTCCAATGGGTCTCCAGCGGGGGCGGAAAACGACCGGTCTATCCCATCCGCATTACCGGAATCGTAATCTCCATGTACCGCGAGGCGGTCGATCCGGTGGAGATGCGCCCCGTATCCACACGACTGAGATTCCGGGACATCGGGGCTTATGAATGAGAGCCGATCCATGACCACATCGAGCCGACCGCACCCTCGCCACGCAATCCGAAAGCGTTTACCCCGACTGGTTTTCGGATGCACGGCCGCGCTGCTGTGCGCGGGAAGCGTCTTGCTCTGCCCGGGAAAGGAACAGGGCGGAGACAACGAGCGAATTCTCTGGCATGAAGATTTCCGCGGCGTTCCCCTGGGGCCCGGCCCGGCCTTGTACCACGACGGCAAGGGCGAAATCCTGGAGGAAGACGGCCGGCGTTTCTACCGCTTTCCCGGCGGATTCATGGGCGGGTTCGACTATTTTGGCGCGCAGCATTGGCGGGACTATGAAATGCGCTTTAAATTGCGGCCACAAGGCCATTTCAGCTTGTGGGCCGTGGCCAAGGCAAGGGGCTGGAGAACGGACACCGACTACCTCTGGTACTATGTTCAAATCTCCAACCGCCATATCCGACCCTATGCGCATGGACTGCCGGCGGGCACGGAGCCCCCGGATGCCCCGGCAACACCGATCGACCCACCGCTGGCCAGCAATGTCTGGTACGACGTCACGATTCGCTGCCAGGACGGAGACCGGCTGTACGTCGAGGTTGCCGGCAAGAACCGCGCGCCGGTCACCTGGGACCACAAGGTGCTGCCCGGAGGAGGCGGGGCAAACCTTCACGGTAACGGCGTCTTCGACCTCGCGAACATCGTGGTTGAGGAATGCCCAACCGGCCTGTAGTATACGCCCATTTCCATGCGAAAACGTGTTCGCGTCACCGGAGACAACAACAACATGAAAACGATCGATCGGGAAAAGATTCTGGCCGACGCCTATCGCGAAGGCCGCTCCCTCGGGCGCGTCCAAATGGAAGGCGGCATGGGCGGCACGCAGGCGGTGGAACCCCGGGGCGAATCCCTGCGAAAAACCGCGGCCTGGAAAAGCGCCATGATCGGTCTCGACGGGCCGGAGCTGACTCGTCGGGTGGTTGCGTTCCATGCCGAACGAATGGCCGCCGTTCCGGACCTCCAGCGCTATCCCGAGCTGGAAATCGTGCGCGCCGAGCTGCTGGAGCGCTATCGCGGCATGGCCGCGGCCGGCATGAGCCCCGAACTGATCGCCCTGCACGAATCGATGGGCTTCTGGTTCAGCTACCGCTGCCGCCGTGAAACCGGCCGCGTGCCCCACGGCGGAAGACTGCCCCCGGAACAAAGGGAACGCTGCCGGGTCGTGTTCGCCCCGGAAACCGACCAGGGACCCATCCACTTCAAGAACGTCGACGATCCTCTCCACACCTGGCGTCCGATGCGCGAAGACCTTGCGACCGTTCCCGATCCCTTCACGCCGCTTTTTTTCGACGGCACCGGCAGCGGATTGCACATCGACGACGAGCCGCCGGAAATCTTCCCGGCCAACGCCGTCACCCTGGCCAGGCGGTACTGCGAAACCGTCACGGAGGCCGAAGAACTGCTGTCGCGCTACAATTATTTCTGGGGCAGCGCCAACCTGTTGATCCACGACCGGGAAGGCCGCGCCGTGGCCTTCGACAAGGCGTCCCGTTGCCGCTTTGTCGTCCGGCGGCCCGGTCCCAACGGCGTAATCTATATCAACGGGATGTCGTCGTTCGATCCCGATTACCAGGCCTTCATCGAATCCAGGCGGACTCAGTACCTGCGGGAATCCAAACAGGACGAAACCTCGCCCGAGGGCGTCTATTTCAAGGCGGCGCGCGGCACCCTGGGCAACATGCGTCGCCGCATGGCGGGATTCGAAAAGCGTCCCACCGAAGCGGCACTTTACGAACACATGAGCTCGCGCGACCCCGACGGTCCGCTCTGCCGTATCGGGGCGCAGACCCATCCGGACGACCCGGTCCGCGCGGCCACGCTGTATCAGCGTTGCTACTACCCCAGGGACCGGATCATGCGCTGGCGCCAGTGGAAAGGCGACACGCCCATTTGGGAAGACGCCTGGAAAACCGCGACCTTCTGAGTTCGGGATTCATGCGCCCGTCCTGGATGGGCACAAGGAATGTGGACACATTATGAATACGTAGAACCCCGGTCGGGGTCCCACCAGTCCGGCATCACCCCCGAACCGGCACGCGGCGGCCGCGTTTGGCGCTTTCGATCGCGGCAAACACCATGGCCAGCGACTTGATGTTGTCGTGACATTCCCCTTGGGGAAGCGGCCCGCCATCCAGCGCCCGTAGGAATTCGCGCAGGGCGCCCTGTTGGCCTTCCGCCGTTTCCGCCACCTCCACCTTGACCGGTGCCGTGGGCCGATGAAAGCCCTCGTTGCCCGTGATAACTTCGCCGCTTGGCGTCTGCCCATCCGAATAAACGATGGAACCCTTTTCACCCGCCAGACGCCAATCCCCATGCCAGGAGGTATGCATCCCCTCCGCGCACCAACTGCCGGCATACGTGAAGATCAGTCCGTTGGACATCTCGAAAATGCAGGCGGCCGCCGCATCGCCCGCATACCACGATCCGTGGGGATTGAAGCTCTTGGCATACACGGCAACAGGGTCGGCCCCAGTGAACATCCGCGCGAGATCGAAGTGGTGAATGGCCATGTCCAGAATCAGGGGATGGGCCATCCGGTCGCGAAATCCACCGAAATGCGCCCCCATGGAAAAGGTGCAATGAACCGTCGTCAACCGCCCCAACCTTTTTTCGGCGAGAAAGCGCGTCAATCCGGCATGTTCCGGGTTGTACCGACGCGATTGCGACACCATGTACAGTTTTCCGGTTTCTTCGGAAACCCGCACCATCCGACGGGCCTGGGCCATAGTGGCCGCCATTGGCTTTTCGCCGATCACATGACATCCCATCCGCAGGGCCGTGCAGGTTACGGAACAGTGCGCATCCGGCACCGTAAGGTCCACGACGAAATCGGGACGCAGCTTGCGAAGGGCCTCCTTCACGTCGGTCAGGATGAAGGGGTTGATATCATAGCGCTCGGACTGCGCTTTCGCGCGCTTCCGATCGAGATCGACCAGACCGACAATCTGCACGTCCTCATCCCGCAGGATGGGCAACCAGGCGCGGGAGATGTTTCCCGCGCCAACGACGACGGCTTTTTTCGTCATGAGGTCTCCAGATACAAGTTCATCCGATGCGGCATTCTCCCCCACCCCGTTCCCTAACGTCAAGGGTCCATCCCGGTAATATGTACATCCCCCGCCCAAACCGCGAGCGGGGGTTCGCCGTCGCGCTCCAGCAGCAACGAACCGTCCGGGGACAGCCCCAGCGCTTTTCCGGCGATCCTGCGCCCACCTTGTTCCAGGGTGATCCGTCGTCCGGCGAGCGCATCGCGTTTCCGGATCGTATCGAGAAACGGAGCCAACCCCTGTTCCGTCCAGGTGCGATAGAGCTTCTCGAAACGATTGAGGATCGCCGCAAGCAGTTTCGCGCGCGAGACGGGATGTCCACAGGCATCACGCAGCGAGATGGCCCGCCGGGCCAGTTCGGGCGGCCAGTCGTCGGACAACAGATTGACGTTCACCCCCACCCCGACGATCAGGTAGCGGACGCAATCGGCCTCGGCCTGCATGTCGCAGAGAATTCCGCAGAGTTTACGATCGTCGATCCATAGATCGTTGGGCCATTTGATCCGTGGCGCAAGCCCCGGCGTCACCTCCTCCACGGCCCGCGCGATGGCAAGCCCCGCAAGAAGCGACAGCGTTACGGCCGCCGCGGGCGGAACCCGTGGCCGCAGCAACAGGGAAAAATAAAGATTTGCGCCGGGCGGCGAAAACCATTCGCGCGCCATGCGTCCGCGTCCGGCGGTCTGTTCGTCGGCCGTCATCACGGTGCCTTCGGGCGCCCCTGCCCGCGCCAGCTTTTCCAGTTGCGAATTGGTGGAGTCGGTGCTGGCAAGATACCGCAATTCCCGCCCCAGAAAGCGGGTTTGCAGCAAGGGGAGGACCGCTTCCTCGACCGGCGCCTCCGGTGAAGCCGCCAGTCGATATCCGCGTCGTGACCGCGCCTCAATGCAGTATCCCAAATCCCGCAACCGATGAATACGCTTCCAAAAGGCCGCACGACTGATCCCCAAATCGCGACTCAGATTTTCGCCGGACACAAAGGCGCCGGAGGCTTCGCGCAGCGCCCCGAGAATCCGAAAATCCACCCGCTTGTCATGCATGTCGCCGTTCCTTCTTGCAGACCCCGTCTTTACCAATCATACGCCATCAAAGCGTACCCACGACGCCCTGCGGGTGGCTGTCCTGGAAACACCTCGAAAAGATCGTCCCAGATGTTCTCAACACCCACCGTCAGGGTCAAGTTCCGTCTCCACGAAGGGTGGCTTGTCAAAGTAAGCCCACCCCCTCCCACACTTCTTCAGACTGGCATTGGATTCCGATTTTGAATACGATTGCAACAACTTTTTACGCTAACAAGAACCATTGAATCCTTACATGTTTCTACGTTTTGACCAGGTTTGCTTCGGCTATGCTTCAATGGCGCATCCTCTCTTTGAAGGGATCAGCGTCCATTTCGCGCCGGGCTGGACGGGCATCGTGGGCGCCAATGGCGCCGGCAAAAGCACTCTGCTGAAGCTTGCCATCGGGGAGATCGAACCGCGGCAGGGACGCGTGCAAAAGCTGGCCGCCGCCGTGTACGCCCCGCAGCGGACCGACGACCCACCATCCCACGGAGCTCGGTTTCTGGAAGCAACCGACCCGCTCGCCGGCGACCTGCAGCGACGCCTGCAACTGGGAGCGGACTGGTTGTCGCGCTGGCCGACGCTCAGCCACGGCGAACGCAAGCGCCTGCAGATCGGCGCCGCCCTCTGGCAGGAACCGGACCTCCTTGCGCTCGACGAACCAACCAACCACATTGACGCCGACGCGCGCGCCCTGCTGCTGGCGACCCTGCGCCGGTTTCGGGGGGTCGGTCTGCTCGTCAGTCACGATCGCGAACTCCTCGATGCGCTTTGCGCGCAATGTGTTTTCATCGACCCGCCGAATGTCACGGTCCGACCGGGCGGCGTGACGGAGGGGCTGGCCCAGCAACGCCTGGAACGGCAGAGTGCACGCGCGACCGATGACCGATTCCGACATCAAACCGAGCGCCTCAAGCAGGCTGCGCAGCGGCGTCGCGAGGCGGGCGCACAGGCCTCGGCCGATGCGCGCGCCGGCAAGCGCCATAAAGCCTCGAAACAGGATCCGGACGGCCGGGCCAAACGCAACCTGGCCAAACTGACGAACAAAGATGGCTGGGCCACGAAACAAAGCGCGGCGATCGACGGCCGCGCGCGGCGGATCGAAGACCAACGCGCCCATGTGCAAGTGAGCAAGGAGTACGACATGGGGTTTTGGGTGACCGATGCCGGACGCTCGGCACGTAATGCGCTGCTTCGTCTCGAAGCCGGTTCGATTCGTCTCGGCGACGGTCGGGAACTACGTTTCCCCGACCTGCGAATCGGCCCGACCGACCGCATCGCGCTGGTCGGTCCCAACGGCGCCGGCAAAAGCACCCTGTTGCGCCACCTGCACCCTTTGTTCAATCTGCCCAGGGAGCGAATCCTCTCCATCCCGCAGGAGATCGATTCCGACGGTTCCCGGGCCATCCTGCGCGAGGCGAACGAACTCCCGCGCGAAACGCTCGGCCAGGTCATGACGAGCGTCAGTCGCCTTGGTTCGCGACCGAGGCGACTGATTGCCAGCGAGCTTCCGAGTCCCGGCGAAATCCGCAAAATCATGCTGGCGCTCGGAGTGGTTCGCGGCCCGCACCTGATTGTGATGGACGAGCCCACCAACCACATGGACCTGCCCAGCATCGAGTGCATCGAGAACGCACTGGCCGACTGTCCCTGCGCCCTGGTGCTTGTAAGTCACGACCGGCGTTTCCTGGGCGCCCTGGCCGAATGGGTCTGGACGCTGCGCCCGGAAAACGACCGGACAATCCGACTGGACATCGCACCGATGGAATGCAAGGATTCCTAACCCCCATGAGCCAGAGCCCGGTTGATACAAACCAACGTATGGAGAGCGCATTGTGAACGACGGAAGCGTTAAGATTATCGACCGACTGTCGGCCGTGGAAGCCATCAAACGTCTGGGAAAAGACGACCTGCTTTTCCTGAACCGGCTGATCGTCGAGCGGCTGAAGCTCATTGCCCAGGCCGAGGCCACCCGCCAGATGGTCCGCTTCACGGAAGGCGACCGGGTCGCATTTTCGACAGCGGACGGACGGATGGTCGAAGGCATGGTACTGCAGCTCAACAAGAAAACCGTCAGCCTCGTCGCCGATGACGGGCGTCGCTGGAAAGTTTCGCCAAGCCTGCTGCGCCTGGTCCGGTCCGCGGGCGATTTCCGCCGGCATGAGGGCTGAGCGCATCCTGACGACCGCGTTGCCATTCCAGAAATCGACATTGTCAATTCCCGTGGACAGACCCCGGAACGCTTGTTAATATCCCGACTGCATCCCATCGTAGTAGACCGGGAACGGTTCCATACCTCGCTTGCCGGTCGGAATTTTGCCGAGAACAACCAAGGATTTTTCATGGATGGTGTCGTCGATCTAGCCATGCTTTTTAAAATTGTCGGGGGGTTGAGCCTCTTCCTCCTGGGCATGAAACACATGTCCGAGGGTATCCAGGCCATTGCAGGGCGACGACTTCGCCGCATGATCGGCGCCGTAACCGACCATCGACTGATGGCCTG
>CAZIUM010000118.1:0-8718 GCA_964542285.1 uncultured Lentisphaerales bacterium
CCGTGCCACCAAAAAAGTTAAAATTCACGTGCCGGAAATTTTTTTTAATAAATGGGTGGCCTTGTACCGGTAGCTCCTGCGGACAGGCCCTATCAATGTTACGTTGGCGGACGATTTTTGTGCGCGAAACGTTCATCCATCGCAATCATCGTACTTTGGGGTTCGTGGCTCGAGGACGACTATCCCTGGGGACCGAACGGGTTCGATCCGGGAAATATTTCGTTCACCTTGAGCTTTCACGCCGATGTTCCCCCAAGAGGTTACGACTCCCTGGAGCATGCCCGGCGAGGTGTTGTGGTGGACCAACATCAAGGCACGGGTCTATCACATTCTGGCACTCTACGTGATGCCGTGAATTCGACCGCGATTCAATTCTGGGCCAGGGATCGAACCAGTGCCAGCCAGCATTCCAGGAACGCTTCGCCCGCTCCGGGCGGCAGCGACGTCCGGCTGTATTGGGGTGGGTCCCGGGTGGCGACATCCACGCCATACCCACCCTCGGCATAGGCTTCGCGGGTGGGAATATACCCCGGCCATCCATTGGCGTAGCCGATCACCGTTCCCCGGCGTGGCGCGATCGCGCGCTTGAAACGCAACTGGTATTCCACGAACACCTCGCCCGGCGCGAGGGCCAGCCAGATCGGCCCCAGACGGATCATGCCCAGCTCGACGGACACCTTTAATTCCCGCTGCGTTCGATGAGGAAAGTCCAGGGATTCGGTTTTGACGGCCAGCGACGGGACGTCCACCGGGGTCGCGGAATTTGCGGCGGACACCGCGGCGGCGCTCACGGTCGCGCCGAACTTCTCGAGGGCCTCTGGGTCCGTTCGCATACACTGCATCGGATGCACGTTTCCCGCGGCGCCGTTGAAGAACAGGGCGGTCGCGCCGGGAAACGCTTTTTCGATCCGGCGACAGGCGTCCCCGGGGTAATCGGCCGAAAACAGGTCGTTCCCCGGCCCCAATGTGAGCGCATGTGCGGTGTAATGGAACGCCACCGCCTTTGGCTTGCCGTCCGGCAACGTGAATTTCAACACCAGCAATTCCGGGTCGACCGGTCCGGTGGTAAGGTCAGGCTGGAATTCGACCACCATTCTGGAACGTCCGTTTTCGTCCCGCACTCTCCGGTTGTGGGTTGCCTCCAGGCCTTGACGACCGATGGACAGGCGCGCGGGTTCCCGGTCCAACCAGGCCTGGCGCAGAGATTCCGCGATCCTCTCTTCGATCCGGAGCACGTCCGGGTCCTCCGGCGTCGCACCGAACAGGAAACTGGTTTCCGCTCCCGAATGGGTATGCGTAACGGCAAGCACGATCCGGTCCGGCGACACTTCGGGCAGATCGGCCATCACCCGTTCACGAATTCTCCGAACGCTGACGGAGCGAAGAATACACAGGTCGGCGCTGCCGATCAGCAGGGATTCCGTTGGGTCCTCAAGGGCCAGCGCGCGCGCGTAGAGCCGGTCCAGAACTCCGGCCGCCCGGCGCGGAACCCGCTCCGGCCCCCTTGGAAAGGCCGCCATCAGCGCGCCCGTTCGAGGCGTGATTTCCTGCTTTGCCGTTCCGACGAGGAGCATTACAGCAAGCCCTTTCGCACTTGTATTTCGCGCATGAACGCGGCGGACCCGGGCGTATGGCTGCGGAAGGCCTCCTTCTGCCTTTCCGGCGGCGCGACATGCCCCCGAAGCAGAGGAGACCCCGTCGAAACCATCATGGTCTTCATGTGCCCGCGCATCGTTTCCAGAACATCGCGCGCGGAGGGATCGTCCGCCCGGTTGATCCGTTCGCTGGGATCGGATCGCAAATCGTACAATTCCTCCTCGGGCGGAGGACAGGACCGGCCTTGTGATGTCGCCAGGGCCTGCCAGGTGGGACTGGTCAGCACGTCGAAATCGTCCACCCGTACCCAGCGCCCGGCTTCGAAGGTCGACAGCACTTCCGGGTCGGCGCCGCGGGCCGATTCCGGGGTCACCGCGAAGGAGCGGATGTATTTATGAGTCCGGGTGCGGATGTAGTGCATTGGATCATAGGCCACATCGTAGAAAAGCGCGCCCGCCACCCAGTCCCGTTCCCGGTAGGCACGCTTCTCGAGCAAGGACCGGAACGATCGGCCGGCCAGCTTGTCGGACGGTGTTCCGCCGCCCAGTTCGATCAACGTGGGCGCCAGATCGAGGTTGCTCAACAGGACCTCATGACGCAGACCGCCCTCCACGTGTCCAGGTCGATGCAGAATCAGCGGCACGTGAATGCCGGGATCGTACAGGGTGGCCTTCGCTCCCGGAAACGCGGCGCCGTGGTCGGTCGTGAAGATCGCCAGGGTATCCTGCCTGCGGGGAGCGCGATCCAGGGTCTCCAGCACCGACCCAACCTCCCGGTCCAGCACCCGGATGTCGTGGTAGAACCGCGAAAGGTCCTTGCGCACCACCGGACGATCCGGCAACCAGTCGGGCACGATAATCTCGTCCGGGGCCACTTCGCTTTCACCCGCCGCAACCCAGCGGCGGTGGGTCTCGGTGAATCCGGCATATGCAAACCAGGGAGGCGATTCCTCGTCACGGGGGGTCTCCAGAAACTCCCGCAGGGCGGCACACACGGAAGCCGCATGGAAGTTCTCCCGCGAATGCCATTCCTGGTAACCCAGGGTCTCCGGCGGATGGTGCGTTTCGTGCTGGAAACCGAAAAGATGCGTTTCATAGCCCAGGTCGCGCAGCACCGCGGCCAGGTGAGGCACTTGCAACGACCACCCGAAATTCGACAACCCCATCAATCCGTTCTGATGGGGGTACCGTCCCGTCATCAACCCGCCGCGACTCGGGGTGCATTCCGGAGAGGTGGTGAAACAGTTTGTGAAACAGACCCCCCGACGCGCCATCCGGTCCAGGTGGGGACTCGAAACGTCCGCGTGTCCCATGCATCCCAGGAAATCTCCCAGATCATGGGGAATCATGATTAAAATGTTGGGCCGTGACGGCATGGCGTGACTCTCCCGGTTGAACCTCTGGTCGAAAGGAGAAAGGATAACCCCATCTTTTCGAATCTGCAAACGATTTGCCGACGGGAGAGCGTTTCGTTTGCCTGAAACGTCTCAATCTGTCATGATTCCAACATGGCCATGAAACACAAACTGCCGTTCGAGCACCAGTCGACCCTCAGGGTGCGCTATGCGGAAACGGACCGAATGGGGATTGTCTGGCACGGCAACTACGTGCAATATTTCGAAGCCGCCCGCACCGAAGCGCTGCGGGCCTGCGGCGCCTCGTATCGCGCCATGGAGGAACAGGGGGTCATGATGCCGGTGGTGGAAATCGGCGTGTCCTACCATCGACCGGCATATTACGACGACCTGCTGACCGTCAACGTGCGGCTGGAAAAACCGCCGGGGGCCCGCATGCGTTTCGAGTATGTCCTGTACAACGAGGCCGGCAAAACCCTGGCCGAAGGCTTTACCGTGCTGGCCTTCATCGATGCCCAAACCCGCCGTCCCCGCCGTCCCCCGGGTTGGCTGCGAGCTATTTTCCACTAACCGGCTAAACCGGCCGCTTGCAGGCCGCGCCGGGCACATCGACGACAAAGCGAGGCAGGGCCAGGCCCCCCACTTTTTTGGCCAGTTCCCCGGCAATGCGCCGCGCCCTGGACACCGGCACGCGAAAGTGCAGCGATCCCGTGACGGGGTCGCACTGGAAAACGTAATAGGGTCGGACACGCATACGCTGTAACCCGCGGCAGAGCGCGGCCATTTCTTGCACCGAATCGTTGACCCCCGCCAGCAGCACAGCCTGGTTGGAGAGGGGGATGCCGGCATTCGCCAGGCGAGCGCAGGCTGCCGCCGACTCTCGGGTCAGCTCGCCTGCGTGATTGAACTGGGTGTTGATCCACAATCGACCGCCGCGTCCCAGCGAGCGGGCCAAAGTTGTCGTGATGCGCATGGGCAGCACGGACGGAGCGCGCGTTCCGATCCGCACGGCATCCACCTGCGGCAACGCCTTGAAAGCCTCCACCAGCGCCACCAGCGCCTTGTCAGCCAATAACAGCGGATCGCCACCGGACAGGATGACCTCGCGCACCTCCGCATGTTCCCGGACATACTTGACGGCGGCGGACAGCGCCGCGCGCCCCTTCACCACGGGGCTGGCCTCCAGGGTGTTTTTACGGGTGCAATGGCGGCAGCGCATGGCGCACCCGCGCGACACCATGACCAAAACCCGGTCGGGAAACCGATGCACCAGTCCGGGGACCGGCGTGGAGCCCAGTTCGCCGAAAGGATCGTCGCTGGCGTCCGAAAACAGGCGCGCCATCTCCCGCCCGTCCGGCAGCCATTGCCGCAGAAGGGGATCCCGCGCCTCGTTGAAATCGGTCAGCGACAGGACATAGGGCGTTACGCGCGCTTCGTAGCGCACCGAGGCCCGCAGGGCGGGTTCCTCGCGCAACCAGCCCAACCGGACCATATCGACCGACCCCATCGCGTGGCGCAATTGCCAGCGCCAATCGTTCCATTGCCGGCGACGGCGGCGTGCGTCGACAAGCCAGGATCGCAATTCCGCCGACGAAGCAAATCTGCCATGGGTTCCGGTCACTTGGTCTTGGCGGCCCCGATTAACCAGTCTCGCACCTTGGTGTTGAGAAGGTTCTGATGAATTTCATCGACCGCCCCGGAATTAAGAAGATCTTTGTAAACGTCCTTGATATCCCGGCGCTTGGGATCCCGCTGCATGATCGCCTGTGCCACCCGCTGCATTTCTCCCGGAACTTCTTCCTCCGGCACCTTGATCTCCTGCTCCTTGGCGATGGCGGCGAAAATGTAGTTCAAGCGTGTTTGCCGGGCTGCCATGGCGCGAGCGTTTTCGATGAGCTTGTCGCGGTTTTCGTCGAGGTACGTCTTGCCGCCGCCTTGCCGGGTGACATCCTCAATCATCATGCGCAGGTAGCCGCGGGCGGCTTGATCCACACGAAGTTGCGGCACTTCGAAATAGCATTTCTTGAGCAGGAATTCCTCGATTTCCGTTTGTTGCCGCTGCTTTTCCTCGTCGGTGCGTTGTTGTTCCATGTTCTCGCGCAAGCGCTTGCGCATTTCTTCAAGACTCTCGACCCCCACCTGCTTGACCAGTTCGTCGTCCGTCAAGGGCTTGTGGTGGCGCACCCGTTTTACCTTCACCCGGTAAAGGGCCTGGCGTCCCCGCAGTTTCTCGTCACGAAAGTCCTTGGGAAACTTGATCTTGATTTCCTTTTCGTCTCCGGTCCCAAGCCCCACCAGTTCCCGTCCCAGTCCGGGGATGAAGCCTTCGTCGGAAGCCTGCACCCAGCTGTCGTCAGCCTGGGCCAGGGTGCCGGCGGTCTCCGTGATCTCGGACAGGGGTTTGCCGTCGCAGGTCGCGGTGTAATCCACCACGGCCATGTCCTTGGCGGCGATGGCGCCGTCCCCGTCCTCGAATCCGCCAAACATGTCGCGGTACCGTTCCAGATCATCCACGACATCCTGGTCGGTCACGGCCACATCCTTAATCGTCAGGGGAATGCCCTGATACTTGGGCAGTTTGAATTCCGGCGCGACATCCACAACCAGGGCGAACGAGATGCCCATGGTAGGCGAAAATAGGATATCGGTGACATCGACAATGTTGGCCACTTCAAGTTTTTCGCTTTCGATCGCCTCGCGATGCAACCGAGAGATTAGCTCTCTTCGGGTCTCCTGCGCTATTTCTTCATGAAACTTCTTTTCCACGATGGCACGCGGGGCCTTGCCCTGGCGAAACCCCGGAAGTCTTCCATGACGCATGAACTCGGTGACGATTTTTTCATAATCCGCGCGACATTCGTCGGCTTCGGCCCGTACCACCAGTTTAATACGGCAGGGTCCGACGTTTTGATTTTCAACTTTCATGATGAGGACTACTCCTTGATACCCATTAGGAATTCGGCATTGCTGCGTGTTGCCTTGAGGCGTTTGATGATCATTTCCATGCACTCCACCGGCGGAACCCCATTGAGAGCGCGGCGCAGAATCCAGGTTCGGTTTAATTCATCCGGGTGCAGGAGGAGCTCTTCCTTGCGGGTGCCGGATTTTTCGATGTTGATGGCCGGAAAAACCCGCTTGTCGACCATGGCGCGGTCCAGCGACAATTCCATGTTGCCGGTCCCCTTGAATTCCTCGAAGATCACTTCGTCCATGCGGCTGCCGGTATCGACCAGCGCCGTGGCGATGATGGTCAGACTGCCGCCATTTTCAATGTTGCGTGCCGCGCCAAAAAAGCGTTTGGGCTTGTGCAGGGCATTGGCGTCCACCCCGCCCGAGAGAATCTTACCGCTGTGCGGCTGCAGCGTATTGTAGGCGCGCGCGAGCCGCGTAATGCTGTCCAGGAGGATGCAGACATCCCGTCCGCTTTCCACCATGCGTTTGGCCATTTCGATGACCATTTCCGCGACCTGCACGTGACGTTCGGGGGCCTCGTCGAAGGTCGAACTCAGCACCTGCGCCTTGGTATGGCGTTGCATGTCGGTGACTTCTTCGGGGCGTTCGTCGATCAGCAGCGTGATCAGGTGCGCCTCGGGATGATTGGCGGAAATGGAATTGGCTAATTTCTGCAGCAGCACGGTTTTGCCCGTACGCGGAGGAGCCACGATCAAGCCACGCTGTCCCATGCCGATGGGCGTGAAAATATCCATGACTCGCATGGCGATTTCTTCCGGCGTGGTTTCAAGCCGGATGCGGCGCTCGGGAAACAACGGAGTCAGGTTTTCGAAGGGCACGCATTTGCGCGCCTCGGGCGCCGGTTTGGCATTGATGGTGTCGACCCGCGCCAAGGCGAAGAATTTCTCCTTGCCGCGCTCGCCCCGCTCCCGCGGGTCCCGGATGATGCCTTCGATCAAATCGCCGGTGCGCATGCCGAAGCGTCGCACCTGGGAAGGAGCTACGTACACGTCTTCGGGACAGGGCAGATAACTGGCCCGAGGCGAACGCAGAAATCCAAACCCATCCGACAAGATTTCCAGAACCCCCTTGGTATGCACCGTGCCGCCACGACGCATGTACACCCGCAGATACTCGACAATCAACTCGTGCTTGCGTAACGAGGCGATTTCCTCGGGCTTGAGCATGCCCTCGAGCATGGTGTGGATTTCGGGCAATTCCTTCTGCTGCAATTCGCTCAAATGAAGAGGCGGTAACGGCGGCCTGGACTCGCCCGCATCGTCCCCTTCGGGGCCATCGCCTGCCGCTTCCTCTTTTCCATTCTGCGCCCCGGCTGCATCCTGACTGTGCTTGTCGCGACGCTCGCTGCGCCGGTCGTTGAATCGTCGGCCGCGATTGCGCGGATGCCGGCTCCAACGGGATCCGGAGGCCCCCCCATCGTTCTTGCGTCGCTCTTCGCCGCTCTTGGACTTGTCGTCTTCGGAAGATTGACCATCCTCGGACGACGTTTCCCCGGCGGCGGCAGACGTCTCGGGGTTGCCGGCGCCCCGGTCATTCCGATCCGACGGTTCGGCGGGGGTATTTTCGTTCCGATCCGACGGTTCGGAATCAATCTTGTCCTTCCGATCCGTCCGATCGGCGGACGAATCCTGCTTCCCGTCTGATTGAACCTTGTCTTGATCTTCGTTCATGGCTCGTTCTCCAGCAACCGTTTGACCGTTTCAATCGTCTTCGCATGCAAGCGCGACAAATCGTCATCATTGCGGATCACAAAATCCGCCAGCCTGGCCTTGCATTCACAGGGCCACTGGCTGTCGATCCGAGCACACGCTTCCGCGTGTGACAGACCACGCGCCTCCAGTCGGCGCAGTTGCGTCGCGCGACGGGCGACCACGGCGATCACGGCGTCCCATCGCGGCTCAGTCCAACCAACCTCGTGCAGCAGTGGAATCACAGCGGCCCGAAAGCGTACCGTTCCGTCCACCGGACGCGCCAACCAATCCTTCAGGCGTGCGGCAACGAGAGGATGTACCATGGCGTTGAGACGTTTCCGTGCCGCCTCGTCGTCAAACACCAACCGACCCAACGCCCGACGATCGATCCCGCCCTCCGCATTCGATACATCCCCGCCGAACTCCGCCACGATGGCTTCCACCGCGGCCCCCCCAGGGGCCTCGAGCTCGTGAACGATCTCATCGGCATCGATCACTTCACCGCCCAGCGCAGGCAACCAGCCGGCCACCGAACTCTTTCCGCAAGCGATACCGCCCGTTATAGCGATTTGTTTAATCGAGGAAACCATGTGGAACCGCATCCGACAGGCAGCGGTCATCTGCGACTCCAATCCTCCGCAAGCAAGGAAATCCCCGCCACGCGGACGCAACCTCGAGTCGGTCGGTCGACGATGAAACAACCTGTGGAATAATCCGCGCTTCGTCTTTACGCAAGCACGGACCATGTGCGTAAAAACACCGCAAACAGCATCAGGGCGAGACCGCGTCGCCCCCGGCATTCCCGGTGGGTTCCGCTGCGCGAGCCCCGGCCATGTCTTGCTGCATCTTCAAGGCACGTCCGGCCGGGTCGACCAGTCGCGCCGTCACAAAAATCAAGAGGTTGCGTTTCTCGCTGTGATCGTAGCGACTGCGGAACAGCCGTCCGATTAACGGAATATCGCCGATGACCGGTATCTTGTCGTCGATTTCGGTGCGCACTTCGGTAATCATGCCGCCCATTACCACCGTGGCGCCATTGTAAATCGAGATGCGGGTTTCGATGCTGCGCACCTTGAAGAAAGGCTGTTCCATGTTGAGCGAGTA